>JAIFMU010000049.1 GCA_020048285.1 bacterium | reverse complement strand
AGAAACACAGGATGATTCTTCATGATAATCGAATGCGCAGGAACACGAGGATCGATTGCACGAGGTGGACAAGAGTTTAGTCGATTTGGCGGAGATACTATCTCTGTGCAGATTACGGCGAAATCCGGCCATGTGGTGATTATCGATGCAGGTACCGGAATCCAAACCTTTGGAAATCGCCTTGTTTCTACTAAGAAGGGGAGTTATCCGCTTCCACTTCATCTCTTTTTTACACATTATCATTTAGATCATATTGTCGGTGTAGCTTTTTTCAAACCAATCTATGATAAAAATCAAGCCATTTCTATGTATGGACCACTTCTCGAAGGAGTTGACGGAGCGGAACAGGCGTTTCGCAATATGTTGACTCCACCCTATTCACCTGTCAGTTTTGATGGCCATGAAATAAAAGCGAGCTTTACGTTCAATACTATTGGCGAACAGATTTTCGAAATAGGTTCACTGATAATTCGTTCAATCCGCATCAACCATCCGAATCACGGTGGATTGGGCTATAGAGTAGAAGAGGACGGCAAGAGTTTTGTCCTTCTTACTGATAATGAATTGAAACACAGTTATCCCGAAGGTCGTCCGTTTGAGGATTACGTCGAATTTTGTCGCGATGCAGATGTCCTTTTCCACGATGCGCAGTTTACTCGTTCAGAATATGAACCAGTTCGCGGGTGGGGCCATTCGACTATCGAGGATGTTGTTGAACTGAGCAATGCTGCAAATTGCAAAGAAGTGGGTTTTTTCCATTACTCACCAGATCGAACAGACAGCGATATTGATCGAATCTACACATCGCAAGAGAGCCTCGTGAGCAATGGCTGCTCACGGTTTTTCCCGCTCACGCAATCGAGCCGATTCGAACTGTAGTAGTCAGATGAATACAAATAGAAAAAGGGATTTCACTTTGAAGGTGAAATCCCTTTTTTAATTTTGAACAATAATTATTATTCGGTGAAGTATCCGAGGCTTTTTTCTCCCAGTGAAACTTCTTCAAATTCGAGAATCGCCGAAAGCACCGTGAACTTGTATTCATCGAGCGCAGCGAAAATTTCATTGTACGGAATAATACCTTCGCCTATGGGAACCCAATCTTCGCGACGAAGTTTTACATCTTTGGTGTCGATGAGGTGAAGGATAATCTCGCGGTTGGAGAGGGATAATCCATGAAGGAGAAGTTTGGTGAGAAACGCTGGTGCATAGGATGAAAAATGCTCGATGAACAACCGTGGGAAGTCAATCACCGGCACAAGGTCAATTTTGCGTTCAGCCGCAACACGAACAAGAGTCACGTAGTTGTTGATATTTTCAAGGAGATCTTTTTCTGTTCTGCCTTGATAATAGTTTTCCAAAGCGACACTGAAACCGGCTCGATTGAGATCTTCCGCAGTTTTCAGTGCTTCCTGAAGTGAACAATTTTCATCGTAATGGACAACGACATACCGTTTTTGGCGAATCGGAAATAACTTTAAGAGCGCAGCCGTATGATGCCCATCGAGTACTGCTTTGTTTAAGTAATACGGAGAATGGACAAGCATAGTTAATTGATTATCTTCGAATAACGCATGAAGTGCTTCGAGTTGGGTCGAGTCGAATTCCAGTTCTTTGTTGAGATAAAGTTGAATAATTGACACGCGATTGGCGAGAGCAAATTCAACTGTTTTAAGGGGGTCAAAGCCATTCTCTTTGAAGAGCGACGTCGCAATACCTATTTTATCACGTCTCACAGAACCTCCGGACTCATCATGATCAAAGTTTCAGCACGCATAAAAGTCGAGAACCGACTTTTGAAGGCACGAAAATATACAAGCAGGGAGGGTCGTTGTGGCTCTTAAAATTGGCGACATGGAAACATCTTTTGAAATCCGCACCTTCGATTCGAACCTTTCGATTGAACAGTATGGCGCTTTGCCGAAATCGCCACTATATGTCATTCTCGATAATCTTCGCAGTGCCTTTAATGTAGGTGCGATTTTCCGGCTCTGTGACACCATGCGCGTATCCGGATTGTTTCTCTGTGGCTATACCGCTTATCCTCCTCATGAAAAATTATTCAAAACAAGTATGGGGACTATTGATTACGTTCCGTGGAAACATTTCGATACCACAAGCGAAGCAGTGGAGTACTGTCGCAATTTAGGGATTCCCGTTTGGGCCGCAGAAACGACTTCTCACTCCAAGCCATTCTTTTCCGTTGAGATTGCTGGGCCTGTGGCCATTGTGTTTGGCAACGAAGCACTAGGTGTTGCTCCGGATGTTTTGGAACGGTGCGATTCGATCATTGAAATTCCTGTTTTTGGATTCAAAAATTCATTAAATGTCGCCACGGCTTGTTCAGTGATTGGTTATTCAATCCTCGAACGGACTGGTTTTTTCAATCAAGCAACCACCAGAAGTTCGGATATTCAATGCACGGATTGATTAAAGCGCTCTGCAGTGTTGAGGATCCTTGTGAAATGGAGATGTTTCTAAAGGAGTTGCTCACTGATCGTGAACGGGAATCACTCGATCTTCGGTGGGAGTTGATGCGTCAACTTAAAAGCGGCAAAACTCAGCGAGCGATCGCGATAAACCTACATGTTTCACTCTGTAAAGTAACTCGCGGAAATAAAATATTAAAAGAGAAAAATTCAATCAGCAACAAACTGCTGGAAAAGGATGTTGACAATGAGTAAAGGGTTAATTCTTGTTTTTTCTGCTGCCTCAGGAGCAGGAAAAAGTACGATCATCACTGAATTGAAAAAGCGCATCCCCACCATGGTGCACTCGATTTCTGCGACCACGCGAAAACCTCGCGGCGAAGAAAAAAACGGCGTTGAATATTTCTTTTACAGCGTTGAACAGTTCAAAGAGTTGATCGCCAATAATGAGTTTATCGAATGGGCCGAAGTTCATGGGAACTTTTACGGTACGCCACGCACTTTTATTGATCAGCAGGTGGCCGAAGGAAATATCGTCGTTCTCGATATCGATGTTCAGGGAAAAGCACAACTGGACCGTATGTACCCCGAAGCGAAAGGGATTTTCATCGAAACGCCATCGTGGGAAATTCTTGAAACGCGTTTGCGGTCTCGCGGAACAGATACTGACGAAGCAATTGCCATACGCTTGGCAAATGCACGCAAAGAGCAGGAGATTGCACGGTTTGAAGGTAAATATGATTATTTTGTTGTCAATGATGATCTTGCAGAAGCAGTCAATAAAATCGAACGAATTATTCAGATTGAACAGAGGTAATTGATGCCGGCGATTGAACGCATTGCTAATTTCAAAATTGTCGGCCATCTTGGCAAAGGTGGCATGGGAGATGTCTACAAGGCGATTCAGGAACCACTGGGACGAACAGTGGCGCTAAAACTGCTCGCAGATCAGGCAAGTGCCAATGACGAGGCGATCGCTCGTTTTGAAACGGAAGCGCGCGCCATTGCACGTTTGAATCACAATAACATTGTTTCTCTATACGAGTTTGGTCAGGAAAATGGGATTCATTTTTTTGCGATGCAGTTTGTCGATGGAACAACGCTAGATTCAATTCTTCAGAAAAAGAAAACCTTGCCGGTCTATATTGTGATGGATTTTGCCAAGCAGATCTGCCGCGGACTTCTCTACGCGCACCGCCAGGGAATAATTCACCGCGATATTAAACCACACAATATTCTCATTACTCGCGATGGAACCTGCTTGATTTCTGATTTTGGAATTGCGCAAATCGCTCGGGAAAACAGAATCACCATGACGGGAATTGCCGTTGGAACACCGGAGTATATGTCGCCGGAGCAGGCAAAAGGCGAAGATCTCGATCACCAGACAGATATTTACTCGCTCGGTGTTCTACTTTACGAAATGCTTACGGGAAATCCTCCATTTACGGGGAAAAATCCTGTATCTGTGGCATACAATCAGGTTCACAGCCAACCGCTCCCGCCTTCGACGCATTGCGATGAAATACCCAAACGGCTCGAGTTGATCATTTTAAAAGCATTGAAAAAGGATCGGAAAGATCGCTATAAATCTATCGAAGGGATGCTTAATGATCTAGACACGGTTATTGTTGACGAGAAATCAAATCTCTTTGATTCGTTGATAAAAAAAGAGCCCGAAGAGCCTGACAACCGAATAACCGATCGTCGCAATGATGACCGTCGTAAAGATAGTCGCCGCGGTGGAGCGGGGAGTGGTTCGTTTGATCTCATGTCCACTGAATTTTGGGCGGAAACTTTTCGCGATCAGTGGCTTTCGCTGATTTTGATTCTCGTGCTGTATATCTACCTTATTTTTATCAAATGAGCGATCTTACAAACAGCCGTGCCGTTGGTGCCGATGGCGAAAATGCTGCGGCACAATACCTTCTCTTGCGCGGGTATGAAATTATCACGAGGAATTTTAACACAAAAATCGGTGAAATAGATCTCATTGCTTGTTCTCCCGAAGGCACATTTGTTTTTGTTGAAGTAAAATCAGTGCGAACACTTGCATATGGAGATCCGGGATGGAAAGTTTCACCGAAAAAACGAGCCACAATCGCTCGAGTGGCAGAGATTTGGTTTCGACACCACGAAATGATCGAAACTCCATGGAGGATTGATGCCATTACCATTACACCGAAAAAAATTGAACACTACCGCAATTGTCTCTGAAAATTACTTTCTTACTCATTTTGAAACACCGTTGATTAGATCAACATTCGTAAGCTCAAAAATTTGTTACTCATTGCCAGATTGAATGAATGGACAGAATAATAAAAGGGCAGAAGAGTTTTGCCCTCCTGCCCACAAAAGCGGCTTGAAAAGAATTAGCGGTTTGTTGCGCCAATAAGTTTCTGTTTGAGATCGCTTTCCAGTTTTTTCAGTTCTACTTCAGCGATTTGGCGTTTTTGCCGACCTTCGCTCTGGATTTTTAAGGTCTCCTCGATAGTGGCAATCAAATCTCCATTGACCTTGCGAAGTGTTTCCATGTCCACAATTCCCCGTTCCGATTCCCGCGCAACCTGAATCGAACTATCCTTAAGCATTTCTGCATTTTTCATAAGAAGTTCGTTTGTCGTGTCTGTCACTTCACGCTGTAAATCCACCGCTTTTTTCTGGCGAAACAGTGCAATGGCGATAACAATCTGACCTTTCCAAAGTGGAATCGTGGTGAGTATCGACGTTTGAATTTTTTCCACAAGAAGTTGATTGTTGTTTTGAATCAGTCGGATTTGCGGGTTCATCTGAATCGAAACCATGCGTGAAAGTTTGAGGTCGTGGAGTTTTTTCTCGAAACGGCTGGCAAACTGGCGAGCATCTTGCAATGCTTGAGCATCGCGCGGATCACCACTTTCCGTGGCCTTGGCTTCGATCGCGGGAATCTGAACAGTTTCAAGTTCGGCCAAAAGTTCTTGGCCGGCCACAATAAAGAGATCCAGTTCGCGCAGAGAGAGTGAATTCTTTTGGAACAAGCCATCGAGCATAGTGATATCGCGAAGGATATTCATACGCGCTTTTTCAAGTTCGCCAGTGATCCGTTCAATCTGAACCGAAAGTTTTTCATAGCGTTGAATAAAACTTCTCGCGGCGCTAAAGATCTTACCGATTACAGGAATTTTTGAGAGCGCACCGCCACTTTGGAGGCTATCTACATCGAGATCTTTCACTGTCGTCAAGAGTGACGAAAGTGCCGTTCCTACAAATCCCGCATCTTTGTTTACGATTTCCGCCAGAATTGATTCTGAAAATTCGGCGATTCCTGACTGGGCCGACAATCCATAGGTTGTGACCGATTGAGAATCGGTGAGTGCCACGGAGTTTCTAATGGTTGAGATGCGTTCCTGTTCAGTGGCAGATAAATCCGTAAGTACAATCGCAGGTACGAGTTTGCTTGATTCCATGTATTTCTCCGTTGATAGTTAATTGTTTTTCAGGGAGCCTAAAAGATTGTTTAAAATATGCGGTGCCGGAAGCGGAATGACTTTGCTTATTGAAGGCGCTATGCCGATAACGCGCCCATTCACTTCACTGGCGGCCGTGGTTGCCACAAGATCAGTGCGGAACCCATGGCGTTCCCAGGCGATTTTTTGAATTTCAGGATCTTTGAGCGCTTTCATGAGTTTTTCTGCTTTGGGTGTAAGGGCGATAAATGGGTGAGCACTCCAGACCGTTGGTTCAGGGTACAATAAACGTACTTTCTCTTTTACCACAGGCCATTGATCCGGGTGTGCTAATGAATATTCGATAATTTGGTTTTCATAACCGGCGATGATTGGTTTTGCGCCCACTCCCGTGCTGAGGTACTGGTTGAAAAGATCGCTGGAAGAACTTTCCATGAACCCGAGACCATCGAAATACTGCTTTACTGCTGGGGTCACTTCGGCGAGAGTTGAATCATTCAGTTGATCTCCTGCCAAAAGCGCGGCGATCAAACCGGCAAAGAGTGATCCTGAATTGGATCGATTCGGGTCGGTACTGATAAGACTCACACGCCCATAGAGTTCTGAAACACCGAGATCACTCCACTTTTTGCCATCCACAACCGCTTGGATCAAACCGGTGAGATCAGTGATATACCAGACGCCATTACGTTCTTGAGCATATTTTTGGGCCACTAGCGCTTTGGTCACCAAATCCCAACTGAACAGTACTAGCGGCGAAGAGAAAATTTGGTCAGTTTTAAATGAAACTCCCGCGTGCCGTTCTTTGAAAATTTCAAGAGCGACCTGCGAAGAGGGCCACAAAAAATCTTTGCCTTTTGGATCGCCTTGAACGAGTTCGATTGAGCCCTCTTTGCGCGCATCCACAATCAATCCATAACGATTGCGAAGAATTTTTACAATCAGCGAGTCTTCGAGAAACTGACTTTTTTCTCCACCGATCATCCCTGAAACGGTTTCAGCAGGAAGAATCGACTGTTTCATTTTGAACATGATTCCGGCGACAATGCATATAAGTAGTACTAATAGACCAAGTAATGTTCGCTTCATCGGTTAAAGCTCTCCGTTTTTAAAGTTGATTCAAGAAGTTTAATTTCAGTGTCAAGGCTGAACATATCATCGGTGAGCAAGTGAGCTCGCTGTTTTTCAAAGGCATCCACCACCGAATCGAGAAGCGATTCAACCTTGTATAACGCCTCTGTAATGGCGGGAGTTTTGATTCCCTTACTGCTGATTTCTTGATACTGTTGCAAAATTTGAACAGTGGCATCTAAATAATAGTTGAGAAATTGCCGCGCCCGTTTTACCTCGGTCGGTTCATCCTGCAGATCTGCGATTATCCCTTCGGCTGTTTTAGCTAATTGTTGCGCTTTCGTGCGAACCTCTACTCGTTCGATACCTTTTGCCAGTTCACCAAGGCGAACCACTTTTCTGCCCGCGGTGGCGATCGCTTCTTTGAGCGCTTCGTGATCAACCCCTTCGACAGAAATGGCCAGTGACCGACGCGGTGCCATAAGAATTCCTGCCACAAATCCGCCGCCACAAGCAAAAAGTGCAATGGGAATAGAGGTGTTAAAGAACAATAAAAAGACTAAGAATAGCGCTCCACCGAGAAGCCCGCCAAGTAGTGGGGCCATTAATTATACCCCTTTACCTTTCGGAATGCACCAACCAAATCGTCCTGACCTTTGAAAACCGCTGCACGGCTCATGGTGGCGATTTCATCCAATTGATCCTGAGATGCATCGCCAAAGGAGATTGAAAAAATGGGGATATCGCGATTTACTTTTCCCAAGGCCAACCGAAGTGCATCTTGGTTTGCGCCCGTGTTGGATTCTCCGTCTGTCATGAGCACGACTGCGGGAATGTACTCGGTTTCAGAATAACTTTCGATAATCGATAGAGCCTGTATTGCCGGGGAGTAAATGTCCGTGCCTCCGCTTGGTTCAAGAGATTCGACAAAACGGTTCAGTTCTGCCATGGCCGAATCGCTGTTCCCTTCGACAATTTTGTACGGCTGAAGTTCATTTGAAAAGGGAATGATAACAGTAATATCACGGTATCCCGGTTGAATCAAATGTTCTTTTGAACGCTGTGCATCGAGAAGGAGATTCATCGCTTCTTTTAACTGCGCACTTCCGGTTCCCTCCATACTTCCAGAAAAATCAAGACAGAAAACGGTGAGAGACGGTTTGCGCAGTCGCGTTTGGTAGAGATTGAGCGCTTCCAGAATTTGCGCTGCCGCAGGGAGTGGGACGGGGGCTAAAATGCGATTTGCACTTATTCCCCATGCCGTATCGACAGAACTCATAAATTCAGTCGATGCCGAAGCTCCAAGACCTGTGCGACGACCTTGTGCGGCAATTCGCTTTTGAATTGGCGTAGAAAGGAGCCATTCTTGCAGTTCGTTGAACAGTTCTCGCTTTTTTTCATCCTGTGTCAAAGATCCCAGAGGAGAGTCGGAAATGGAGAGTCCATCCCTTGGATAGACGATATACAACGGCTCTTCACCGCGACCGATTCGCACGTGATTCGTTTCGATTATGAGTGATTCGTAGTTGACCATGGCGTCGTAATCACCTTTCAAAAATAGCTCTTTCAACCAACCGGAACTTCCGGAAGAACGATTTATCCCCGAAAGAAGAGCGGTCATGCGGTTCAGCAACACTGTGTCCTGCAGTTGTTCTTGTGAAAGGGTCTGCGGATTTTCTGCAAAGGCAGAAAGAAATCCGAGATACGCCATGGCACCGGAGTTCGATTGGGTTGCAGAAGTCATGGTAAATCTGAGGTCACCGCGTTGCACCGCCGCAAGAATTTCTGCGACAGTTACATCGCGGCCGACAAATCCCAACTTTTGAGCAAGGCTTTTTTTGATCCCAAACACCACCGGTGAGGTCATAATTGATTTGGATTGAGAGACTCGCTTGTGAGCATCCCCCAGCGCCAACCACATCGAAGCGGCTGGCCAGATTGCATCGTATTCTGAAAGGGAATCATTTTGAAGGCGCCTCATTATGTCAACGGATCCCATTGTTTTCAGTTCAATCGAGGCACCGTGCGTGCGCCCGAACTCTTCTAAGAGTGGTTTGAGCGATTCGTTTTCGGAACCAGAAAGAATTGTAAGTGACTCTTTTTTACAGCCTACGGTAAGCAAAAACAAGATAGTTATGAGTATTCTGAACATTATAAAACTCCTTGTTGGTATCATTGAAAATGGAGATCGTTTATCTATAAACTATATCGTAGACATGCTATTACGGCGTGTTAGAATTGTGTTAGGAAGACAGGCAACAATCACTCATTATGAGTAGAATAATAAAAAGGATTAACCGATTGGCTGTACCATTTCAAACACTCATCCACAGAGAACCGAATGGAAACTGACCGATCCTTCATGAACCCCGTCGAATCGAGAACGTATATCGCCGTGGGAATCCTGAAATATGTAGATGGGTCCTTAAAGAGTTTCGTTCAGTGATTGTAATGAAAATTGAGTCCATTTTAAACCTACACTGATTTGAGTCCATACGGATGGGGTAATTCAAAATAATCCAGTCGAATTGTTGACATGAATGAATAAGAGCTACACCATTGATGGGCTACTCTATATCTAAGGTTTAATTTTCCAATTTGGGACAACCTCACAGTCTCGCCGAACGCCCCGCGCGGGTTAGATCGTATATTTGCGTTTCTACAAAACGGTTGAGGAGAGTCAATGAAAGTTATTCACAGTTCAGATTGGCATTTGGGAAGATCGCTCTATCAGCGGAAACGGTATGAAGAATTTGAATTATTTTTGGCGTGGCTCTTGGAAACTCTTATCAATGAGCAGGCCGATGTTCTCATTGTAGCCGGCGATATTTTTGACACCGGCACGCCGAGCAATCGCGCTCAGGAACTCTACTATCGCTTTCTTCGCGACGTTTCTAAAACCCCCTGTCGCCATGTGGTTCTTGTGGCGGGGAATCACGATTCACCCTCGTTTCTGGATGCTCCCAAAACAGTACTGAAAGCACTTGATGTCCACGTGATCGGCACTGCGCGAGATAATCCCGCCGACGAAGTGGTTGTTCTTTATGGCCAATCAGGTCATCCGGAAGTGATCATTTGCGCTGTTCCTTATCTGCGCGATCGGGACATTCGTACGGTTGAAGCGGGGGAATCTCTCGAAGAGAAAAATCGCCGTATGATCGACGGGGTGAAAAGTCACTACGACGCAGTGTGCGCCACAGCTGTGGCGATGAAAACAGCCTTTGAAAACGAGGGGAGTGGTTCTGTTCCGATTATCGGCACGGGTCATCTTTTTGCCGCCGGTGGTCAGACCGTTGATGGCGACGGCGTGCGCGAACTCTACGTGGGATCGCTGGCACACGTGGGGTGCGATCTGTTCCCTCCATCGATGGAGTATCTTGCACTGGGTCACCTTCACGTACCACAAATCGTGGGTGGAAAGGATCATATACGCTACAGCGGATCGCCGATTCCCATGGGATTTGGAGAAGCACATCAGCAGAAATTGCTCTGTGCCATATCGTTTGAATCGGGCAATCGGACTATTCGGGAGATTGCGATACCGCTCTTTCAACGGTTGGAACGGATCAGTGGCGACCTTGAAAAAATCACCGAAACCTTGACGAATCTGGTCGCCAAGGGAGAATCCATTTGGGTGGAAATTGAGTATCGCGGTACAGAAGTGGTTCCTCATCTGCGCGAATTGGTCGATGGAATTGTCGAAAATAGTTCTGTGGAGGTTCTTCGCTTGGGCAATCGCCGAACCTACGACCGAGGATTGACGAAATCAAAAGATGATACAAATCTCGAAGATCTGGAACCGATGGATGTATTCCTTCGGTGCTGCGGTGAACTCAAAATCGAACAGGCGCAACAGGATGAACTCAAAACGGTCTACGCAGAACTTTTGCGGTCGGTGATGGAACAGGATCTCATGGCGCAGTAGGGTTCGCTTTCACTTTGCTACCTGCGCCCCCGCGTCAGAGATTTTCATTGAGCCGGTCATTTTGAAGAGTAATAGGGATGTATGATACTTCACATGTTCACAAGAAATTACAAGGAAACAGCATGAAAATACAGGAATTGCGCCTCAGAAATCTCAATTCGCTCTACGGTGATTGGGTGATCGACTTTACCGATCCTCATTACATTTCAAATGGGATTTTTGCGCTCACTGGACCAACCGGCGCGGGAAAATCAACTATTCTCGACGCGATCTGCTTGGCTCTCTACGGACGAACCCCGCGACTGGGAAATATCACTCAGTCTACCAACGAAATCATGTCTCGCCAAAGTGGTGAATGCATGGCCGAAGTGGTGTTTGAATCGACGGAAGGGAAATTTCGCTGTAGTTGGAGCCAGGGAAAAGCGCGCAAACGCCCCGACGGGGCACTGCAGAGCCCGCGCCACGAAATTTCCGATGCGGTCACGGGAAAGATTATCGAAGAGAAAAAGAGTCTCGTGGGAAAGGTGATCGAAGAGAAAACGGGGATGGATTTTGAACGGTTCACTCGATCAATTCTGCTCGCTCAAGGTGGATTTGATTCGTTTCTCAAGGCGGATGTGGAGAACAAATCGCGTATTCTCGAACAGATCACCGGTACGTCGATATACTCGACTATTTCAAAAAAGTGTCACGAACGTCAACGCGACGAACGAGAAAAACTCACCCTTCTGGAAGCGCAATTTTCGGGAATCACCGTCCTGACCGAAGCGGACGAAATGGTTTTGGTTGACCAGTTGGTACAGAAACGGGAAACGGTTTCCGCGGTTTCCACATCGTTGGAACAGTTGCAGGCGTCGATTCGCTGGGTGCAGACAATTGCCGGAATCGAACGGGAAATGGTTGCGATCGAACAAGAGTTTACGGTTCTCGAATCGGAAAAAATGAGTTTTGCAGATCAAAAAATCGCATTGGATCGGGCGCAACAGGCGGTTCAGCTCGAACCGCTCTTTGTGGAACTCTCTAATAAAAGAACGCTTCTCGGCGATACGGCTCGTTCTCTCGAATCGTATCAGAGTGAACTGGTTACTATCTCTTCACAGTTCGTATTAGCAGAGGATCGGCTCAACTGTGCCGTGACGGAATCGAACGACGCTAAGAGTGCGCGATCGGTTCAGCTTCCTGTGATCCAAAAAGTGCGCGAATTGGACAGCGAACTTATTGTTCAGCGCGATCGGTGGCGAGAGATCGACACGGAACTGAAAGCTTTGGAGCAGCAAGAGGTTCAGGCTTCAGCGGATCGCCACTCATTGCGACAGCACGCAGATACTATCGATGGTTCACTGCGGGAACTGGTTCGCTATCGCACTGAAATGAAACAGGATGAACAGCTGGTGTCTCAATTGTCAGCCATCGAACAGAAAATGAATCACTGCGAAGAACTCTTTGATTCACTCAATTGCAAAGAACAAGAGTTGGTTGAAAAACAGAGTGCTCTCGATGAAAAGCGCCTTGCGCGAGAATCGCAGTTCACCGCAATTGGAGCCTTGCGCGAATCAGTTTCGGCGATGTCGGTTCAGGTTGAATCTCAGCGATCAGAATTGGCGCAAACACTGGCGGGGAAAAGCGTTCGCGAATACAGCGATCGGGTCCAAATGCTCCTGCGGGAAAAAGTACTACTCGCACGGATCGCCTCGCTCGAAGAGGAACGCCAGCGATTGGTTGATGGTGCGCCGTGTCCACTGTGCGGATCAAATCACCACCCGTTCGCCGAAGGAAATATCCCCTCTGTCGATGCGGTAGATCAGGAAGTCGTTACATTAAATGCGGTTATCGATCGAGCAGAACAGATTGAAAAGATGATTCTTCAACTGACCACCGAACTGGCGCGTCGATCAGAACTGGTCAACCGCGCCGGAAACGAGCTGGTTATTGTTGAAAATACCATCGTATCGTTGGAACAGCAGATTGCCGAATTTGTCCAAGCCGTGGCAACTGAAAAGGTTCGCGCTTACGAAGTTCGCACTAATCTCGTGGCACTGTTAGCTCCCTTTGGTGTTGGCGAACCGCATCGGTCGGTGATTCCTCAGCTTCAAAGCCGACTCGAACAGTGGAACCGTTCAATCGCTGAAATTGATCGATTGCAGAAAGAGATGGATCGCTTGGACAGTGAACAGAAACGGTGCGACGCGGTTATTGCTACTTGTGCGCCTCAGATCGCCACCAAAAAGATCGAACGGGAAGATCAAGCCAATCGCGGTCGACTCTTGAAAAAAGAGAGAGAAGATATGTTTGGCACTGAAAATCCCGCCGAAATCGAACTGAAACTTGAAAAGGCGGTGGAAATTGCGGACAGATCGGTGTCGTTGGCGCAGGAAGAGTATCGCGTACGCTCATCGACAAAAGAACGGATTTCCGCTGATATTCTTCGCTGTTCCGATCTGATTGCCAAGGAGTCGCCGGAACGGGAAAAACTCGAAAGTGAGTTTCTTCAGGAGTTGTATCGCGCGAGTTTTATCGATGAAAGGGCCTTTGTTCGGGCTCGTATGACAATTCAGGATCGGGAATTTCTGATGCAACGCTCACAGGATTTAATTCGTCGTGAAACCGAGTTGTCCACTCGGCGTGATGATCGGCGAAGTCGCCACACCGGTGAAACGGCAAAGGCACTCACGGAACTTTCTGAAACAGAATTGGCCGTTCTTGTTGAAGAAAAGAAAGCGATCTACGATCAGGTTCAGCAGGAAACCGCATTGTTAGAGTTGACCATTCGCGATGGTGTTCAGGCCAGGGAATTGAGAAAAAAGGCCAGTGAATCGATTGAACGTCAGCGAATCGAGTTTCTTCGCTGGAGTAAGTTGAACGAATTGATCGGATCGGCAGATGGGAAAAAGTTCCGCACTTACGCCCAGGGATTGACCTTCGAACTGATGGTCGCTCACGCCAACAATGAACTGGAAAAGATGAGTGATCGCTATATTTTGACGTTAGACAAACACCAACCGCTCGAACTGAACGTGATTGACACGTACCAAGCCGGGGAAGAGCGTTCTGTGAAAAATCTTTCCGGTGGTGAGTGTTTTATCGTCAGTCTAACTCTTGCTCTCGGACTTTCCAAGATGGCGAGCCGTCGAGTGCGTGTAGATTCCCTTTTCCTCGATGAAGGGTTCGGGACGCTCGATGAAGATTCGCTCGAAACGGCTCTTGAAACACTAAGTTCTCTCAACGAAGCAGGCAAACTTATAGGAGTGATTTCTCACGTATCCGCCTTGAAGGAACGAATTTCCACACAGATTCAGGTCGTGCCGATTTCCGGAGGAAAAAGTGCTCTCGTCGGCCCGGGATGTTCGCGCGGAGAGTAGCGCTCATGAGAAGATCGAAAAAAGTGTCACTTTGAAGTGGATTCATCGAGTATATTGAATGAGTTACGATCAAATGGAGAGTAGAAATGAACATGATAGCAATTTCTTTCGAGACTGCAGTGAAGACAGTGGTGAAACGCCGTTGGCTATCACTATGTATGCTCGATGGAGAGGCTCTATGTAGTTCGCGATAATCTGTTCATCCAGATCGTTAGAATTCAAGGCTGCCTCAAAAGTGAGGTAGCCTTTTTTGTTTTAGCCCATGAGGAGGGCCTATGATACACGCCAGTTCCCGCAAAGGGATTATGATGATTCTGATGTCAAATTTTGCATTCACCGGTATGGTGATTTTCCTTCGACTCGCCGCTGTTGAAAATGTAGCTCTATCGGCACTTATCCGCTTTTTCGTGGGGATTCTCGTGATTGTAAGCATGGCGTTTACCGGGGGGATTGTTCTGCGATTCAATGACCGAAAGGGGCTGATTATTCGCGGTTTACTCGGCGGTTCTGCCATCGGCTTGGGATTTTTAGGGATTTATCAACTTGGCTTGATCCAGGGAACCGTTTTGATGAATACGTTTCCCGTTTTCGCAGTTATTTTCAGTATGATCCATCTCGGTGAACGGCCGGGCGTGAGAAAACTGATCACTGTTGTAATCGCTTTCGTGGGAATTGTGTTGACCATTGTAGGCAAGGGTGATAGTCTCATCGAATTTCAACTGAACGGCTACTCACTGCTCGCGTTGTTGGGAGGAGCGTTGGGAGGTGCTGCGGTAGTTCAGGTTAAAAAGATTTCGAAAACTGAAATGAGTGAAGCAATTTTTTTGGCCCAATGTCTCGGGGGAATATTTCTTATGGGAATTCCCGCTGTAACCATGCCGATCGCACTGCCTGTGGGGACGCTCCCGATTCTATTGCTCATGGGAATTTGTGCAACACTGGGGCAACTTCTTTTTACTCATGGTGTTCGCACTGTTTCAGTGGCAACTACTTCGGTCTTGACATTAACCGGTCCAGTATTGAGTGTTCTTGCGGGAAAGATTCTTTTTGGGGAGTTGTTAACGCCGATCATGGGTGGAGGAATTGTCATAACCATGGGATCGCTGCTTATAATATCGTTGCCTTCAAAACCTAAGGTTAACCTTAGTAATGAGTTGAGTAGTTAATAATTGTTGTCGTTTTAATGTCTACCTCCTGAGATTAACCTGTGATTTCAGGAGGTTTTTTAGTACTCCCAAAGGAGAAACGTGCCAATTTTGAGACTGTTTCTGTTCTGTTGAAAAAAAATGGGAAAAACCAGCTGTAGCGGTGTAGCTTTTGAATATGAAAAACGAATGTTAGAATCGGGAGAACTATATGGGGCAAGTACAGGAAAATCTAAAACATCATTTCACTGCACTGCTTGACGATCTTATTGTTCAAGACGATATTATGGAGATGAAATCCGATATTGAACGGATCGTCGATTCGCTGGAATCGTCCGTGGTAGCGCTTCGAGAAGAGTTTGCTAAGTCTCTTGGAACACTTACGGTGACAGTTACGGCGGAACTCGCTTCGCTGCGTTCTGATCTGAACAATATCCCCGCGACCACTGTGGTTGAGGATTCGAGTCGTTCTGTATCGATTGCAGAGTTGGATGCAAAGATCGAGGAGAAAGCGAATCTATTCAACACTGGATTTGGCCTTCTCGCTGAAAAAGTTGCTGAGAGTTTTCAGAAACAACGAAGTGAAAATGGTGCTATGATCAAGCTTCTCGCCGAACGAGTAGCTCAAGATGAACAACGCATTCTTGGATTCGAAGCGGAACAACGTCGGCTTGCACTATTGATCGAGGACCTTTCGAACAAGCAACTGGTTTCGATTCAGGAAAAATTTGATGAAGCAGCACTTGTGGATGATGCCTTTGAAAATTTCGAAGAGTTCGCTTCCAAAAGCACTATCGCTTTTACTCAAACGGTGGAAACGATTTCGGATGAAATCCTTTTAGACACGGCAAATACGCAGGAGTTTGAAATTGATCTATCCGGACTTGAGTTTACCACATCTGGGCATAATAGTTCTGACGATATCTACATCGATGCCTCGGGGCAGCATCTTTATAAACCGTAATTTGTGGTGAACTGTTCAAATGATTGGTATTCGGGGCTTTCGGTTTGAAAGCCCCGATGTTATTTTATCGCCGAAAAAGTTTTGCCAAGAGGAGAAGGTATGTCAATAGTTGCTGAATTTGCAGCGTCGCTGCACGAAGAATTCCCTGCGAAATCAGAAACGCCGATTCCCGCTCTCTACCGAGGAAGATTAGAAAAGATTCGCGATGTTCAGGTCGTTATTTTTGATGTGTACGGAACCCTGATAAACTATTGGGATGATTCCTTTTCTGATGCAGACAAGAAAAAAGAGTCACTGTTGAGTGCATTTTTAAAAACTGCCGACCGCTTTGGATTTACAAAAACGCTCGCTATTATTGACAGTGAAAAACCTGTTCAAGAGACGTTGTACGACTTTTATCACGGCTTGATTGTGATGAAGCACGAACAGTCTATTGGCGAAGGAAAATCGTTTCCCGAGGTTAAGATCGAAGAGGTGTGGGACATTATTCTCTCAATTCTCATTCGCAACGGCTACGAACTCGCCGTAAATCAAGTGGGCGAGACGCGCAGTGAGTTTGCGCGGGTTATTGCCTATTTCTATAACTTTCATTCGCTGAAACGTGGCTTTTTCACACACGTTGTTCCCGCTCTGAAAGCACTGAAAGCACAAAATATAAAACTGGGAATATTATCAAATGCACAGTTTTATACGCCTATTGATTTAACACTGTTTCTGCGCGATCAAGATGAAGAGTTGGTCGATTTTCTTGAACTATTTGAATCTGATTTGCTGTTTTTTTCATATGAAAACGGCGTGGCAAAACCGAATCGCATGCTCTATGAAAAACTGTTTGACGCACTTTACGAGTTGAACGTACTTCCTTCGGAGGCTTTATTTGTGGGTAATGACCTCGCTGCGGATATCAAAGCGGCGTCGGAAATCGGTATGAAAACGGCGCTCTTTGCGGGGAATCGCGGTTCAACATTTATGCATGATCTTGAAAATAAGGTGTTTCCGGATATCGTGTTCACTTCCTATGAAGAGCTAAATTCAAAGGTTACTTTTTACAGTGACCTAAACGCATAACGATCATTACTATTGGGGGCATTTGTGACTGACGAAAAAGAGAATTATTTCAGCGTTTTGGGCGAAGTCGCTATTTTTGCAGCCATTGAGCAGGAAAAGTTAGTTGCACTTTACGAAAGCTGTGAAATTCGGCACATGGAGAGTGGTGAAATGCTTATTCGCGAAGGTACTGTTGCGGAGGAGATTTATATCATTCTCGAAGGTGAAGTTGCAATTTTGCTGCACCGAAATGAACGTCTTGTTGAAGTGGCGCGAATTGGTGTTGGCAGTTGCCTCGGAGAGACATCTGTGATTGGAATTCAACATCGCACAGCCGACGTGCAAGCGACGAAAAATTCTATTTTCCTTGTTTTGACCCGTGTTCGCCTGATGAAACTGTTTACTGATGATCTGCAACTCTTTGCTATTTTAGTACTTAATATTGCCCGAGAACTGGCTCGCCGTCTCAAGGACACTGATCACTATATCGAAATTGAGCGCTCACTCTGATTGACAAAGGTGTGGCATTTTTACGTTTTATCGGCAGAGCTTGGTTTGTCGGAGTATTATATCTGCTGGCGATGGCCGGGTATCTCTTCTATTTTTTATTATTAGCTGTGAGGACTATAGAGATGAAATTAAACGGGAAACAATTTTCACTTTTCATACTGATTTCGCTCACTGTTGCAATGGGATTTTTGGCGTGGGCATTCACTGCTCCGGAACATATGCGTGGAAAATCAGTAGTGTTTCGACTTGAGCGCGGCGAATCTTTGAAATCAGTCAGTGCGCGACTCGCCGATGCGAAAATTGTACCCAGTGCTCCGCTCTTCTATTTTTATATGAGACTCACCCGAAAAAGTGGAAAAATAAAATCGGGCCAATACCGTCTTCCTGTTAGAGCGGGGATTATCTACACCGCGCAACAACTTCTCGACCCTTCTGCGGGAGATGTGATTGTTCAAGTTCGCGAAGGTTTGACGATTTGGCAAACTGCAGGAGTTATCGCTCAGGAGTTAAGTATCGATTCCGCAAAATTTGTCGAACTTTGCGGAGATAGTGCCTTTATTCATAGCCTTGGCTTTCCTGGTGATACATCTATTGAAGGATATCTTTATCCTGAAACCTATCATTTCCAATTTGATGCAGATGAAAAAATGGTAATCAAAAAAATGACATCCACATTTCACGAGGTTCATAAAGAGTTGCCAAAACAGGGGCGAGGTGCAGCGCTTTCACGCAATGAACTGGTCTCTTTGGCTGCAATCGTAGAAAAAGAGGCACAGGTTGCGTCTGAACGAGCGGTGATCTCTGCGGTGTTCCACAATCGTCTTGAACAGGGGATTCCTCTTGGTGCTGATCCAACAATACGCTACGCTCTCAAAAAGTTTTCCGGACCGATCTACAAATCAGAATTACAGAACAGATCTCCATATAATACTCGTATTCACAAGGGATTGACACCGGGGCCGATCTGTTCTCCCGGCAAAGCTGCGCTCGAAGCTGCGGTTAATCCCGCCGATTCTGAAGAACTCTTTTTTGTAGCGAAATGGGATGGTTCTGGAGAGCACTATTTCTCAAAAACGAATGCTGAACATGATAGCTTAAAAATGATGGTTCGCAATGCTAAAAAAGAGTTGAGCAACTGGTAATCCCTACTTTGTGTTCAAACTGAATAGAAATGTCCACGGGAACAGTAGATCTGTTCCCTTTTTGTGGTAAAACAGGTTTAGAAAAGCTATTTTAAACGCAGTAGAATCTTAGTTTTATAACTATTATTAATATTGAAACAAATTTTTTTTTGTATAAACAAGGAGAACGAATGTCGAAAATGACAACGGCTCAGAAATGCACACTTATCACTGGTATTGTTGCCGTCTTAGCTTCACAAGGTATCGCCGATGCAAAATTGGATGAATTTATCACCCAGAAAAAATTTGATGATGCTATCAACTATGTAAACACATCGCTCACCCCGCAGAACCGCACACTTAATGAGTGGATGCAGTTGGCTCAGTCGTATCAGGAAACAAAAAACGAAACAAAAGCTCTCGCGACCTTTATAATCGCCGGTCGCATGAACCCTACCGCTGGAGCTCCTTTGGCCGGTGCCGCTTCGATCTATTTCGATCAAGGAAATTTTGTTCAGGCTGAAGAGTTCGGAAAAAAAGCGTTTGAATTAACTCCCGATGCGAACGCGGCATGGCAATTTGCCCGCGCGTCAATCAAATTGGGGAAACCGGCGGAAGCAAAAGCGGCTCTTGAAAAAGTAATCGCCGCAGATCCGGCAAATGTATCAGCGAACAGTTCACTTGGTCAGATCTATTACGATGAAAAAGAGTACGCAAAAGCATCGACACTTCTTGAATTGGCCTACAAAAATGGCGCATCAAAAGAACTCGCCTACAAAGTAGCACTTTCATATCGCAGTAGCGGAAAAAATGACAAGGCAAAAGAGTTTTACGATCTCGCAGTTGCTGGCGATTCAAAACTCTACACCGCCATGGTTGAATTAGCCGACCTCTCTTTCGAAGAGAACAACTTTGCTCGTTCATTTACTGAATATGGCCGCGCGAAAGCAGGAGTCGCTCTCACTGCAACTCAGACCTATCGCTATGCTGTTTCCGCAGAAAAAGAGTCGAAAAGTGAAACTGAAAAACTGTATCGCGATGCGGTCACAGCATTTGTTGCCGATAAAAGCGCGCCAGCTCTAGCTGCACGACTCTATGTTGCAGATAAAGATCATGCGAAAAAAGCGATTTCAGCAATTGATCACTACAATTTCTATCTTGCATCTAAGGGTACAGAAGCGGCAAGTTCGCCGATTTGGTTCCGCCTCGCTGAAATGCAAGTTGCTCAGAAACAGAATGACGCCGCAATAGTATCACTCGAAAAAAGCATCGCCCTCGACAAAAAGAACGCCGGTTCATATGCTTTGCTTGCAGAAATCTACTCTGCCATGGGAAATACGGCAAAGTCTGAATCGACACTTGAAGGATTGATTTCTCAGAACCAAAGCGATCCGACGGTCTATCTCAAACTTGGCGACTACAAGCTCGCGAAAAAAGAGTATGTTTCAGCCTTGGCCAATTTTGAAAAAAGTGCATCCCTCAGCAGCACTCCTGAAGCTGCTCACGGCATCGCTCTCTCTGCGGCGCCCCAGAAACTGTGGGTGAAAGTAATCCCTGCAGCAAAACAGGCGCTGGCAGCTAAGGATGATCTCGTTGTTCGCAAAGCACTTGTGGAAGCATTAGTGGCAACCGACGCTTCGATGGAGGCAATTCCTGAAGTGGCGAAAGTTCTAGAAAAAGAGCCTAAGAATATCAGCTACTGGAAAATGCAGTATGGCTTGAGCGAAAAAGTAAGCGATCAGAAATTGGGACTTGCAGCTGATTCAGCACTGATCACTCTCGAACCGGGAAACATTGATTCGCGCAAACGATACAGCGCATGGCTTCTGTCTCAGAAAAAAACTGCCACTGCGTTCCCGATTGTGGTTGAATTGACGAAGTTGGAAGCTACCAAGGCTGATCATTGGAAAACAGCATCTGCGCTCGCGGTTGAACTGGATAAGAAAACAGAAGCGATCCTTTTCCTCGAAGGCTATCTCAAGTTAAACACCACAGATCTCGCTTCGGTTATTCGTCTTGGTGAAATGTATTACGGAGCACAGCGTTTTGATGAAGCGCTCGCAATGTATCGCAAGGCACTTTCAATCAATGCAATGCCCGAAGGTTTCCCCTACGATCATTACGCAGAAATTGTGATTAAAAAAGGTCAGACTGATGAAGTAATCAAGGCCTTGACTGGTCTAGTCTCCACCGGAAAAGCAGATGTTGGAACTTTTACAACTCTTGGTATGCTCTACAAAAACAAAAAAGAGTTTGCCAAAGCGATTCCGATGTATGAAAAAGCTCTTTCAATCAATCCTGCAGATCTCGCTTCGAGTGTGGCAATCGGTGAGTGTCAGCTTGCATCTGGCAACGCTCAGAGTGCGATCGTCTCTTTTGAACAGGCTCAGATGATGAATCCCGATTCGGTAATCGTTTATGCCAAATTAGGCGATGCGTACTCGGCGAGTGGCGACAAAGCAACTGCTGCGAAAAATTATCGTTCATACATCGAAAAAGGTGGAAAGAACAGTGATATTGCGTTTAACGTGGGTATGTCCGCTATCAATTCTAAGGATAACAAATTAGCTGAACAGGCACTTGCACTTGTAAAAGCGCCAAAGTCGGAAACATTTGACTATCTTTACGCCTATTCTAACGTTCTGTTTGCTGTTGAAAAATGGGCTGACGCTTCTGCAATGTACGAAAAGACCAAAACAAAAGGTCCTTCCATTGACAAGCTGAAAACGATACTCTTTAATATCGCTGTGTGTGCGGAAAAACAGGGGAAAACAGCTGTGGCAATCCGACTTTACGATGAGTACGTTGTGACAAACAAGTGGCCAAGTCGCGAAGCTGATTTCAAACGTGCATTCCTCCGCGAATCATCTGCTCCTGCAGCGGCGAAAACACAGTATCGCGCCAACATTGTAACCTATGCCGATGATATGCGCAATCACCTTCAGTTAGGGAAAATGCTTACCTCGAGCGCCGTTCCTGCTGATCTGAAAGAGGGCGCGACACTTCTCGAAAAAGTTCTCACTAAAGCGGGTGCTTCAAATGCAGAACTTCTTCTTACTGTCGCGGAAGCGTACGGTAAAGCAAAAATGCCAGAGAAAGAGTTGGAAGCATATAAAAAGTATACTGTTGTAAAAGCTGATGATGCCAATGCATGGGTTCGCATTGGTGATCTCTACTCTTCAAAGGGAAAGCACAGCGATGCCGTGCTTAGTTATGAATCTGCTGCTGCGCTTGATCCTAAGCGAGTTGATATTATGATCAAGACCGGAAAAGCATACGTTCGCCTTCAGCAGTGGAACAATGCAATTCCCGTGTTGAAACAGGCGGGCGCAGCTCAACCTGAAAATCTCGATGTCATCAAACTTCTTGTGGATGCTTATGCGCAGTCGGGTAAGAAAGAAGAAGCACGTCAACTTTTGAAAAAGCTCGTTGCTGAAGGTGATCCGAAATATCTTGCTATGTATGTAGGATTCCTCATGGAAGAGAAAAACTACAACGAGGCAGAAAAGATTATTGACGATATGCTTGCGGCATTTGCTGAAGATCCTGCGGCACTTCTTATGAAGGGGCAGATTCTTCGCTCTAAGGGGGATCTCGAGGGTGCGTTGGAACATTTTAAAACGTCATCAGAGTTAGATCTTTACAATGCTGAAGCTCACTTTGAAATGGGTGAGACCTACTATGCCATGACTGGTGCGAAAAAACGATTCGCACTGAAATCGTATGACAAAGCAATTCAGTTGAATCCCGAACATGGAAAAGCGTGGTTTGGAAAAGCGACTGCATCGAAACTCTTTAAGCTCGATGTTGATTATAAAGATGCTATTACCAAAGCTGCAAAACTGCTTCCTGACAATGCAACAGTTCAGGCTGAAGCAAAAGCGGCAGGTGTCATTTAGTTAAACAGGTTTGGCTCAAATGGTAAACGGAAGGCCTTGTGGTCTTCCGTTTATTGTATTCTCCATAATGCGGTACCGAAAACATCGCCGCTTCATCAATCTGCTATGAATCGAGATTCCATTTTTTAATCCACCGCCACAAGGTCGACCGATCAACGCCGAGAATCCGCGATGCTTCGCTTTTGTTGTAGCGACACTGTTCCAGTACGGAAATGAGCTGTTCCTTGGTCATATCGCGCCGAGGATCGCGAATTGAAGTTTCGAATGGCGATGGGTTTGCAAAGTGGGGAATTGCTGCTCGCATATGATACTCATTTTTGCGCACTTCTAACGGAAGGTTGAATATATCAATCATCGTGCCTTGACAGGTAACAAAGGCGTGTTCGATCGCATTTTCCAGCTCGCGGACATTTCCGGGCCAGTTGTAATCCATGAGTGTAAGAAGTGCATCGGTACTGATGGATACAATCTCTTTGTTCGTTATTTTTCGGTACTTACTGATAAAGTGTTCGGTTAAAATTGCCACATCTTCTTTGCGCGATCGCAGTGAAGGCAGTTCGATTGGGAACACATTAAGTCGATAGTAAAGATCTTCGCGAAATTCACCGCTCTGTATCAATTGGCGAAGGTTCTTGTTTGTTGCGGTGATTATCCGAACATTTGCTCGGCGCGTGATTGAATCACCCACCCGCTCATACTCTTTTTCCTGAAGAAATCGCAGGAGCTTAACCTGAATTAGAGGTGAAATATCACCAATTTCATCGAGGAAAAGCGTTCCTTTCTCTGCGAGTTCGATACGGCCAATCTTATCCTTGATCGCGCCGGTAAACGATCCTTTCACGTGGCCAAAGAGTTCGCTTTCGAGAAGGTTTTCTGGAAGTGCAGAACAGTTAACGGCGACAAAGGGCCCGTTTTTCCGATCACTCATTTCATGAATTGCTTTTGCCGTTAATTCCTTACCGGTTCCCGATTCACCGTGAACATAGGTATTTGCATTTGATCCTGCGGCAAACCGTATCTGCTCGAAGACCACTTCCATGGCGTGACTTTTTGCAATAATACGCGGAATGCCACCCTGTTTTTCCAGCGCTTCTTTGAGTGCCTGCACGCGATTTTCTGTTTCGCGAAGGTGTGAAATGTCTTGAAATGTTTCAACGGCTCCCATGATTTTTGTGCCAATTTTGACAACGCGGCCATTTTTAATCACCGGGATTTGCGTGCCGTCTTTTTTCTGAAGTGAACACTCTACCTGATTAATGCTTCCTTCGCGAAAAAGCGCCGTATCCGCTTCTGAAGCACAGCGTAGTAGTTCTGAACCACTCATGCCGAGTAACTCTTCTCGTTCATACCCGAAAAGAAGAGTCGCGCTGCGATTCACATAGCGAACTACTTGATTAGTGTCAATAAACAGAACTCCTTCCGCCATGGTTTCAATTACCATTTCGAGACACTCTGGCGATAAATCACTGTTGTCACCAAAACATTGCATCATATCCTCCTGTTGTATACAACACCGTTGCAACACTATTGTGCAACAATAATTCTTTTATTTCCATGAAAAACTGTAACTATATTAGTAGACAGAACAACTATCATGCCGTACTTATTGTTGGCACAGATAATGCTTTTTAAATAGAAAATAATCGTTTGTGTAACAAATTCAAGGAGAAACACAATGGCTGCAGAAATTACTGATGCAAAATTCGAATCAGAAGTACTCAATTCAGATACTCCCGTTTTGGTAGACTTTTGGGCTCCCTGGTGTGGGCCTTGTCGTATGCTTGGGCCAATCATCGAAGGTCTTGCTGGCGAAGTTGAGGGCAAAGCGAAAGTCTTTAAAATGAATGTAGACGAAAATCCTGCAACTGCGGGCAAATTCGGCATTACGTCTATTCCAACAGTCATTGTATTTGAAGGTGGAAAAGTTAAAGAGCAGATGGTTGGGGTTCAGCCTAAACCGAAGTATATCGCCGCTCTCGGTCTTTAATTGATTTATCATGTGAAGGCTGGGTTTTCAGCCTTCTTTTTTACGATAAAAGTTGCTAGTGTCAATAAGTTGTACTAGCAATAATAGTTGAATGTTTAATCAAAAAGCGATATAGTCAAGGTAAAGAATTTTTCAAAGGATGGTATATATGGGTAAAAAAATTGTAATTGTTGGAGGAGTTGCTGGAGGTGCGAGTTTTGCAGCTCGTATGCGTCGCCTCGATGAATCTGCTGAAATTGTCATGTTTGAGCGGGGAGAGTTTATCTCTTTTGCAAATTGTGGTTTACCCTACTATATTGGCGGAGAAATCAAAGAACGTTCCCGTTTGATTCTTCAAACTCCTGAAAGTTTCAAAGGTGTCCAGGCTGTTGATGTTCGCATCCGAAGTGAAGTGACGAGTGTTGACACTGCACAGAAAAAAGTATACTACAAAGATGTATCTGGTAATCACGAGATGACCTATGACTATCTCCTTCTCGCGCCGGGAGCTGTCCCACTTCGCCCAAATATTCCAGGAATTGAGAGCAAGCGGATTTATACTCTTCGTTCGATTCCCGATATGGATAAAATTAAAGCTGAAGTTGTTCGCGATACGGTCAAAAAAGTCGTCGTCGTGGGCGGTGGTTTTATCGGTCTCGAAGTAGCTGAAAACATGCGTCATATCCACAAAGAAGTTACACTCGTAGAATTTGCAGATCAGGTTTTCGCTCCTGCTGACAAAGATATGTCTATGTACGCAGAACGAGAATTGATTCTCAACGGGGTGGATGTTATCACCTCAGCCGGTGCTTCTGAATTTATCGAAAATGCGAATTCTATGTTGGTTAAGCTTACCAATGGTCAAGAAATTCAGTGCGATATCGTTATTTTTGCAGCCGGTGTGCTTCCTGACACGGGATTCCTCAAAGGCTGTGGTGTACAACTTTCAGAACGTGGCGCAATTATCGTGAACGACCAGATGCAAACATCGGCAGAGTCTGTGTTTGCCGTGGGTGACGCTGTTCAGGTCACCGATTTTGTTACAGGGTCTCAGGTCATGATTCCACTTGCGGGTCCGGCAAACCGTCAGGGGCGTATTGCCGCTGACAACATTCACGGAGGAAACTCTTCGTACAAAAAAACTCAAGGCACATCGATCTGCAAAATTTTTAATCTCACCGCAGCCACCACAGGGATCAACGAAAAAACAGCCAAGCGCATGGGGATTTCCTATATAAAAACCTATGGACATTACTACAACCATGCCGGTTACTACCCAGGTGCCTCTATGATGAGCATCAAAACGCTTTTCTCGCCTGAAGATGGAAAAATCCTCGGTGCGCAGATCATGGGACAAGATGGTGTTGACCGTCGTATTGATGTGCTTGCCGTAGCTATTCGTCAAGGGATGGCCGTTCAGGATCTTATCGATCTCGAGCTGGCTTATGCGCCTCCTTTCGGAAACGCCAAGGATCCCGTGAACATGATTGGATTTACCGCAGAAAATATTCTCACGGGGAAAATGAAACAAATTTTCACGGAAGAGCTAGATTCTTCGTATGATCCTAAAACGATGCAACTCGTTGATGTTCGAACCGAAGAAGAGCAGATTGTCGGCTATCTCGACGGTGCGGTTCTTATGCCTCACAGCGAAATTCGTCGTCGCATGGATGAGCTTGATCGTTCGAAAGAGATTATCGTGTACTGTGGAGTTGCACAACGTGGCTATGTGGCTGCGCGCATACTCGAACAGAACGGATTCCGCGTTCGCAATCTCGCCGGTGGATTTAATACCTATTCAATGATCAATATGAAAAATGAAAATTCGCTGAAACGAATCCCCGGTGAAGTTTGTGCTGGTGGCGTTTGTGTTCGACCGGAAGGTTCACCAGTTATCGATGAACATCGTTCGTCACCATTGGATGTGGCGGCAATTCTCGATATTGATGCCTGTGGACTTCAGTGTCCCGGCCCAATTCTTAAACTGCGCGATGGAATGAACGAAGTCAAAAATGGCGAAGTGATCAAAGTGAGCAGTAATGATCCGGGCTTTGTGCACGACATTCCCGCGTGGTGTCGCAACACGGGAAACACCTTGCTTTCTGTTCGCTCTGAAGGGAAAATTCACATTGCCACTGTTCGCAAAGGAACAGAACAGGGTGCAGTTCTCACGGTGAACAACAAGAAAAAGACCATGGTTGTGTTCAGCAATGATTTTGATAAGATGATGGCCACTTTTATCATTGCCAACGGAGCCGCTTCTATGGGCGATGAAATCGTTCTGTTCTTTACGTTCTGGGGATTGAACATGCTTCGCAAAGATGCAAAAGTAAAAGTCCAGAAAAATCTCGTAGAAAAGATGTTCGGATTTATGATGCCTCGCGGCGCTCAACACACGGTGCTTTCAAAAATGCATATGGGTGGAATGGGCACCAAAATGATGCAGGGTATTATGAAAAAGAAGAATGTTATGTCCCTACCTGAATTAATGGCTGAAGCGCGCAAAAGTGGAATTCGCTTTGTTGCTTGTGCAATGAGTATGGATCTTATGGGGATCAAACCTGAAGAACTTATCGATGGTGTTGAATTTGGCGGTGTTGGAGCTTATCTCGGCGAAGCGGCAGATGCTTCGTATAATCTGTTTATCTAACAGTCTCTTCATTTGGAAATAAATGGGATTTTTTCGACTGAGAAGAGATCCCATTTATACTTAAACGGCTCTCAATGTTGCGGCCTTCTGAAGAATAAGTGGATTTGTTTTGAGTTTCACAGAAAGAAAAAGCTACCTCATTATGAGATAGCTTTTTGTGTTACAATGGAGTTCTCTGTTATGCAACTGAATTGAAATGGTCATCTCGAATCATGCGACGAATTGCTTCATCCATTTTTTGTTCAATTGGATAATCATTGGATCTGATTTTCGCTTTCAGCTCTTCAACCAATTCTATACGGATTTCAGGTGCAGTTGCAATGGCAAGAGCCAATTTTGCACGATCCGCTTTTTCTGTGTTTTCTGCAGAAAGCTCTACTTTATCTGCCTGTTTAGAAAAAGCACTTTTTGCAATTTCCGGTTTTTTCTCTGCTGCTTTATTTACACTGTAGAGGCGAGCAGCGTTTGCTGATGTTACTGTCCCGATAGCCATGTTCACCTCCCTGTGAATGTTAAACTTCGGTGTTTTGTCATTCTGAAATAAGGGCGTTTCCCTCCCTGGAATCTGAGAACCGTCCCTGGTATCAGCCCTTGTGTCTTACATTCAATATATCGGATTACTGGCAATAAGACTTTATACTTATTTACACAAATATGAATATAAATACCAACTTTTCACTACCCCGCTTGGCGACACGGTTCTTGGAATGGGCAGTTGGAGCAGAGTGCTGTGTAGTGAGTTTTTTCAAACTGATCGAACGATTTGGGTATATTCTGCTCAATATTCGTGCAGTAGGTGTACATCTGTTCCGTTTGAACGCGAACAGTTTCTGTAAATGATGTTAAATCACTATCTGATATCGTGAAAGAGAGTTCATCGAGTACTGGATACATGTAAATAATCCGAGGAATAATTTTACTGCGATCTATCGATGGATTGTTCAGCGAAGCTGCCAAGGCGTATCCGAGAAGTTGCGCGCGGTGCTTATCTTCCTGCTTTTTTCCACTTTTCCAGTCGAGAATGTGAACTTCATCGCCCACGGGGAAAAGAAAGTCCATTTTACAATAGGCCTTGAGTCCGCCAATTCGCGTTTCGCCAAAGCCGTCAGGTTCGATTACCCATGAATTAGATTCGGTGATTGCGGTGGAGAATATCCAATCGAAAAGCGGACTGCGGAGGAAGTTTTTCAGCGAAACCACAATTCGTTCTTTTGCCGCGTTGCGATCGATCTGTTCGGTGTAGCCGTAGTAGATTTCGATAAACTCCTTTGAATCGAAGTACTTATCGCACAGAGAGAGACCGAACTGAATAAATTTTTCTTCATTGATCGGGGAAGCACTCTTTTGAAACCGACGAAGTAGCTCTTCCACGACATGGTGAACCACATTGCCGATTTCCAGCGGAACCGAGGTCAGTTTTTTGAGTCGCAGCATCTGTTTGGGTGAAACACCTTGCGCGAATTTGGTGTAGTAGTTGTAGAAATAGTGGCGTCGGCACTGAGTAAACAGGTCGAAACGCGAGCTTGACCAACCAAGAATCATTGAGAATGGATATCGATCGAACTTGATTTTCATACGTCTCCCTCAAAGAGTTATTTTCCATGTAATTAAAATAGAAGAGGCTCTTGTGGAAAAAGAAGAAATTCAAGAAAAATTGAAAGAACTTTCGTCAGTTCTTAAAAAAGAGCTGAAAAAATTGCGGATAAAACGTGAAAAACAGCAAATCGAACTGGTTGAATCTTCAAGTTGGGAAATCTTTCGGCACTGGGCCGATACATTGCTCGCCCGTCGCGATGATATCCAACGGGGATCCCTGTCGGCAATTCTCGAAGAGGTTCACTCCGGAGAAATAGTAGAGATCGCGCTCAACCCAAAATGCAACGTCGATAAAAATGCCGAACTCTACTATAAAAAAGCGCGCCGCGGCCAACGTTCCGAAGAGATCTGTCGCGAAAAATGCGAAGAAACAGATGGCGAACTTGCGTCGGTTCAGGAGTTTATTGATCGATTAAATGACTTTACACAAAATGGAATTGACGGTCGTGAAAATGCGGCGATCGCCTTTGTGCTTGATGTCGAAAAAGGGGATTTCACCCCGAAAGCATCTTCTGGAAATGGCAGCAAGGGCAAACCGGAAAAGCCACTGCCTTTTCGACACTACGAGATCGAGGGATTTCATATTTATGCGGGGAAAACGTCCAGTGACAACGATGAACTCTCTGTGCGCTTTGCTAAACCCTCGGATATCTGGTTTCACGCGGTGGGGTATGCCGGATCTCACGTGATCATTCGCCGTCCCAACGGGGCACCTATGCCTCCGCAGAAAATTATCGATATCGCCGGCGGGATCGCGGTGTTCTTTTCTAAGGCGAAAAACTGCTCTTATGCGGAAGTGCACATGACTGAAGCGCGATTTGTGCGAAAACCGCGGAAAGCACCAGCTGGATTGGTCACGGCAGATCGATGTAAAACGTTGCGCATGTCACCGGTTGATCCTCAGAAATTGTTCAGGTAAAAGATGAAAAAAATAGAACTGATGGCTCCTGGTGGCGATCTCGACTCGATTCTCGCGGCGATTGTTGCTGGAGCTGACGCGGTGTATTGCGGTCTTGATCGATTCAATGCGCGGAATCGTGCGTCAAATATCACCTATGAACAATTGTTACAAGTAATTCATTTTGCTCATACGCGAAATTGTCAGATCTTTCTCACGCTCAATATTCTCATCTATGATTCTGAATTTCCTTCGCTCATAACCCTTTGCAACAAGCTGGTGAATAGCGGAATCGATGCGGTTATTGTTCAGGACTTGGGATTTTTTGCAATCTTGAAAGAACATTTTCCGTCACTCAATGTGCACGCTTCGACTCAAAATACGATCCACAACTGCGGGCAGATCTCTTTTCTGAAACAGTTGGGAGCGACTCGCGTGAATCTTTCTCGCGAATGTTCGCTTTCAGAGATCACTTCACTCACAGAGTATGCTCACGATTTAGAGATGGAAACGGAACTGTTCGTGCACGGTTCACACTGTATTGGTTTTTCCGGTATCTGCCATTTCAGTGAAATGATTCGCAATACGTCGGGCAATCGAGGACGGTGCAGTCAGCCCTGTCGCGACTCCTTTATTTCCACAGAAGCGGGGAAAAACTATCCGTTCAATCTGAAAGATAACAGTTCCTATTCTGAAATGGAACTTGTTGCAAAGTCAGGAGTTGATTCGCTTAAGATCGAGGGAAGGATTAAGAAGTTCAACTATGTTTATACCGTGGTGAATGAATGGTGCAAACAGATCGATCTGGTAGAGAAGGGACTGCCAATACTAACCAACAACGAGAATCTGCGGCGTGTATTTAACCGTGGATTTACTACTGCGTTTTTCCACAATCACATTGGCGAATCCCTTTTTACTGAAAATCCCAAAGATGATTCGGCAAACCAAATCGATGCAGAATTCGTGGATGCAAAGCAAACCATTTATAATCATCGCACGGCCATTATCGATTCGGTTCAGGAAAAGTTGCGCGCCATCGAACTCACACTTCCGGCGGTAACCCCGTACGGCAATATTCTTTTCTGCTTCGCCAATTGAAAAAGTCGATTCGAATCGATCGGCGTTGACGCGCGAATTGCTCGATAAAAATTTCCGTTCTCTGGGCGAACAATTTAGTTCATTGACGCTGATTATCCCGGAGGGAGTGTTTGATGGCCTTGCGGTCATTCGCCGCGACTTGACGACTATCAAACGGGAAATCTTCTCATTTTTGAACGATTCGCGATCTTATGTTAAACCTGTGGAATATTCAAAACTTCCCCGCGTCGTATATCAGGAAAAATCACCTGAACTGATTGTGCTCATTTCTGATCCGGCTGACCTGACACTGGCCGTTTCCGATGGCACAATCATCGCTTTTTCTGTGGCTGAACAGTGTCGCAGTCAGGTCTATTTCTACCAAAAACTCTGCCGTGATTTTCCTGACTTGGCGCTCTGGTTTCCAGCGATTCTCTTCGATCAGGATCTCGAATCGGCAAAAGAGTTGCTCGATGCCATTTCACCGAGATTGGTTATTTTGGAAAATAGCGGTCTGATCCGCCACTGTGCTGATAGGTCAATTCCGTGGATCGCGGGGCCGTTGTTGAATGTGGCAAATTCGCACACTATCGCTTATCTTCACGATTCTTGTGGTTGTGTTGGCGCGTTCCCTGCGGTTGAGTTGGCGGATCAACTGCGCACCTTGGTTGTTCCTGAAAATTTTTATCTTTGCGATCAGCGCTATGGCCCACGCTATCTTTTTACCAGTCGCGCCTGTTTGTTACAAACCGTGAGTGGTTGCCATAAAACTGAAATGGATGAAAGTTGTATCCCGACTTGTGCGAAACGGGCGGCTATTACATCTACTGAAGGCGAATCGATGGTTGTGGTGAAAGAAGCGGGTAACAACAACGCTGTCTATCATGGATCTGTTGTTGAAAGTGAACGAACCGGGCCGTTTGATCGAGTCCTGATTGATCTTCGCAATATTATTGATGAAAAAAGTTTTGACGAAAAATAGAAAATTATTGATAGCTGTTTTTTCAATCCCACTCTCGCGGATCGACGCGATAAAACGCTGTAAATAGTTCAAAGAGTTTTGGATGTTCGCGGTTGAGTCGATCCGGTTTTTCAAAGAATGTTTCTGTCACTACCGCAAAAAACTCCGCCGGATTGGTTGCGCCGTACTGATCGATTACATCGGTATGACGGTGATGCAATGTGCGGATCAACTCCCGAAACTCTCGATCTATCGTGGCAATCCATTGTCGATTCGTTTCAGACTCCAAACGGGGAATTCCATCCATAGATCCTGTTTCATTGTCTAACTGATGAGCAAATTCGTGGAACACCACATTTGTACCATCTTCTTCATTGCGTGCTCCGCGTTGCACGTGATCCCACGCGAGACTCACCACGCCATAGCTGTACGAAAGTCCTGCCACGGGCGTGTCATTTTCGATTCGTTCTGATTCTGACAACACTGTTTGTGAATGAACATACGCTTCGGGATAGACCAAAACCGTGGTCAATCGCGGATAGACGTATTTGGTTCGATTCAGTAGAAGTACACAGGCTTGCGCGGCAATCAGCAGTTTGTTCTCTTCGGTCACCACAAATCCATTGCACCCTTCGAACCGTTTCTCTTCGAGAAATATGAGAATATCTCCGTGAAGTTCAGCTTTGAGTGATGGGGGAATTCTTGTATAGAGCGGGAACTGTTTTTCCAAAATGGTTGTATAGGCTTGCGGAAAGGGTGTGATGCGCAGTTCGCGTTCGCGTTTTTGACGCAGTGAATCGCGCAATAGAAACCAGAATGCGGGAACAACTACAATGGCGATCAGAGTGAAAAAGGCAAGGGTGCTTTCCATGGTATTCCTTTTGTTTTTGGGGCAATGCATCAATATACATCGCGATTGAAAGGGACTCCGTTCAAGGTATTTCCTCTGTCATACAAATTGTATGACTCGTTGGTTGGTATGGTCGTTTCTGTGGATTTTTAATGGATTTCTCGCTATTGTTGAAATGAAAATGCAACAAAGGAGCACCCCATGAAACCGTTCAGACTACAACGTCCCAATCGCGAAGAAATTACTACTCCAAAGAACCAAGTCTCGTTGGATTTGCAGGGATCGCCAAAATCAAAAAAGCTTGAAATGCGGATTATTATCGGTTCCACCGTGGTAGCTCTGACCATCGGAATCGGTGTCTTTTTTAGCACCGTGTCACTGCAGAGTATATCTCCTGATTTTTACAACAAAATCACCCTCCGCGAGGATGTCGATCTTTCAAAAGAGGTTGAATATAAAGATGAAAAGCTGAAATTGTCAGAACCAGGAATGACCGGTGGCGGCGGTGATCCTCAAGCTGTGGTGACCAAAAAGGGTGTGCTCGGCATAGTCAACGGTTCTGTAACAGGAAAAACGAAAGAATCAGACATCTTCGGTTCTGGCGGCCACGCCTCAGGAATCGATCAAATTCTCGCCGGCTCTGGTGGTCTGCGAAAAGGAGGAGTGACCGGTGGTGGTGGACGAGGTGGAGTTTCCGGTGTCGGATTTGGAACGGGTTACGGTTCGGGCATGGGAGGAAATTCCGGCGGTGAACTGACCGGTATGGTCATGGGAGGTGGCGGTGGATCGAGTATTACGCTCAACAAAAAATGTGCGCCGACACAGGAACTTCCGCAAACACTAGCAACCGGCGAAGGGTATCGCGATCAGTTCAGTTCTGATTTTACGCGTGTATCGTCGGAACCGCTTTCGACTTTTTCAATTGATGTCGATGTGGCATCCTATGCTAACTTTCGACGATTTATCACGCAGGGATCACTTCCTCCCAAAGAAGCGATTCGCATCGAAGAGTGTATCAACTATTTCGACTATCGCTATATCAATCCCACCGGGAAACACCCCTTTTCGATAACTGCGGAACTGACTGAATCGCCCTGGAATGGGAAACACTATCTCGCGCATATTGGGATTCAGGGAAAAGTGATCGCCGAAAAAAAGCGCGTCCCATCGAACCTCGTCTTTTTGATTGACGTTTCCGGATCGATGCAGGATGCGAACAAACTCCCCTTGGTAAAACAGGCGTTTGCTTTGTTGGTGCAGCAGATGCGTCCCGAAGATCGGATTGCCATTGTGGTTTACGCCGGTTCTGCCGGATGCGTGCTCACTTCAACGTCGGGAACAAATAAACAGAAAATTCTGGCATCGCTGGAAAAGCTCGAATCAGGAGGATCGACCGCCGGAAGTGAAGGGATTATTCAGGCGTATGAAATAGCCAAACGATCATTTCTTCCCAGGGGAAACAATCGGGTGGTTCTCGCCACGGACGGCGATTTTAATGTGGGGGTTTCCAGTGATGACGAACTGGTCAAACTGATCGAAACCAAGCGGAATCAAGGAATATTTCTCAGCGTACTGGGCTTTGGTACCGGAAATTATCAGGATGGAAAAATGGAACAACTGGCGGATAAAGGGAATGGCAACTACGCCTATATCGACAATCTTCTCGAAGCAAAAAAGGTGTTGGTGAAACAGATGCAGGGAACGCTCTACACCATTGCCAAGGATGTAAAACTTCAAGTTGAATTTAATCCTTCCACCGTGGCGGGGTATCGACTGATTGGGTATGACAATCGCCGACTTGCCAAGGAGGATTTCAACAACGATGCCAAGGATGCGGGAGAACTCGGTGCGGGCCATACGGTGACTGCGCTCTACGAAATAATCCCGGCGGGACAGCCGGTTCCTTCCGCGGTGGATGATCTGAAATATCAGAAAACCGTTGCGTCAGACACGCACCACGGTGAACTGTTCACGGTTAACTTGCGCTACAAACAGCCAAAGGGGAGTAGTAGTATTCTCTTGTCGAAAGCGGTTTTGAGTGGAATCAAAAAGCCCTTTGTCACCAGTTCTGAAAATCATCGTTTTGCCGCGTCGGTGGCCGGTTCGATGATGATTCTCAAGGGGTATTCCGGCGTGAATCTCACTCTTGATCAGACAATTGCTTCTGCGAAAAAGGCGAAAGGGGAAGATTTTGATGGATATCGGGCGGAATTTATCACGCTCATGGAAAAAACAAAATTGATGCTCGAAGCGCGCTAGGAGAGACGTGCCATTTCGACTGGCGTTGAAATGGCATTTACCCGGTACATGGGTGTGACTGAATCGGGGATCGAAATTGTGCGAGTGATACTTACCGATACCGCGGAAGTTTCACCGGATTATCGCGATAAGTGAATCGCCCCAGCTCCTTGCCGATCCGAACCAGTGACCGAAGCTTCCGGATTTTCTGATCCCGCTTAAGCCGAAGAATCGGCTGTTCACTCTTTTCAAGCTGAAGGGGAACTAAACCTTTTCGATACCGCTCCACCACCGCCATATAGCCGTCTAGTATGTCATCGGCGCAGAATTTGGGCCGCGGGGACAGTTTCTGAAGGATCATTGTCAACTCTTCAACGCCCTGAGCGACCGTGTAGAGCTTGGCATTGAGCGGATATTTTTTCAGATATGACTGATAACTCCGCGGCTGCCCAAGATGAAAGAGATCGGTCGGTTTTGCAAGGGCAAAGCGGGCCTTCACTTCGCGAAGTGTGGTACGAAGATCCGCCACCGCCTGCCGATTATTCAGTTGCGCGTCACTCTCCACCGCATACTCTTCGCGATGGGTTGACACCGCCTGTTCCGTTTCAGCGATCGCCGCCGCCAATCGCTCAACCATGGTCTCGTCCGCAGTGTTCTCTGCCAGATCCAGCCAATCTTCGCGCATATACGCTTCAATTCGTTTCGCCTTGGTGATAAATGAACCGAACGATTCGCTGAGCTGTACCCGTTTTTCCATTTCCACTTCCTTTTTCCCCACGGCAATGCTGCAGTATGAGTTATCTCTATTTATCAGTATACAATCTATGTATCAAACGTAAATATCTAATAATATATATAATATATCTTTTTCTATTGATTAACTATCTTTATTTATCGATATGCTATCTTCTACTCTCTTTTAGATAACTTATTATAAAGATAGTGATCAGAGGCTCAAAGATAGGCAACAGAAATGTAAAGATAGCATATCGAAGAAAAAAGACATATCATCGTGAATTGAAGATAGTAAATCGTGATATAAAGATAGTAACTGTTTAACTGTAGATAGCACAAACTTATTCAATTTATGGATCAAACCTGTCGGCTGGCTGGAAAAGGCATTCAGAGTATCGGATAAAATCAGCAAAAAAGAGGAGATTGGTTATACCCGCGTGTGAAAAACAATCGCCGTAGCGTAGGGAGGTTATCGGATTCTCGTTGATTTTACCGAATCGGGCGGCGAGATTGTGAGAGTGAGAGGGAAAGAGAGCTATTACTCCGGCATTCAAATATGATCTCATCGCCAATTATCCGGCATAGGCTATCTTGGGATGCCGAAAGTAACCAGAGACTCTTTTTCT
>JAIFMU010000191.1 GCA_020048285.1 bacterium | reverse complement strand
CGAAGAAACCGCCGTATACGAAAGTACGTACGGTGGTGTGAGAGGTCGGTGAGACAGGGGTTGTCCTTTTCTCACCTCCTACTCGATTTTTTTAAGAAGGGATTTCAATCTCCCAGAGAGATTCCACAGAGACGGGCCGATTCGATCCACGGGTGATCGAGGGGAACGCGTTTTTTCTTTCCCGCCACAGACTCGAGCGGTACCGGTTCACAGCGATCGCCTTTCACCGAGATCATCACATTGAGAACGCCTTCGGCAACGCACTGTGCTGCGCGAGTTCCCAAGCGAGTAGAGAGGAAACGGTCTGTGGCCGTAGGAATACCGCCGCGCTGTACATGTCCCAGCGTGGTGACCCGCGTTTCAAATCCCGTGTAAGCTTCGATTTTGCGTGCAATCTTTGTTGCCAATGGTTCCTTGATATAGGGGAGTCCAGCGGCATCGAGTTTTTTCAGGAGTTTTTCCTGTTTTGCCAGCATCTCTTCGGGATGTTCCGCATCGTTCAGGGAAATGGCTCCTTCGGCAACAGCAACAATTGAAAATTTCTTTCCTCGTTTGTGTCGCTCTTCGAGCGCTTTTGCAATCGCTTCAATTTGATACGGGATTTCGGGGATGAGAATCACGTCTGCTCCGCCGGAAATCCCTGAACCGAGCGTGAGCCATCCTGCATTGTGTCCCATAATTTCCACCACCATCACGCGCTGATGAGAACTTGCGGTAGAGTGAAGTCGATCGATTGCATCGGTGGCAATCTGCATGGCCGTATCAAATCCAAAGGTGATATCTGTGTTGGCCACATCATTGTCGATGGTTTTGGGAAGAGTCACCACGGGAATTCCCTGTTGCATCAGATGAAAGGCGTTCTTTTGTGTGCCCCCGCCACCAAGACAGATCAAGGCATCGATTCCCATTGTTTTGATATTTTTGAGAATGGTTTCGGTCATGTCCACTTTTTCGCCGTTGATCATCATCTTGTATGGCTTTTCACGAGCGGTTCCCAAGACTGTTCCCCCCATTGTGAGCAGGCCACTGACGGTACTATCGTTGAGAACCATTGTTTTCATGCTGACGAGCCCTTTGAATCCATCGCAGATTCCCACACATTCGATTCCGTACTGACGAGTGGCCGCTTTGACAAATCCGCGAATCACTGCATTGAGTCCTGGACAATCGCCACCACTGGTGAGAATCCCGACTTTTTTGATTTTTTGCATTTTTACTCCCCGATTGAACACAGTTAAATACATTGTGGAAATGATTCAATACCAGTTAGTTTACCATTAAAATCCTTTTTTCATCCCCTGTCTAGAGCAGGAGCTATTGTCACTCTGCACTGACTACTCTTATCCGATACCAAATCCCAATTTTTCCAGAACTCCGCGCATCACCGGATTTTTACACCCTTTCACCGTGTAGTGGCAAAATTCATAGCGGCGCGGATACTCTTTGCGCAGGCGGCTGAACACGCGCGCTCGCGCATCGCCAACGTGAACCGTTAGTTTGCGCAGGCGATCGTCATCGCCGAGAAGGTCACACGCCTGAAGCATCACTCCCGCAAGCCCGGCCGCGTCGTCCCAGAGAATGGGATCGGTGGAAATTTTTGAGAGAATCTTTTTTTCATCCCAGATGGCGGGCTGAAAGAAAAAAGAGGTGGCGGCGCGGTAGATCATGCCGGTGCCGTTGCACTTTCCATCCCAGGAGTATCCGGCAATATGGGGCGCACCGATTCGTGTGGTTTCAAGAATGAGATCATCGATAATCGGTTCCTGAGGCCACACATCGAGAATCAGTGCGCTGAACCGCTTTGCATGTTTGAGAACCGCTTCTTCCACCATGGTTCTTCCCCGAGCCGCATTGATCACCACGGCGCCATCGCGGATCATCGAAAGAAGTGAATCATTGATCATTCCCGCCGTGGGCCAGTTGCCATCGTAGGTAAGAGGTACGTGGAAAGAGACGTAATCGGCAGCGCGAAGTGCCGGTTCGAGATCGACAAAGACTGTGTTTCCTTCGGCAGCTAAGGGAGGATCGTTGAGAATAACGTTCATGCCGAGGGCTTCAGCTTTTTCGCACAATACCGTGCCGATATTTCCCACGCCCACAATGGCTAATGTTTTTCCGGCCAGTTGTTCACCTTTGTCGCGAGCTGCCAGAGCCATGGCGGTGATTACCCACTCAGCCACAGAGTTGGCATTGGAAGCCGGGGCTGAAGCAAAACCGATTTGATTCGCGTGAAGCCACTCTTCGTCAACGTGATCCCGACCGATCGTGGCAGTTCCCACAAAGCGCACAGAGCTTCCCGCCAAGAGCGATTCATTTACCGGTGTGACCGATCGAACGAGAAGGATATCCGCGTCTTTTACGATTTCCGCCGTGATATCAGATCCCGCCACGGTAATCACTTCGCCGAGGGAACGAAAAGCCTCTTCGGCATAGGGAATATTTTGATCTGCAACAATTTTCATAGCACCCTTTTAAACCTTTCTTCGCAACAGACACTGCTGTTGCTCTATCGTCATGTATATTTGGAAAATAGATTAGAGATAGCACTCAAGGGGGAACCTGCATGGGCCACGCATTTTTCCGGGATTTCGATCTGCTTATACTCGGTGAACTCTACACCGAATTTACCGCATCCGGCGCGATCACCGACACCGAATCGTTTGTTCAAAATATGGGCGGATCAGACGTTTACACCGCCGTCGCCGCAGCTCGCCAAGGATCTAAAACAGGAATCCTTTCGGCAATCGCTCGCGATCCCTTTGCAAAGCAGATTCGCGAACAGCTCTCCGCCGAAGAGATCAACACTGACTACGTGATCTCTTCGGGGGGATACAACGGAATCTACTTTGTCAGCGATGACGCCAACGACAAGCGCGAATATCTTTACCATCGCCCAGGAAATGCTCTTCAGACATTTTCCGCCACGCAGATTGATGATTCGCTTATCTCCAGCACAAAAATCATCTACAGTTCCAGTGAATTCCAATCGATTTCGCGGGGATGTCGTCAGGCTGTGTTCAAAGCATTTTACTCGGCTCACACCAACGACTCCATGGTCGCCTACGACCCGAATCTTCGCCTTCATAGACAAAGTATCGAAGAGACTCAGGAAGCGGTCTGGTCGATTCTTCCCTTTGTGGACGTGATGCTTCCTTCGGCGCCGGCAGAGACAAAAGCCCTTTTTGGGTACGAACGCCCGGTGGACGTGATCGGCTTTCTCTTCGACCGCGGCATAAACGTGGTGGCGGTGAAAAACGGCGCCAACGGCTGCATGATCGGCTACGATGGCCATTTTCAAGAGTTTAAGCCACCAGTACTCGATCGCCCGGTACTATCCGAAGCGCTGATCGGCTCGGTGTTCAACGGCGTATTCCTTCACGCCATAGCCGCGGGATGCGATGCGTTCACCGCCGGCGAAATGGCAGTTCACGCGGCGGCGGAAAAAGGTCGCACTGGATTGACCTACAAGGCGATTCCTAAATATCAGGAGTAGCGATTCACTGCAACGATTTAACCGGCAGAGTCAAACCATGACCAAAGTGACTTTTCAGATAGAAAAAGATCGTGAATCGGTGGCGAAAAAAGGCGTTGATTGTTTTATCGCAGCGGTGCAAAAAACGATAGATCAACGGGGAACCTGTCGCGTTGTTGTTCCCACGGGCGGATCGCCGAAACGATTCTACGAAATTCTCACTGAACAGCACAGATCAACACTGGATTGGTCGCAGGTGGAATGGATCACTCTGGATGAACTGTTCGGCATTTCCCTCTTCCACCCCGCCACGTTTTACAGCTACCTGAGAATCAATCTCTTTGAACCGCTGAACATTTCAGGGGAATCGATTTGTGCGATCAACTCCGAAGCTCTTTCCCCTGACGACGAATGCTCCCGGTTTGCCACTCTCTGTAAGAATGCGGATATTGCACTTCTCGGCGTCGGTGTCGACGGTCATATCGGCATGAATTTCCCTCCCTGCGATCCAAACTCAACAGTGCACCTACTCACCATGCCGGAAAACGGACTTCCTTCAACGATGCAAGTGGAAAAAGATGTGCCAGTGCGAGGAATAACCATGGGTATGAAAGATATCCTTTCGGCGCAAATGATTATTCTGTTGGCAGATGGGAAATCAAAGGCGGCGGCAATCGAGATGATTCAATCGGGAGACGTTACCGACAGATGGCCCGTAACCTATTTGAATACTCATGAAAATACCCTCTGCATTGTGGCGGAAGATTGCCTAGACAGGTAATAATTACTATCAATTTTTTCGAACATCTCTTTGCTTCTGGGTGTGTCTATACGTCTTTGCTCTCCTAACGTTTTTCATCTGTCCGCCACTGTGCGCAATTATCAAAAGTGAAAAATGTATAGGTGGTTCTATATGGGTTCCCGATCAATTTTAGTGAGTTTGTGTAGATCTGAGTAGACATCGTGCGATGTTTCAACTGAGCGGAATGTCTTAGATGAATCTTTTTACGGCTTTTTCATTTTCACTGACACCGTTGTGGTTTCATCTGCTTTCATAACGAAATCACACTCTTCGAATGTGGGCGCACGAGTTTTGGGATGAATATTTTTCGAGACACCGTACGGTTCTTCGGGAATTCCAAACAGGCCTGAATCCATTATTTTGTTTCCGTTTCGATCGTGAAGAACAGACACTGCGTAGGTTCCAGCGGGGATGTTTGCAAAGGTCACCGTTTCAGTCCCCTTGGGTTTTGCGATCGAAGTGTCGCGAATCCCGTTTTTATAGTTCGACGGAAATCCTTCAGATGCATTGAACAGAATTACGCGCAGGTAACCGTCGTTCGCGGTGATTCCCGAGATGTTTATGGTGAGAGAGGCGGCAAATGTGGTCATACTTACCATCAAAACTGTGGTGAAAAATTTGATTGCAGATTTGGGTTGCTCTGTTGTCTCGTTACGTCGTTGTGTTTTCATGACTTCATCACCCGTTCAAAATCTTCGATGAACGGGCGCATATCTTCGATCAGTTTCGCCTGAGGATTACACCGAAGAACCATTCCGTCGAGATACATGAGACTTTTGATCACCGGGAACATTCCCTGATCGAAAGCCATTCCGCAGTGAACACCGAGCTTGATCGTTTCCATCATTTTGCGCGTAAGGCTCACTTCGGAAACAGTTTTTCCCGGGAAATCGGCGTAGAGTTCGAGGAACTTTTCGCGGAACCGCGTGAGTTGCGTGTCGGTGAGTCGAACAAGCGACATATCGTGAAGAGCATCTCCGGATTTTTCGAAATTTCCCGCCGAAAGCGCAGTAAAAAACCGGAACAAGCCGTTGCGGATTCGTTCTCCCGACGAACTGAGCGCTCCCGTATCGACAAACCAGACCGTGCCATCGGTTTTGCGAAGAACATTTCCCGGGTGAAGATCGCCGTGGAACCGTCCCGCCCCAAACAGAAACAGTCCGTGAAGGCTGAACAGTTCGAGAAGCTGATTATAGCTCAGTGCTTTGCTGTCTAAAAGTTGATCATAGGAAACGCCATCGATATACTCCGCTACCATAACTGATTCGGAACAAAGGTGATCGAAATGTTTTGGAAAGTGAAGTGATTCTAGCGGATAGCGTTCGCGGTACCGCGCTTGAATCTCCCGCAGTTCGTTGGCGCCGGAAATTTCTGAGCGAAGATCCAACTCCTGAAGCGTGTACTCTTCGATATGATCCAAAATCGCCAAGGGATTGAACACTTTTTTGAGGATCGGCGCGAAAAAGAGCAGAGCAGAAACCGACTGGCGAAGTGATTTCAGGTCGCCGAGAAAGGACTCCTTAAACTCCCCTCTAATTACTTTCACGATCACCGCTGTTCCATCGAGAAGTTCCGCTCGATGCACTTGCCCCACCGACGCCGAAGCAAACGGTCGCTGGTTGATCGACGCAAAGTGTGATCGCCACGATTGATCAACCCACTGGTTGGCGATGAGATCAAAATCATCTGCTTCGGCCGGATCGGACGCGCGAAAGAGTTGCGCCAAATGGCGACACACTTTTTCATCCAAAAAATCCACGCGAAGGGCAAAGTGCTGAGCGATTTTCACTGCAAGCAAGCCCCTTTTTTTGATTCGGTCGAGATCGGGAAGGTTTTTCCCGTAGATCTCTTTCATCAGCGATACAAATCCGAATATGTTCATGGATAATCTCTTTCGTCAATGTACGGGCATTCTGCGAATGCCCCGTGATACAAAAAAGGCGACCGCAGGTCGCCCCTACAAAACATTGCTCAATTGGAACTAAAACTCGATTCCATCACGTTTCATAATCAGTTCCGCCGAAATTCTTCCCGATTCGTAGATCGTGGGAAGGCCACTTCCTGGGTGAGTTCCTCCGCCTACCAGATAGGTATTTTTGAAACATTCAAACTCATTGTGAGGACGGAAAATAAGCATCTGCCCGATGTTATGGGCAAGATTGAACGTGGCTCCCTTGTAGACCGAGTGCTTGTTTTCCCAATCCGCCGGAGTAATAATCATCTCTTCCTCAATCGATTCGCGGATTCCTTCGTAGCCGCCACGAGTTTCCATCGCGTGTATCACTCGATCGCGGAGTTTGATTTTCTCTTTTTCCCAATCGATATCACTGAAATTATTCGGGATCGGAACGAGTACATACAGTGCTGATTTTCCTTCGGGCGCAAGCGTAGCATCGGTCATGCCGGCGTTTTGCACATAGAACGAAAAGTCCTCGGAAATGATTTTTGATTCGGTTATCTCGTCGACATTTTTCTTGTAGTCATTGGCGAAAACGATACTGTGATGCGCTTTGTCAAAAGTTTTATTGACACCAAGATAGAGCATGAACGTCGAACAGGAGTACCCTTTTTTTGCAAGCTTGGCATCGCTATATTTTTTGCGATCCTTTGCATCGACGATATGAGTCATGGCGTGAGCGAAATCGGCGTTGATAATTGTGTAATCAGCTTTGTCGACTGTTCCATCTTGAAGTTCAACTCCCAGAGCGACACCATTTTCCACGATTATTTTTTTCACGGGAGAGTTGAGTTTGATTGTTCCGCCGGACTCGCCAAAGGCTTTCGCCATTCCCACGGAGATCATGTTCAGCCCGCCTTCGACATGGAATACGCCGCCGCCGTGTTCGATGTATGAAATAATCGAAAATGTTCCCGGCGCAGACCACGGCGACATGCCGATGTATTTCGCCTGAAAGGTAAAGGCGATTCGCACATCCGGATCTTCGAAATAGCGAGAAAGCACATCGTACAAACTGACATGAGCATCGAGATACGGCAGAGCCTTGATCAGTTGCATGGAGAAAAAGTCTGAAATTTTTCCGTAGGGAATTTGAAGGCATTTGATCAGTTTTTGGTGTTTGATTTTTTCTTTTTCGAGATACTTCTCGTAGCCTGCGAAACTTCCCGGAGAGAATTTTTCAAGCTGTTCACGCATTTTCTCTTTGTCCGGCGATGGGTAGAGTTCACGACCATCGCCAAAGACAAGGCGATACATGGGATCAAGGCGCGTCACTTTGCAGTAATCATCGAGGTTTTTACCCGTTTGAGTGAAAAGATATTCCAGAACATCTTTCATCATGAGAAATGTGGGACCAATGTCGAACTTGTAGTCACCAAGCTTGATCGAACCATTCCGTCCACCCACTTGCTTCTCTTTTTCGTGGATGACAACGTCGTATCCTTTGCCCGCCAGAAGCATTCCCGCCGCAAGGCCACCAGGGCCGGCACCGATAATGATCACTTTTTTCGCCATGGTAACTCACTTTCTGTACAGATTCTTCTTATTAGTATACCTGTAGCGCAATATGTATGCCACCAATAAGATTTGTAATTGTTAAATAGTTTGCACTTAATTCAGTAGAGTATGAAAAGTGCAATGGAAATTTTAATAATTGAAACACCTCAATGGTTGTGTCAGAAGAACCATCAACGTATTTTCCGGCGGGGCAAATTTGCAAGGAGAGATGATGGTTCAGGATACAGTGATCAAGTTCAGTGAGATGGCCGTAAAAAAACGGGATTTTTTGGCAAAAAGTATGAGTCGTTATTTCATGCTTTCTGCCTTAGCGGGTCTCTACGTTGGACTGGGTATTATCCTGATTTTTTCTATTGGTGGCCCGTTAGATGCAGTGGAATCTCCCGCAGTAAAAGCACTTATGGGTGCATCGTTTGGAATCGCGTTGACCTTGGTTATATTCGCCGGTTCTGAACTCTTTACGGGTAACAATATGACCATGACCATAGGCCTTCTCACAAAGAAAACCTCACTTGTTGATTTGATCAAGATTTGGACGGTCTGTTATGTGGGGAATCTAGCTGGAGCACTAGCTCTTTCTGTTCTGATTGCATCGGCGGGAATGTTTCACAGCGATGGCGTAACCGAACCTCTCATTGTGAAAACAGCACTGATTAAGGGGACCTATCCGTTTTGGACCGCCTTTATTAAAGCATTTTTGTGTAATATCCTCGTTTGCCTTGCCGTTTGGACTTCTGCTCGCACAGAAAATGATATGGCTAAAATCGCACTCATTTTTTGGTGTCTTTTGGGATTTATCGGCTCAGGCTATGAACACAGTATCGCGAATATGACGGTTCTCGGTGTGAGCGCACTCGTCTCCGAAGCGGTGACTGTGGGGCATTTTGTTCACAATCTCATTCCTGCAACTTTGGGGAATGTCGCTTCCGGTGTTCTCTTTGGAGCGATCTACTGGTTTATTTCCAATAAGGATGACCAATAAAAAAGCTGAAATGAATCTCTCATTTCAGCTCGATTTGGAAAAGGCCGTTCCTTTTATTCGACCCGCAAGGTAATTTTTTTCGATCCGAACGAATGAACCGCTGTGTCTATGGTGATCACATCGCCTGGTTGTGGTTCAAAGGGTAGAAGGATTGTAACCTCCTCGGACTTATCCCGAATCCTCGTTTCAAATCCCGCATCTTCGATCTCAAGACCATTCACTTTTACACCTAGATCATCAATAATGTGTTGAAATCGGGTCGTGTGTCGTCCCGTAATCTTGAGTCGATCGCCAGAAACGGAAAGCGATGTTTCGGGGCGTGAAAAGAACTCAGGAATAATAGACGTCACCAATGAAGAAAAAGAGAGCGCTGAAGTAGCCATACCATACCTCCGTGTACATTCAATACTCTCCAATCTTGCAAAATCACCGTCGGCATGAGAGTTGTTACTTGTAATCATAGTACCACCGCTTGAACACTCATGGCAAGTAAAAAAATGAGGAAAATGCAAATGAGTTTTGGGGAAAAAACGAAGGGGCGAATAGGGGGTCTCTAAGGTTCTGAGTTGCGAAGTGTTATCAGAATAGTATGAATTCGTAAGAAAAACAGGGCGCAGAAAAAAAATCTGTGCCCTGTGGCTGTTATACGTGCTTTCTCAAGCGATCATAGAATGAATGCAGCTCGTTTAGGTTGATTCGTTCATCTGGCTTGTGAGCGAATTTTATACTCCCAGCACCGAAATTGACCGCGGGAATTCCCGCTTTGTTCAACTGAGCGACATCGGTCCACGCTTGCATGATTTCTCGTTCGCCTTCTACTTGAAGGAACTCATCCATGTTCGTCTCTACGACACAGGAGTTTGCTCGGTCACAATAGAATACGCCATCTTTACCGCCGATTGTGTCGTAGATAAATTGTTCTGCCTCATCCACCGTTTTCCCAGGAGCGTAACGATAGTTGATCGTGAGAAAGCATTTCGGAGGAATCACGTTTGATGCATTTTCGGTGGTCAATTGGGTAACATTGATCGTCTCGTAAAAGGGAAGCCCGAGAATTGTTTGATCGTTGCTAATCTTGTCGTTCGCTGTGCAGATTTTCTGGTAGATGTCCATCGCTTCGGTGATCGCATTTTTCCCGGTACGCGGATTTGCGCTGTGTGCCGAAATCCCTTGAATCTCAATTTTTACGGTAAGCGCGCCTAGGCATCCCACAGAATAGCGGCATTCGGTTGGTTCTAAAATGTACGCAAAATCGATATTGTCCAATTTTCCCGCATCGAGAAGTGTGTTGATTCCATTCGGAAGTGGTCCTTCTTCGGCCTCGTAGAACACCATTACAACATTTTTAGTCGGTGTTAGTGAACCGGTCTGAATTTCGTGATATAATTTGAGAATCGATGCGAGGCCTGATTTCATGTCACAGGCGCCGAGTCCCCAAAGCCACCCATCTTTGAACTCGGGAACAGTTTGGTTTTCGCGCGTCAGTGGAACGGTGTCAATATGTCCCACCAGAGCCACGGTTCTCTCTTTGCCGAAATCAAGGCGAGTAATTAAAGAATTGCCCAACCGTTCAACCGTTGCACCATTTCCCTGTAACGTTGATTCAATTAAGTCACAGAGATTCTTTTCATTGCGAATTACAGAGTGTACAGAGATCAAATCCGCCGAGATCTGTTCCACCGATTTTGATATATCTATCATAGCTATTCCTTTGTTACCTGTTTTGGTGAAAAATAGCTTTCGGCAGATCGTCGGCGAGGCTCATGAATCAAATGGGTACGAAAAAGGGGGGAAGTTGTCATGTGAAACTTCCCCCCTTTTGAAAAGAAAACGAAAAACGTTTTTATAGACCGAGATCGGACATATCAATGCCGACAAAACTGTCCGATGCTGATGATGCCGTTGGTTTTACTTTGAATACGGGTTTGATGGAAAATCCGAATTCAATAGTTTCGCCGGAAGCGTTAATCAGTTGATTCGTAATACCTGCCGCCATTGGGAAAGAGGTTGAGTTGGCATTGGAGTACATTGGTGGTGCTTGTTCGATATGACCGAATCCACTGTATTTATCATTGAACAGTCCAATTGTCTGATTGGCAGCTTCACCAAAAGGATCTTGAATTGAGTCTTCATCGTTGAGATCATGCTCTTCGAGAATTGAAATATTCCCAAATGAGAGGAACATAATTCCTTGAAAATCATCGTTGGCAAATCCCATAACAATCACGTGAGGATTATGAGTTTTGAGACGACTTACCAATTCGCTGTTATCTGAAACGGCGTACTCGCTTCCAAAGATGTTGTTCAGTGATTCTGCCACGGCTTCGCCAAAAATGGGAGACGCGCCAAGTAATTGTTTTTGAATTTCCGTTAGTTCTGCTTCTTGCGACATTTTGATCCCCTTATCATTGTTTTTCATTGATCTATTGCTATCAATTGCGATGAAAATGACACTTGTTATGAGTATACCGCTCTTTTCAAGAAAAAACTACCCTCTATATATTACTCCGACCGGCAAATATGGTTCTATTCTTAAGCCGCATACAGAATTTTCGGGTGCTTAAAATATTGTGCAATACGTTGTGGGTT
>JAIFMU010000241.1 GCA_020048285.1 bacterium | reverse complement strand
GAATGGGAACTAAGGCTGTAGATTTCTACACCAAATGTCTTCCAGAAAACCTTGCAAGCGATCAGGATCGTTATAAATCAGAACCGTATGTGTATCCGGAATATGTTCGTGGTCGCGGTGGTATGGGACACGGTCAGGGTGGTCACACATGGCTCACCGGAACCGCTCCGACAATGCACCAGTCACTCGTTGAATGGGTACTTGGACTTCAGCCAGACTATGATGGTCTGATGATCGAACCGGCGATTTCTAAAGATTGGAAAGAGTTCTCTGCGAAACGTAATTTCCGTGGTGCAACCTATGAAATCACCGTGAAAAACCCGAACGGCGTTGAAAAAGGCGTTAAATCTATTACAGTTGACGGCGCGGCAATCGAAGGAAACATCCTTCCGGTTCACGGCGACGGTAAGGTTCACGCTGTTGAAGTGATCATGGGATAATTTCAACCGTAGAGACAAGGCCCGCCTTGTCTCAATGGTAAACGCGGAGACAACGCAGGCGTTGTCTCTACAAATTCTGAAGGCGAATCCGAAAGGGTTCGCCTTTTTCCTATCTATGCCGGAAACTATTTTGCTTGATGTTAAAAAAGGATTGAGCTGTATGAATTTCACAATATCAGTTGAAAAACTTCATGATCACTCTCCAAAATCAGACTACATCTCCGATCCAGATCGAGCACTGTCCATTGTCGAAGAGCTTCGTCTTTGAAGGAAATACTATCAAGGTTTAAACGCATAGGAGTGCTAATGAATTGTGATAATTGTGAAGTTAATCCTGGTTTTCAAAGCAACTGCCCGGTCTGTGATAAAACTCTTAAAAATGAACAAACATGTCAAAAGAGTGAAATGAGTTTTAGTCAAATTGTATTAGCTTTTTTATGCCCTTATATAATGTGCTGGGTTACATTAAAAAAGCAATACACAGTGAGTGCAAGGTTAGCCACATTTGCCTGGGCAATCATGTTTATATCACCATTTATTGCTTCAAGAAACGAAGTGTTATCTAATGGATTTGCGTTCATAGCTTTAGCGATGTTTGCATTCGCATTTTCTTTAGCAAAGAATGCTAAACGTCAAAAAGAAGAAGAAAGGATCCAAAGGGAAGAAGAAAGGATTCAAAGGGAAGAAGATGAACGTAAAATTGTAAACGCACATAGTTCATTAATTCATAGAATTAAGAAATTAAATGCAGAAACATGCTACATGTTTACATACACTCCCATTATGGATTATATATCCAATGTAAAATGTAACTCAAAAAAAGAGTTTGATAGCTATGATTTCAGAAAAATGTTAGTTACCGATATGAGGGGAAGGATGCCATTCTATGAGCAACTTATATCAAAATATGAAGGCTATACAAAACTCATTAATGAGACAAAACAAAATTACGATAAATATTTTGATGAATATTCGAAATGTGAATTATATGCAGCCCCAGAAGATATTGTTACACACAATATAAGCCATTCACGCTTCATTGAACTTGAAAAGATTTTTTTTAATACTTCGAAAAAAACACGCCCAATCTTTAAGCATGTTATTTTCATTTTTAATCTTACATACTCAACTCCTGCAGGCAGGAACAAGTATGATCGTCATCAAAGATACTCACTTGCTGAAATGAAAGAATTACTATGTGAAGCCAAAGTGCCAACACCTGTAATCATGCACCCCAAAAGCATCTCTGAGTCTCAATTGGAAAACAAACGTCTAAAGCTTGAACAAAAAGCTCTAGAATTAGCCGAAAAAGAAAAAACATTTCGGGAGGCGACTCAAAACCACATTTATTCTTCAAATGCAACACCCCTTGTAGAGATGTCAAAACCAATTTTATCGGAAGATCAAAATCAGTGGGTTAAATTAAAGAAATTGAAACAATCCTTCGACAGCGGTGAAATTTCTTATCACGAATATTCGACACAGAGAAGTGAGTTGATTTAATGATTGAAAATGAACAAACTATCGTAAATTTAGTTACCGATATTGAAAATTTAAAAATCATAAAACAAAATCTACGTTCTGAAATCATACAATTGGACGATGAGATTCTCTTTCAAGATTTTGGTGTTTATCATCCACAATACACATTTGCTACGAGTGAGCAATACAAAGATGCGCTTATTGAAATCCGCGAAAAACAGAAAGAGATGATAAAAACTGGCACTGCAGCTACATGTGGGCGAAAATGGGTGGTCAACGGAAGTGAAAAAGAAGGTAAAAAACTCATTGCTGAAAACATAAAGCTAACGATTCGCAACTTTAATATAGAGTGCGATATTTGTATCGATAAAGTTAAGTTCAGCAATTATGAAAGTAGCAAAGCACGAATTTTAAAAGCCTATGAAATGCAGAACCAGCTCAATGAAACAAATGAAATCGTGTTATCATGGAAATACGTTACTCTTAAAATAGAAGAATTAGATTTTGCTTTGAGTTATCAGAAGAAAAAGAAGGAAGAAAAAGAAGAACTACGACGAATTAGAGAGCAACAGCGCGAAGAAGCGGCAGTAGTAAGAGAAATCGAACAACGCCGTAAAGAATTTGATAAAGAAAAAGCTCATTATGAAAATGCTTTGAAAAAGATTAATGATCAGATTGACGCAGAATTGGTCGAAGAACGGCGAATTTTTCTATTAGAAAAACGTGATGAACTAACCTCTGTCGTTGCAGATATTAAAATTGCACTAGCAGATTTGGATTACCGTGAAGCAAATCATAGGGCTGGTTATGTCTACATTATTTCAAATATTGGTGCATTCGGAGAAAATGTTTTTAAAATTGGAATGACTCGACGGCTTGACCCTGAAGATCGAATTGCTGAATTGAGCGGTGCTTCAGTACCTTTTAGATTCGATGTACATGCGATGATTTTTTCAAATGATGCCCCAAAACTTGAATCGGCTCTTCATAATGCTTTTGCCGACAAAAAACTCAATTTAGTAAACGGAAGAAAAGAATTTTTCAGAGTTTCTTTAGACGAAATCAAGCGAGTTGTTCGCGATAATCATGATAAAACTGTTGATTTTATAGATTTGCCTGATGCAGAACAATTCCGGGAAAGTGATATGTTGCGGAAGCATCGAGCGTCATAAGTTTTTTGTAGCTTAAAATGAAGCCACGTAGGCGAATCTGAATAGGTTCGCCTTTTCTGTTCCGATTTCGGTCAGATTGTTGTATCTTTAGCTCAAACGAAATGAGGTTCAAAATGACAATCACTCTTGAAAATCTTTCCTACGCTGAAAAACTTCAGTTAGTGGAACAGCTCTGGGATGACTGCTATCTTCACAATAAAGAAGTTCCGTCTCCCGATTGGCACGAAAGCTATTTAAAAGACCGAGAACTGGCAATCGAAAATGGTACTGATGAATTTGTTGACTGGGACACCGCAAAAGAAGATATTCGGAATTTCCGTAAATGAAAATATCGATTCTCAAATCAGCACGATCAAATATCAAATCTGCCGCACAGTTCTATGAATCACAGAAAGATGGATTGGGCGATTATTTCGTCGATTCAATATTGTCCGACATCGATTCTCTGATATTCTTTGCTGGTGTTCACCCAATCTTTTTCGGCAAGTACTTCAGAATGCTGGCACGACGTTTTCCCTATTCGATCTACTACAAAGTTACTAACGGCGGCATTTTTGTACATGCTGTTCTTGATCTGCGAAGTGATCCGAAATCAATTGAGACATGGTTGATGTAAACACTTTCCCTTTCCCATTCCGGTTTCGATGAGATTTTCATTTAAGTTCAAACGAAATGAGATTTATCCTTCATTCCTTTATTCCCACGGCGTGGGAGTCGAGGTCAAGCGTTGAACCTTCATTCCGACGAACGACGGAGTCAAAGTCAAGCGTTGAACCTTCATTCCAACGGCGTGGAAGTCGAGGTCACGCGCTGAACCTTCATTCCTACGGCGTGGAAGTCGAGGTCACGCGCTGAACCTTCATTCCGACGGTGTAGGAGTCGAGGTCAAGCGTTGAACCTTCATTCCAACGGCGTGGGAGTCGACGTCAAGCGCTGAACCTTCATTCCAACGGCGTGGGAGTCGAGGTCAAGCGCTGAACCTTCATTCCTACGGCGTGGAAGTCGAGGTCAAGCGCTGAACCTTCATTCCAACGGCGTGGAAGTCGAGGTCACGCGCTGAACCTTCATTCCTACGGCGTGGAAGTCGAGGTCAAGCGTTGAACCTTCATTCCGACGGTGTAGGAGTGGACGATCAGTTCCATCCGTTCATTCCGACGACATAAAATTCTGAAGGCGAATCCAAACGGGTTCGCCTTTTTCATTTCCATACAACCCGAATTGTTGTATCTTTAGCTCAAACGAAATGAGGTTCAGAATGATTACACTTGATCGTGCACCAGCAAACGAGTGTCGAGAAAAAGCACTTCCCATTCTTGAAAAAGGGTATAACTCCCGTGGGTCACTTCGCAGTGAATCAGAAAACAGTTCGCGTGCAGAGATCAAAAGGAGTCGCGACGAACAGCATCGTTCACGACCTCACTTCTGCTCTATTTGAACTCAAACGGGAATTCCCAAATGATCCGGAATCTTTTCATCTGGGTGTATCGGTAGTTGTACCATCCATTTTTTCATCATATGGTTTCGAGATGATTATCGTCGGAGGGTAAGCTTCGGCATATTGGCTTCACACTGCTTTCTCCACGGATTCTGATTTTGTATGTGATCGGTTTGAAGAGGTTCGGGAAATATTAGTCTCGGCAGGTTTTGCACTCGCAGACAACTCTCTATACCGTCTTCGTCATGAACAAACAGATGCATTTATCGAATTAGTTGGGGAATCGGCGATAATTGCTGATCATGTGGTAACCGAATTCGTAAGTATCGAACGATCTTCGATTGATCATCCCGCGATTCAAAAACTCATGTCTGCAAACGCCATTGTTCTCGATCCTGCAGAACTGTTTATCAATTATCTCGACGCGTCGTGTGAAAATTCAATCTGGTTTGATACGGAAACAGAAGGGAAACTCGCTTTTGACAGAACGAAAGCACTCTTCAATTTGTACGGAACCTTTATTACCGAATCACTTATGAGTAATGCACGATGGAAACCTGCGGAAACACAAAAAGTTCTTCTGAAACAAGAGTTTGCGGAACTCTACACTGCTGTATATGAGAAGGGCTAATAATGGGACAGGAATACGAGTTTTCAAAAGGTGAACGCGGGAAATTCTATCGCAAGGATGCTACTATTGTTCTTCCCGACAACGAAATGCCTTCGCCTGATTGGCACGAAAGCTATCTCAAAGACCGAGAACTGGCAATCGAAAATGGAACTGATGAATTTGTAGACTGGGACACCGCAAAAGAAAATATTCTGAATTTCCATTAAGACAGAAACCACAGACCATACAGAACAAACAGAATTAAGTCAAAGAGAAAATCTGTCACATTGATCGCCCATCCACCAAACTTTCAAATCGCCTGTTTACGAGTAAACAGCCTTTCAAATTCGTAGAAATGCCGTTTACCGAGTAAACAGCCTTTCAAAACCCGTGGAAATGATAAATGCTACGTAAAAAGTTGTAACATGATTTTAATAGAAGTGGATCTTGGAATAATCTTGTTTCATAAAATCAATTGATATCCGTATATACCGGCAATTTCATGGACAAAAAAGAAGTAAACAGCTGTTGATTTGCGATGAACGAAAAAATGCAAAGAATCGCCATTGAATGAATCAAGCAAAACAGACAATTTCGAACTACCTTATCAGTATCATTCAAGAAAGGTGTGAGTATGAAATTGAATTATATCTTGGTGTTGGTCTCTTTAATCGCCTGTGTTGTGTGCGGCGCTAACGAGTATGATCTGACGCAGTTTTCCGATCCGACATTTCAAAGTCTTCACGTGCAAAACCGCGAAGTGAATTTGGTTCCTCAGAAACCGATTGTTACTCGACTTACGACGACCCATTTGGCGGTAACGCTTCCTCAGGAAGGTTTTTTCACGGTAACAATCCTTTCTCCTCAGGGAAGAAAGCTCTATTCGCGGACCTTTGCGCTTGCATCGGGTGAACGACTTGTTCCACTCGATGGATTTACCGCTCCTACGGGAATGGTTCTTGTGGATATCAGCGGTGCGGGAATGCGGGCTACACAGAAAATGACCATTCGCCAACCATAACGACGTTTCTGAAATCGTTTTGATTTTGCGGGAAGTGAAAGCTTCCCGTTTTTGTTTTTCTGCCTAAAAAAACATTGAACAGAGTTTGGAAATCATACGGGAAAATGGTTCATTCAGAGACTATTTTATAAGCATACTTTTCCAACTGAGGATAGAATGAAAGAACTTGTTATAATCGACGGACATGCATTGGCGTATCGCGCTCACTTTGCCATGATCCGCAACCCCTTAATCAATACAAAAGGATTCAATGTTAGTGCGATCTACGGATTCACGGGCTACCTTTTGCGCCTGCTCAACAAATATCCCGAAGCGAACTTTGCCGTGACGTTCGACAGCAAAGGGCCCACGTTCCGCAAGGATATTTTTGAAGAGTACAAGGCGAACCGCAAACCCATGCCCGATGATCTTCGCGCGCAGATGCCGTTCCTCGACCAGATCGTTAACCTGTTCGGCCTGCCGGTGTTCAAAATGGATGGTCTTGAGGCTGATGATATTATCGCTCACCTTGCGCGACGCGGTGAAGAGGCGGGACTCGATGTGAAAATCGTTTCGAAAGATAAAGACTTGATGCAGCTGGTCAGCGATCGCGTGCATCAGTTGACTCCGGAGTCCGGCGCGGGATTTGATGAGTACGATCCGAAAAAGGTGAAAGAGAAAATGGGCGTGTTCCCTGATCGAATCGCCGATCTTCTGGCAATGATGGGTGACACCGCCGATAATGTTCCGGGACTTCCCGGCGTGGGACCAAAGACGGCGATGCAGATTCTCGAAGCAGCGGGATCGGTGCCGGCGTTGATCGAAAATCCCAATCGATCCGGTTCGCCAAAGCTTGCGGCGAAAGTTCGCGAACATCTCGAACTGCTCAAAATTTCGTATGAGTTGGTGGTGCTCAAGGATCTTCCTGAAATCACCTACACAATCGAACAGACGGTTCACGGCGAAATTAAACTTCCTGAAGTGATCGAACTGTTCCGCGAACTGGAGTTCAACAACTATCTCAAAGATCCGTTCTTTGCGGGAGCGAAAGCGGCGGTGGTTGAAGAGTCACCGGTCTCGACGGCGTATGAAACGGTCACCGTAACCGATGAGTCGGTTCTGAAAAGTTTAATTGAAGAGATCAAAAAAGCGGGATTCGTTTCGGTCGATACGGAAACCACGTCGTTAGAAAAAGTTTCCGCTCAACTGGTGGGGATTTCGCTGGCGATCCATCCGGACAAAGGGTTCTACATTCCCGTGGGACACTCGGCGGGAGGGAACTTTCCGCTCCAATCCGCGTTGGAACTTCTTAAGCCAATTCTTGAATCGTTCGAAATCGCTAAGATCGGGCAGAATCTGAAATACGATTATCAGATTTTCAAAAACTACGGAATCAAGCTGGCGAACATCAGTTTTGACACCATGATCGCCGCTTACGTGGCTGATCCGACGGCGCGGAATTTCAGTCTCGATGAGTTGGCGAACCGGTTTCTCAACCATCCGACGATTCCCATTGATCAGTTGATCGGCAAAGGGAAATCGCAGATCAGTTTTGCCGATGTTCCGGTTGAAACTGCCGCGATCTACGCCGCGGAAGATGCGATTCTTCCACTCAGGATCAAAGCTCTTCTCGAACCGCAACTGGCTGCAAAAAAGATGGATGGACTCTTTGCCACAATCGAAATGCCACTGGTTCCGGTGCTTGCCGAAATGGAGTATGCGGGGATTGCGATCGACACGGATCATCTGAAAAATCTCTCCGTGGACTATGCGAAAATCGTGGAATCCGCGCTCAAGGATGTGTACGAAATCGCCGGCGAAGAGTTCAATCTCAATTCGACCCAACAGCTTGGGAAAATCCTTTTTGAAAAGCTCGGATTGCCTCACGGGAAGAAAACAAAAACCGGTTACTCCACCGATGTGGATGTGCTCACCGAACTGGCGCGCGACCACGAAATCGCCCGCCGAATTTTGGTCTACCGCGAAAAACAGAAACTTCTTTCCACCTATATCGATGCGATTCCCACAAAGATTTCTGCAAAAACAGGACGTCTTCACGGATCATTTAATCAGACCGTTGCCGCCACGGGACGACTCTCCAGTACCGAACCGAACCTTCAAAATATTCCGGTTCGAACTATCGACGGGCGAAGAATCCGCGAGGCTTTTGTGGCAAAAGCGGGCTGTTCGATTATCGCGGCGGACTATTCGCAGATCGAACTGAGACTGCTGGCGCACTTCTCGCAGGATCCGATTCTGGTGGAAGCGTTTCATCAGGGGTTGGATATTCACCGCCAGACCGCGGCGAAAATCTACGGCGTTCCTTCGGCGGGGGTGACCGACGAGATGCGCCGCGCCGCGAAAACGATCAACTTTGGTTTGATGTACGGCATGGGGCCGTTCAAACTTGCGGGGGAATTGAATATCTCCATGGCGGAAGCGAAACGGTTCATCGACAGCTATTTCGAACAGTTCCCAACGATCCTCGCGTTCATGAAAGGTTCCGTGCAAAATGCCAAAGATCACGGCTACACGGAAACGCTGTTTGGGCGCAAACGCTATTTGCCTGAGTTGGAATCTTCCAACAAAATGATCCGCGAAAACGCCGAACGAATCGCGGTGAACACGCCGGTTCAGGGAACCGCCGCGGATATCGTAAAGGTCGCCATGATTGCACTTCAGAACAAGATTGAACAGGAAAATCTTCCGATCACCATGATGATTCAGGTTCACGACGAACTCCTGTTCGAAGTGGAAAATTCTCGTGCCGAAGAGATGAAAGCGATTGTTGTGGAGATCATGGAACAGGCGTGCCCGCTTTCAGTTCCGCTCAAGGTCGATGCGAATATCGCACCGAACTGGTCGGCGGCACACTAATGTTTCATAGGGAACCAACAATCGGAATCGCTCTCGGTGGAGGTGGCGTTCGCGGACTAGCGCACCTACCACTTCTGTCCGTGTTTGACGAACTGAACATTCGACCTCACGCGATCGCCGGAACTTCGATGGGCGCAATCATTGGATCACTCTATGCCGCAGGAGTCACGGCTGAGTCGATTCGCAAAGAGTTGATGAAACACTTGATAACCTCGGAAGATGACCTTCGATCGATCTTTGAAAAACGAAAAGATCTGCTCAAGTGGATAGAAGCGTTTCGCATTGAACCGGGAACGGGGATTCGCGTGGATGGACTACTGACGTTTCTCTACGAAAAGATTGGCAAAGGGCGGTTTGAAGAGTTGACTATTCCGCTCACGGTGGTCGCCGCCGATTACTGGAATGGCGATGAAGTTCTTTTCAGCCACGGGGATCTGCTTCCGGCGGTAAAAGCGAGCATGGCGGTTCCGGGTGTCTTTGTGCCTGTTCAGCACGAAGGCCGCGTGTTGGTCGATGGGGGAGTGGTGAATCAGGTTCCGTGGAATATTCTTAGGAAAAAGTGCGACATTATCGTGGCGATCGATGTTACCGGGCGAAGATTTCCGCACAAGGGGAAACCGTTTCCCAATCCCGCTGAAGCGATGACTGCATCATTTGAAATTTTGCAGGATTCTCTAAATCAGGAACGGATGAAACACTCTCCGCCTACGATCTATATTCGCCCTGAATTGGAAAACATTGCCATTCTAGAGTTTGATAAGTTTGAAACTGTGCTGAAAGCGGGCGAAGAGTCGCGCGAGTATCTCCGCGCTCGCCTCGTCGAAGAGATTCGGGCGTTTAATCCCATTGAAAAAGCGCTGGAAAAGATTTTGCCGATCGGGTAAGCACGCAGGTTCTCTGGTGAACCTGCGTGCCGAGGAGTTACGGAATGCCGAAGTAGGATGGTTCAATGCCCGCTATGCCGAGGTAGAGTGTGAGAATTTCTGTTCCCCAGATTAAGGCGAGTAGTGCGCCGAGACAGAGATAGGGACCAAAGGGAAGGTATTCGCCCCGTTTCATTTTCTTGATAATCAACATGAAAATCGATCCAAAGAGCCCCGCAAAGGCACCGATAAAAATTGACCCCACCGCGACGCCGGGACCGAACATCGCCCCGAACCATCCGAGCATTTTTATATCGCCCCAACCCATTGCCTCTTTTTTAAGAATCACTTCGCCGATTTTCCCAAAGAGAATGAGAATCCCCGCGCCGATTCCTGCACCTGCAAAAGCCATTTGCGGTGTTACGCCACCGGGAATAAAAGAGATCGCCAAGCCGATAATCAATCCTCCGATAGTAAATTCGTTGGGAATAATCAGATGTTCCACGTCAATAACGGCGATAGGTACAAAGAGCATCAGCGAAATGTATTGCAGTAACAGTGGGATTACTGTCCACCATTCTAGATTTGGCGTAAACAGTTTTTCATGGAAGTAAAAACAGTAGAGAAAGAGTGAAAAGGCTCCGGTGATCATTTCGACTAGAGGATAGCGCACAGAAATCGGTGTATGGCAACCACTGCATTTCGCTCGAAGAAAAATCCAACTCAGTACGGGAATGTTTTCATACCACAAAATCATGTGTCCGCAGTTTGGGCAAGACGAAGGCGGTGAAATTACCGATTTGTCTAGAGGCATTCGATAAATGACAACATTAAAAAAGGAACCGAGAACGGTTCCCATAATTAAAAAGAGGGCCCCGAAATAGTAATCGTAGAATCCCATTATTTCATTTCCTCAATTCCGACTACACCACCATCTTCAATGGAGAACAGTTTTTTTCCGCCACCCACATTGTACATCCACACTTCTTGCGTTCCCCATGACTGCTGTTTGGTGGTTTTCTCTTTTGGTTCACCGAGAAGGAAGTGAAGCGTTTTGCTCTGCATGCCCGGTTTGAACACGCCGTTGGCAATACAATCTTTGTCAAAATCGGTGAGATCAGGGTTTTGAGAGAGAAATGTGTCGGTTTCAGTGGGATTTGGTTTTACATAAACTTCTTTTACACACGAAACGGTAGTGAACAGAATTGCTGCGCCAATGAGCACAAGTGAACGCTTTTTCATGAATTTCTCCTCGTTATGAACTGTTTTGTAGAACTTCGTAGCAATCGATATGAGGTAAAATACAAAGAATGAATCAGTTCCGCAGAACTATTTCCCAAGTTGATACAAAGTAAATGGTTATGATTTCCTTTCTGGCGGAGGACGAGAGAGTCGAACTCCCAAGCCTTGCGGCGACGGTTTTCAAGACCGCTGACTTACCATTAGCCTAGCCCTCCAAGCAAGTGCGCAAAATATACAGAAAAAAAATGTGGCGATCAAGTAAAAAATGCAAAAAAACTCTACTTACCATTGAAAATGGTCGTTTTAAGAACTGAATGGATATCGTCATAGGTTTTAAAGGGGTGAAATGGGATCGTTGCCTTTTGCAACCGAAAAGCCAAAACGCTTTTGGCAAATCGAACATCGGCAAGACGCGCCGGGTGATAGTCAGCGGTGCCGTCGCCGGCGAAAAGTATTGTTTCGTACTGATCGCGAAACTTTTCAACTACGCGATCTTTGGCAATTCCATAGAGCGGTGAAAAGAGCTGTTCCTCTTTTGGAGGCGATAATCGAATTCCCCGTTTTTCGTATGTTCCTTGATTTGCGTAGAGCGTAACCCAATCCAGGCCGATTTTCTTCAGAATTGGTTCGATGTAGTAGTCGGCCCCTGCGGAAACTACGGCACAATCACCGCCGTGGTTGCGGATTAGGTCGAACACTGGTTTCACCATGGGGTCGACGGGAAGGCGATTCATGGCATCGATGAGGTCTGATTCGTCGTGGTCGATCGCGGCGAGAATTTCGGCGAGATACTCAAAGCTTGTTATTTCCCGCTTTTTGTACCGAGCGAGAAGTTCTGCATCTAACTCTTTGAGATGGGATTCGGTAAAGAGGTGGTAGAAATCTTTCAGTGTCATTGTTCCGTCAAAGTCGGATATATAGAGCAGTGGTTTTTTCATTGGTAGATCCTTGTTGGAAACATTAAGGGAACCTCTAAAAATTGCATTTTCGAATTTGATCAACAGACAGTAAACGATAATCCCTATTCAAAATTGCTGTAACTGCAATTTT
>JAIFMU010000065.1 GCA_020048285.1 bacterium | reverse complement strand
ACGGACGACTTTTTCTACTGTTTTTAAATTTAGTTTTTCCATGCCCTAAAATATATCAATGCGTGCCATATTTGTGGCGCGACTTAATAAACAGTTGCGGTTTTATCTCTGAACGGGTATACTATTGCTCCGGTCTGAAATAAATGTACTTTTTCGATCCCTGAGCCTGTCGAAGGGAAGCGGTTCGACAAGCTCACCGACCGGAGTTGGCAGGATATTAAATTCACACCGCATCAATAAAACTATTAAAACTTGGAGGGGAGCATGAAACATCTGTGGAGCAGCCTATTCGTAGTGATTGCGATCGTCTGTGTAACGGTGGTGGCGATCGTTCGTCCTGGTGCGCCAGAACTGCTTACCCCGGAAGAGCATCGTTGGCTCGCAGAACACGAAAAGGATATCGTCATTCTCGGCGACCCCTCCTATCCACCCACGAATTTTGTGGACAGTTTGGGCAATCAAGCGGGAATCACGATTGAAATATTCCGTCAAATCGAACGCCATTTAAATGTATCCTTTCGGCGGGTCAATGCTGAGTCTTGGGATCACGCACTTGAAACCGTGAAAAAAGAGCGCTATACCATTTTAGGTGGTATTTCCAAGACCGAAGAGCGCATGAAAGATCTCCTTTTTACTCAAGTATACTTGCGGATTCCCGCTGTCTATGTGACCGCAAATACCTTTTCTGGAGGCACGACCTATGCAGATCTGAAAAAGATGCGCGTTGCCGTTCCAAAATCCTATGCCATCGAAGAGTATTACAAGCACCATTTCCCCGAAATACAACTGATTCACGTGATGAACGACCTCGAAGGACTCGTCAAAGTTTCCACTGGGGAAGTTGATGTTGTGCTTACAGACTTGCCTACTTCGTCGTATCTGATTCAAAAACACCAGATAACTAATCTGCGGATCGCCGGAGAAACGGAGTATTCCGTGCAACTCTGCTTTGCTGTGTCCAAACAAGACCCTATTCTCAATTCGATATTGATAAAAGCTCTTCACAAGGTTCCCGAATCGACCATTACGGCGATTGTTAATCGATGGATCACTATTGATTACAACCGATTTCTCTACAGTAAATCATTTTGGATCACCGTGATTCTCACTGCCGGAACAGTGCTTGGGTTAATCGCGCTGATTACTTTGTGGAATCGCACACTGTTGCGTATGGTTCAGGAAAAAACGGCGGAGTTGCTCGAATATCAGAATCATCTCGAAGAGAAAGTCGCTGAAAAGACTGCTGATCTTCGTGAGAAAAATGCGGAACTTCAGTACGCACTCGATCACGTGCAACAGCTGCAGGGGATTTTGCCGATCTGTGCGTCGTGCAAAAAAATTCGCGATGACAACGGCTATTGGACCCAAGTGGAGCGGTATGTGTCCGAACACAGTGAAGCGTCGTTTAGTCATTCGGTTTGCCCCGGTTGTTCCAAAAAACTCTATGGTATTGATCTCGAAGAGGAAACGCCACTGTAACTCGTTGCCATTGAACATTTCTCTTTTTCGCACACCAAAATGTCAAATCTCTACCAATCCTGTCCTCATTGTTCTACTCCATCGTTGTATATTTGCACTCCGAAAATCACGCCGGAATAATCATTTTTTCGAAGGAAAAAGAATGCTCTATTATATGAAAACCTTTGGTTGTCAGATGAACGTTTCCGATTCTGACATGTTGTCAACGCTCTTGGAAGAGCGCGGATTTACCGCCACGGAAAACGAGCGCGAAGCGGATCTTCTCGTGGTGAACACCTGTTCTGTGCGGGAAAAAGCGGAAGTTACGGCGGAACGGAAAATTTTAGAGTTCGCCAAATTCAAGCAGGATCACGCACTTCTCTGGGTGATCGGTTGTATGGCTCAGCGAGTTGGCGAAGAGTTGATGCAACGGATTCCTGCAATTTCACGGGTGATCGGTGCCAAAGAGATTGAGTTTATTGAAGACCGCATTGACCAGTTCCTTTCTCCGCTTGGAACATTTACCGCCGATGATTCTAAAACGGAAAGTTCGTGGTCATCGTTTCTGCCGATTATGCGCGGATGCGACAAGTTTTGTACCTACTGTATTGTTCCTCACGTACGTGGTCGTGAAAAATCGATCGCCGTTGAAACGGTTCTCGAACAGGCGCGTCACATGGTGGCTCGCGGTGCAAAAGAGATCACCCTGTTGGGGCAAACGGTCAATTCATATAAATACGAAGATGTTGATTTTGCTGGGCTCCTGCGGTTAGTAAGTGAAATTGATGGGCTCGAACGGATCAGATTTACTTCGCCTCACCCGAAAGATATTTCCGACGAAGTGATCGAAGCGGTGGCGAGCCTTCCTAAAATGTGTCATCATATTCACTTGCCGGTTCAGGCGGGATCCGATGCAATTCTCAAGCGGATGGCGCGAACCTACACACGGGCAGAGTTTTTGGATCGCGTGAAAAAAATCCGCCAATGCATGCCCGACTGCGATATTACCACTGATGTGATGGTTGGATTTCCCGGCGAATCAGATCAAGATTTCCAAGATACCCTATCGCTCTTTCGCGAAGTGCGATTCACTTCGGCATTTATGTTCGCCTTTTCTCCTCGCAAAGGAACCGGAGCGGCGAATTATAAAGATCAGATTCCCGAAGCGATTAAAATTGCACGTCTCAACGAACTTGTATCGATTCAGACCGATATCACCAAAGAGTGCTACAACGAAATGATCGGCAAAGAGGTTACTGCTCTGTTTACGCTTTTTCAAGAGGGTAAAAATGGTCGCGCGGATCACTGGATCGGCACCGACTACGGCTTTAAGCGCGTAATTCTCGAAACTGATCGTCAAGATCTTGGCGGAGAACTGTTCACGGGAAAAGTGGTTCGTTCCACCGGGATGACCTTGGTTGTCGAAGCGTAACGGTTTTCGTCAAACAGCTTAGAAAAAACGGGTGTCGTTAACGATATCCGTTTTTTTTGTGCTAAAAATGGCGGTGTTTCCGTGTTGATCCGCTCTGTACTTTGGGGACGATCAAAAAAACTGTAAATTTTTCTCACAGATTGATTGTCGAAGGCGGTATTTTTGGGCACTGAAAAATGAATCGCTTTAACAGCCTGAAGGAGCCGTAAGATGGCATATAACGATGATCTTTTTGACGATCTTGATGATGCGCGTGACGAATTTGGTATGGATGATGAGTTCGGCTTGGAAGATGACGACTTGCTCGAGGAAGAAGCTGATGACTTCGAACTTGATGAAGAAGATCTCGAAATGGGAATCGACGACGAAGATGATCTTGAAGTAGAACTGGAAGATGATCTTGAAGAAGAGAGCTACGATGCCGATTTTGGCGATGATGATGATTTTGAAGAAAACGACGAGATCGACGAAGATTTTTAAGAATTTTTCGTTGTAATACAAAAAGGCTGAGTAAAAACTCAGCCTTTTCGTTTATACAGGGTCGATGTCAATGCTACTGTTTTGGAAATTGTGCAACAAAAGTACGGTGAAGATCTTTGTCTTCCCACCGATCTTCGGCGCCGATAGCTAAATCAGAATTGCTGTAACCAGAACTGATCTGTTCCACTGCCACCGCTTGATCAATTACACGAAACCGAATTCGCCATGTGCGATAGGCCAGTTCTGCTGAATTATCTTTTTGAATTTGCACGCGTTTTCGCTTCTGATTTAACGGATCCAGAGCCAATTGCACACGCACTAAATCGAACAAGTCCGGCCCGTGGTGGTCAATAATCCACTGAGATTGCACTGATGATATTTCATTCCAAATAATATCATACTCTTGAGGTGCGTTCTGTGGAAGCCAACCGGTGGAAGCTTCGGGGTGAGAATCGTAGTGAGAAACGTATGGTTTGATATCGAGAATCGGGGTTCCATCGAGCAAATCAAAATCTTCGATCTCCAGAGTCAATCCGCGAATTTCTTTAAGTTTTACGCATGAGAGTCCAATAGGATTTGGTCGGTAGGGCGAACGAGTAGCAAAGAGTCCCTTTTTTTTCCCATCAGGAGAGACGGGAACATTGACTTTGGGGCGCCACCCTTCGTTGTGGTGAAATTGGTAAATCACCCAAATGTAAGAAAATCCTTCGAGATCATCTAGCGCCTGTTCGAAATTGTTGTCGCGATTCAGTTCGATTGTTCCTCGATTGCGCGCAAATTCTCCCTGACGCGGTTGTTGATATTTGTACTGTTGATCTGCTCGAACGAATCCGATCGGTTCAAAGGTTGCCATAGCGGTGATGCCACTCCATAAAGAGGTGAACAGACCGTTTTCCGTGGCGACCGATCTCTTTGAGCACCACGTCGAGCGGTTTTGGTTTGGTCAACCATTCGTGTCGCTTTGAATAGTACTTGTCCGCGTAGGCGATAATTTCCTCTTCAACGGTGAGTGGAGTCATGTCGATTGCGGGAAGTGGCAGTTGATTCACGTGAATTTCATGGGCGGTGATTCCCACGCCGACATGGGTTCGACAGACCGAACCGTGACGGGGATATCCTCGTTCGGTGAGTAGCTTTTCACCTAAAACACCATGGCAAATGTAGTGGGCGTGTCCGAAACAGCCAATATCGTGAGCTTTTGTTTTGAAAATCGCAATGTCGTGAATCATGGATGCTTCGTAGAGAAAATCGAGATCTACGTTGCCGAAACGCTGGCCCAGTTTGACCGATGCATTTGCCACTGATTCGCTGTGTTTGTAGATGAACGACCCGGTGAGCGAGTCGCGGGGATAAAATTCTTCGAGAAGTTCAAGGGGATTCATGGGCACTCTTAGGGAAAAGATTTATTTCGTGCACAGTCAATATAGCTTCTGCATAGAGTGATATTTACGGCAACTCATGACGAATATTTCGTTTTCGCACCACCGTCAGATAGTTCTGTCCGTATGAAAAAGCTATATTTAGCGAAAGTAATTTATTCAATGAGGCAACAATGCGATCGATTTTTCTGGCTCTCCCTTTTCTTCTTGTTTCCTGCGGGATCTATTCATTTAGTGGGTCATCGATTCCTGCACACATGAAAACCATCGAAGTTCCCCTGTGGGAAAATGGAGCGCTTGTTCAGGGTGTGGCCGAAGATGTCACCGATGCTATTACGTCTCGTGTGCAGAAAGAGAAATTGAAAATCGTTCCGCGCGAAGGCGACGCTACGATTTCCGGTGCGATCACGCAGTATTCAAATAAAGCCTATGACTACAGTGGCGATCGAGGAAATCTCAATGTGAAAACGTATGCCGTTGACATAACCTGTAAGGTTCTGTTCAAGGATAATGTGAGCGCCAAAGAGCTCTACAACGGAACAGTGACCGGAAAGGGCATCTACAATTTCGACACAGAAAATGAAGAGATCGGTCGCAAGCGAGCTGTGGATGATCTGGCTGATAAAATTATGATGAACTCTCTTCAGGGGTGGTAGAGATGGCTCTTTCCTTTACCAAAATGACCGCAATCGGCAACGACTTTATTGTAGTGGACGGCCGTGTCTTTGATTTTGACTCAATCAGTCCAATAGCAGAGAAACTGTGTGATCGCCGTTTCGGAATCGGTGGCGATGGGGTTATTTTCATCTTGCCGGGAACTGATTCCGCAGATTTCACCATGCGCATTATCAATTCCGATGGGTCTGAGCCGGAAATGTGCGGAAACGGTATTCGCTGTTTTGCCCGGTGGCTTGATGACTGTGGCGAATTTCTCGGAGAATCAATTGCCGTGGCCACTGGCGCTGGTGTGTTGACCATTTCTCGCGATCATCGCGGGTATCGAGTCAATATGGGCAAACCGATTCTCGACCCGGCACTCATTCCCGTTACCGCCGAACAGTCACTCGCTGTTGCGGTTTCTGTTCCGGGATTCGACGCCGAATGCACTGCGGTCAGCATGGGAAATCCACACGCGGTGTTCTTTGTCGATCAGATCAGCGATGAACAGGTCACCGTTGCGGGGCCACTCATTGAAAAAAACGGGCTTTTTCCTCGGAAAACCAACGTGGAGTTTATTCGAGTGATCAACGATTCCGAAGTGGAGATGCGCGTGTGGGAACGAGGATGTGGAGAAACGCTCGCCTGTGGAACTGGAGCCTGTGCTGCGGTGGTGGCGGGGATTCGCAACAATCGTCACGGTTGCGATGTAACCGTGCATCTTCGCGGAGGTGATCTTCAGATTTCCTGGGATGGTTCCCCGCAGTCGCCAGTTTTCATGACCGGTCCTGCGCATACGGTGTTTGCGGGGACTATCGAAATCTAACGATGATACCGTTCAAAAAAAGGCACTTCGGACATTTCGAAGTGCCTTTTTTTAATCGCGGAAGTCGCGCTACTTGATCAGTTCATTCATCGCTAACACCAACGAAGTGTAGACATCGACGTGAATGCCGTATTCGCGCATGTGGTGAGCCCAGTAGTCGCTGAGTATTTTTTGTTCTTTGGATGAAATGACAATAATGCGATTAAGTGAACTGGTTTTGCGCGGTTGACTGGTTAGGAAATGAGCTATTCCGCTGTGTGTCGAAGGTAGTTTTGGCACGATAAGATCGCGATTATCCACGATAATGTTGGGGAGATTTGCAATGCCAATCATGTCCATAACGCGCGCGGAATGGCGTTCGTAATCGTCTAATGAATTAATTTTCCCCGATGTTTCTATTATGATTGTGTCGCTGTTGTGCCAACTGGCTATCTCTGTTTGCATAGTGTCCTCCTCGTTGAACTGTAGATTCTTTAATTGTACCACTGAACTGATCTTGTTTTCAACGAATTTATACTACTATGTACAGAAATGAAATGGTGTGCATAAGCTATATTACAATGGCAACTTTAACAGGGATATGTCATGAAATCACGGGTTCTTTTTGTTGACAGCGCGCGTTCAGAACAGCTTGAACTGGTTAAAACCATCGCTTCGACAATTCTGCCGCCATCGGTGGAACTGCTTTTTGCCACGGCGGATCAACTCAATGCACAGACCATGACTCCTGTTGATCTGGTTATCTCTTTTGACGATTCGCTCGATGACAGCCTTGCTGTTCTCCCTGCCTTTCCGGCAGTTCTCAACTGGACAGATCGCCCCGACCGCGAAGGTTTGGCACGTCATCTCAATCATCTCGTGCGCGATGGCTATCTTTCTGCGTTGGTTGAACAGAAATACAATCTTTTCTCTCTGATCGAATCGCTCGACGAAGCAGTGATCGCTCACGATATGCAACGCCGGATTATCTACTTTTCTCAGCGCGCCGAAGAGATTACCGGCATTACGCGCGAAAAAGCGATTGGCGCTGATTGTCATGATCTGTTTCCTTTCATCCTCTGCGGGCAGGAGTGTGGACTCTGTTCGGGCAATGAAAAAGTAATCCGCCAGAAACGGTACAGTTCGGTGGTATACGATACAAATCAACAACGTATGGAGATGGAAGTTGCCGTGTCGCCCTTGGCCCATCCCGATGATCGCGTGTTCGGGGCTTTGATCGTTTTAAAAAATGTTTCCAAAGAGAAAGAGATGGAACGGCGCCTCGGCAGTGAAGAGCAGTTCCATCGCCTCATCGGCTCTGATTTGGTTATGCAAAATCTCTATGAAATGATTCGCAATGTAGGCGTGTACGATTTCCCCGTGTTGATTCAAGGTGAATCGGGTACGGGAAAAGAGTTGATCGCCGATGCACTTCACAAAGAGAGTCGTCGCAAAGGGCTTTTTGTTCCGGTAAACTGTGGCGCAATCCCTGAAGGAACCCTCGAAAGTGAACTCTTCGGTCACGTGAAAGGATCTTTCACCGGAGCTGTGCGCGACAAAAAAGGGCGGTTCGAACTGGCTGATGGCGGTACGATTTTCCTTGATGAAATTGGCGAACTGCCACTCTCAATGCAGGTGAAACTCCTGCGCGTACTTCAGGAAGGAACTGTGGAGCCGGTGGGAGGCGAATCTTCGCGAAAGATCGACGTGCGCGTGGTGAGCGCCACCAACAAAGATCTGCGCAAGATGGTTTCCGAAGGGACATTCCGGGAAGATCTCTATTATCGTTTGGCTGTTGTTCCCATGGATGTGCCACCGCTTCGCGAACGAAATGCGGACATTCTCGTTCTCGCCGAAAGCGTGTTGAAACAGATCGGCGAAAAGTTCGGACGCAAAAACCTTAACCTTTCCCGCAAAACCGAAGCACTCTGCATGAGCTATCCGTGGCCGGGAAATGTGCGTCAGTTGCTCAATGCAATGCAGTATGCCATGATCAAGTCGCTGGACGGAACCATTGAACCGTATCACCTTCCCCCTGAAATTGCCGGAACGGGCTATGTCGTGGAGAACCGCCCGAAAGCCAAGCCTGAAATTCCTCAGCCCTTTGCAATTGCCGAACCGGATCAGTTCGAAGACGGGTTTGAAGATGACGATTTCGACGACGAAGTGCGAATTGGAAGAAAACCGGTACTCAAGCCTAATGCCGTGATCGATGCACTCATTCGCACCGGTGGAAACAAAGCAAAAGCCGCGCGAGTGCTCAACGTGGGGCGTGCCACGCTCTATAACTATCTCAAAAAGTATCCCGAAATCGAAGAGAAAGTTCCCGTGGAAGAGTAGACTGTTTCCACTCTTTTCTCTATTCTAAAAATCCTGCTGGAAACGGCGGGATTTTTTTTTGTATTTCCTCGTGGTTGAGAGATTGTATCAACACTTCTCTTTGAACAGCATTTTCATTTCGCTCGGTATACTTCGTTGCACGTTTCGTTGGGGGCAACCCGCCGAATGCACGATGCATTTCATGGGAATGTGTGTGGGCGGCCGGTTTCCCCCCGCTTCAGCCCGCCTTCCTTCGCTGAGGCTCAGGAGTGTGGCGGTCTTTGCTTCCCCTTCCGTGCGGGGACACCCCGCAACGCCCCGAAATCAAAAACAATTCAAAATAAAGTCCTAATACGGAAGAGGAAATTTTTCTTTCGCTTGTGGCTACGAAGTACTCGTGGTGAGTGGATGTGTTTTGTGCGTTATGGACCAGAAAGGTCGCGAAGCGGGTGCGGTACTCCGCACGGAGCGCCGCGTACCCTTGGCAGGGGCTCGACGGCGCGAAGTGCCGGAACGCCCAGAAGAAAAGTCGTAGGATTCGTATCCTCCATTTTGTATTTAAGATGATTCTCACAATCGACAATTACGAAACGAAAATCCGACAGTTAAGGAAAACAGGGCCTGAATTGTAATCCCGAACATTTCTTGGCCTGCCATTTGCATCAAACTATTTTCTGACGAAAAGTGTCTATAAAGGAGAATGAATGGTTACGGAACAACAGATATTACAGGCTCTGTCGGTGATTATCGATCCCGATTTCAAAAAAGATATTGTTACGCTCGGATTTGTTAAGAATATTAAAATCAACGCGGATCTCGTGTCGTTTGACGTGGAACTCACCACGCCGGCGTGTCCGATCAAGGCGGAATTCCAAAAAGCTGCCGAAGAAGCGGTGATTGCTCTCGATGGCGTATCTCAGGTTGCGGTGAACATGACCAGCCGTCCTCAGAAAAAAGTACAGACTGCCAATGGACTCGGCGGCGTAAAAAATATTATCGCTGTGGCTTCCGGCAAAGGCGGCGTGGGAAAATCTACCGTATCAGCTCACCTTGCCAACGAATTAGCTAATCGTGGATTCAAAGTGGGACTTCTCGACACGGATCTCTTTGGTCCATCGGTGCCAACCCTCTTTAATATTCACAAATCCGGTGTTCGTCAAACTGCGGACAATATGCTTCACCCGCATGAACTTGACAATGGACTCAAACTGATGTCTTTCGGATTTATCATGGGGTCAGGACCGGCGATTATGCGCGGACCAATGGTGGCGGGCTATATGCAGCAGGTGCTCACACAGACCTATTGGGGAGAATTGGATTATCTGATTCTCGACCTTCCTCCGGGAACCGGCGACATTCAGCTTACGATTACTCAAACGGTTCAGATCACCGGTGCGGTTATCGTTACCACCCGTCAATCTCTTTCGATTGCCGATGTAACCAAGGGTATTGAAATGTTCGAGAAAGTAAATGTTCCCATGCTGGGTATTGTGGAAAACATGAGCTATTTCATCTGTGATGGCTGTGATAAAAAGCATTACATCTTTGGCGATTCCGGCAAGACATCTCTCGAAGATACCTATGGTCTTCGCACCTTGGCAGAACTTCCCCTGAAACCAAAAATGACCGGTAAGATTTCCGATGCTGAAGGCGATGCGGATATTTCCAACATGGTTGATCAGGTTGTTCGCGCGCTGGGAATGCAGGGAACAGAAAAGCTCGAACGGCCGGTGGTTACCGTTACTGAAAAGACAATCAATCTGAACTGGGCGAGTGGTCGCAGTTATGCCATTCCTCATCGCGATCTTCGCTTGGCTTGCCCTTGTGCAAATTGCGTCGATGAGTATACCGGCGAAAAACTGCTCAAACCAGAATCAGTTTCTGCGGATATCAAAGCGCTCGACGTGACTCCGCTGGGGAACTATGCCGTGGTGGTGAAATGGTCTGATGGTCATTCGTCGGGAATCTATCCTTACAAACTGATCGACAAGCTCACCAGTTGGGATGCAGGCTTTACGCCGTTGTAAATCGGTGTATTCATTTTTAGTTCTGTTACATTTTTCTGCCCGGTCACTTGATCGGGCAGTTCTCGTCTGAACCTACAATTTTTCAGTAGACCGGCGGAGATATTTCATTGCGAATTGATCTCTTGTGGGGAACAGGAGAGGAAAAAAGTCCTGTTCAAACGGGAATAGGTTGTTCTCCGATAGATTTTGTACCTATGCGAAAATTGCACCGACTTTGGCTACTCTCTGGCCGCGGCGTACTCGACACCGCTTTCATTGGTAATCGAAATAATTCCGATTCCCTTGGAAAACAGAACCTTCTGTCCTGCCAAAAAATTCCCCGTCGGCGGAAATGAAACGGCAAGACACGCATAGAATGTGGAGTCCCGCACGACCACTGAGTCGAGTAGTGTGCAGTTTTTCGTGCGCTCCGGTTGATCGAAATCATACACCGCTTCCTGACCGTTGTTGGTAGAAAAGCGAAGGGTGAACTGATCATCATCGATGCCATACTGGTACCCTTGGAGCTTTGCGGTGCAGTTGAACTCCGTTACCGAAAGTGAATAGCGAATCTCTTTGGTAAGCGAATTGAACTCATTGCCGCAATCATCTTCGTAGCTTGGACGATCATAGGAAGAAAACATCTCCACTGATAAGGTCTGCTTTTGTGCTCCCGTTGAATCGGACACGACACTGGATGAATCGGTCGGTGCGGCGATCCATCCGCGCAGTTCTGCCGTTTTTAAATCGATGGATTGCTTATCCAAGCACTCTTTTGAACAACCTGCAATCAGAATACTATTAAGTCGCGCCACAAATATGGCACGCATTGATATATTTTAGGGCATGGAAAAACTAAATTTAAAAACAGTAGAAAAAGTCGTCCG
>JAIFMU010000056.1 GCA_020048285.1 bacterium | reverse complement strand
TCTTACGGATACACTCTTTCTGACAATGTGAAAAACATTTTCCACAACTATCGCAAAACCCACAACGCCGGCGTGTTTGACGCCTACACTCCCGAAATCCGCGCCGCTCGTTCTGCCGGGATTATCACGGGACTTCCCGATGCATACGGTCGCGGACGAATCATCGGCGACTACCGCCGCGTAGCACTTTACGGCGTGGACAAACTGATCGAAGACAAAATTAATCAGGGACATTCATACGAAGTTGCAACGCTCGACGAAGAGGTGATCCGTTCCCGCGAAGAGATCTCTGAACAGATTCGTGCGCTCAAAGATCTCAAATCAATGGCGAAAAAATATGGATTCGATATTTCTCGTCCTGCCGAATCGGCAAAAGAGGCGATTCAGTGGACCTATTTCGGATTTCTTGCGGCGGTGAAACAGCAGGACGGCGCGGCAATGTCGCTCGGTCGTGTCTCATCGTTTCTTGATATCTATATTGAAAAAGATATTCGCGAAGGCAAACTCACCGAAGAGATCGCTCAGGAGTATATCGATCATTTCGTAATGAAACTCCGCATGGTTCGATTCCTTCGCACTCCCGACTACAACGAACTGTTCAGTGGCGACCCAACGTGGGTGACCGAATCAATCGGAGGAATGGGCGTAGATGGCCGCACCATGGTGACAAAAACTTCCTACCGTGTTCTTAATACACTTTATACACTGGGCGCTTCACCGGAACCAAACCTCACCGTTCTCTGGTCAACCCGCCTTCCTGATGCGTTCAAGAAATACTGTGCACAGGTTTCGATCGACACCAGTTCGATTCAGTATGAATCAGACGATCTCATGCGCGGATTCTGGGGCGATGACTACTCGATTGCCTGCTGTGTATCTGCCATGGCGACCGGAAAACAGATGCAGTTCTTTGGCGCGCGCTGTAATTTGGCCAAAGCGCTTCTCTATTCGATCAATGGCGGTCACGACGAGATGACCGGTATTCAGGTGGGACCGAAATTTGAACGGATCACGTCCGAGTATCTCGACTATGAAGAGGTGAAACAGAAATTCGACTATTTCCAGGATTGGATCGCGAATCTTTATATCAATGCGCTCAATACGATTCACTTTATGCATGACAAATACTGTTATGAATCGCTGCAGATGGCACTTCACGACCGCGATATTTTGCGGACAATGGCCTGCGGAATCGCGGGACTTTCCGTGACGGCAGATTCGCTTTCGGCGATAAAACACGCCAAAGTGAAAGTGATTCGCGATGAAAAAGGGTACGCCGCAGACTTTGAAATCGAAGGTGATTATCCGAAATTCGGGAACAATGATGATCGCGTCGACCAAATTGCTTCGGATCTTGTGGAAGATTTCATGGAGAAACTGAAAAAGAATCCAACGTACCGAAAATCAGTGCCAACCATGAGTGTTCTGACCATTACGTCGAATATCGTCTACGGCAAAAAAACGGGGAACACGCCGTGCGGTCGTAAAGCGGGCGAACCGTTTGCGCCGGGAGCAAACCCGATGCACGGAAGAGACACGAACGGAGCGCTCGCGTCGATCGCATCGGTGGCAAAACTTCCGTACCAATTCGCTCAAGACGGAATCTCCTATACATTCTCGATTGAACCGCGTTCACTGGGGAAAGATGAATCATCGCGAGTGAACAATCTCTGCGCCATGCTCGATGGCTATACGCTTCAGGGTGGACACCATATCAACGTGAATGTTCTCGATCGCGAAATGCTCTTTGATGCGATGGAACATCCTGAAAAATATCCTCAGTTGACCATTCGCGTTTCGGGATATGCGGTGAACTTTATCAAACTGACCCGTGATCAGCAGATGGATGTGATCAACCGGACGTTCCACGGGACGATTTAGACATCTCGACAAGCTCAGTGACCATGGTGCCTGAGCTCGTTGAAGGCTAGGATACAACGAGAATTGGCGAATCAGAAATGGTTCGCCAATTTTGTAATCTCCACCAAACTTTTTTTGGCTGAACATAATCACTCATAATTTCGAATATCATCATATCTTTACGAGCAACCTTCTGTTCAAGGGACTCGATCTTGCGAAGTTCAGCCTTGGTGGGGAGCTTCTCTTGCAAGAATGGAGCTTCACCGTTTATAAAGAACTTTCTCTGCCACTCGTAGTAGGTGTTGGGGTGCACTTTAAGTTCATCCGCGATAGTTGAAACTGGAATTTTCTCGCTAAGATAACATCTGACAGCTGTGACCTTTTGGTCGGTGGTCACGCGAGTAGACTGTTTTTCTCTGACATAAAAATCTCTGTATTGAGGTAATGTATAACCCGCCATTTGAGATGTCAGTAAATTTGGATTCCATCAGAGGTAACACAGAACTTGAACTCATGCTCGATTATATTTTGGATGATTTAGATTGGGGGACCACTACATGGCTGGCCATTGAAACTGATGGAGAGTTCGATCCCGAGTGTGAAGAAGGTCCCGATGAAAGAGATTTTCGATACATTCTCTATCGGGAACTGCATCATCATGTTATGGAAAAAGCCGAAGATGAGTGGAGGGAGCGGGAAGGGTGATTTGTGTATCCTTGAAACTATAGATTTCACCCATTTCGCATTAAAAGTGGAGTCATACTAGCAAGGAAATGGTGATTGAACAAGTGATCAGATTGCACTGTGCGGAAATCGAGTTCGGTGCTACTTTATCATGTTTATATAATTGTTTCTTCTCTGTTCAAACCATTGAAATATCCCTCCGCCAATGATACAATTCAGAATTCTAATCATGACATATATTTAGTTGTAAAACCTATGGTTCCCTTTTCGAATGGAAGCGTTCATGAATACTCAAAAACCGTTGTACTATGTCGGTGTTGGAGCCTCTGCCGGTGGGCTTGAAGCTATCGAATCATTCTTTTCCGAAATGCCCACCGACACCGGTTTGGCATTTATTGTTATTCAGCACCTTTCACCGGACTATAAAAGTCTCATGGTAGAACTTCTCTCGAAAAAGACAAAGATCGCTGTGGAACGAATCGAAGATGGCATGACGGTTTACGGTGACACTATTTATCTCATTCCACCAAAAACCAATGTTGTCATTCGCGAAGGCAAACTGGTCTTAACTCCTCAAGATTATTCAAAAGGAATTAATCTCCCCATTGATACTTTTTTTGCATCTCTTGCCGATGATGCGGGAGAAAAATCAGCAGGGATAATTCTGTCTGGAACCGGAAGCGATGGAGTTCGCGGGTTGCGGGCGATTAAAGCTGCCGGTGGTTTGGTCATGGCTCAGAGTCCGCAAAGTGCAAAATTTACCGGAATGCCTGATTCAGCCATTGCCACGGGCTTAGCAGATTTTATTCTCGACCCCAAAGCATTGTCAAAGCAGTTAGTTCAATTCTGTACATACCCCGAAAATCGTACTCTTGCGGCACAGGTTATTCAGTCGGAAGATAGTAGCTTGAAAAAGATTTTCATGCTGATTGATAAGCGTTGTCAGGTGGATTTTACTCATTACAAAATGAGCACTGTTTCGCGTCGTATAGAACGACGGATTGCAATTAATCAACTGGAAAGCGTTGACGAGTATCTTCGGTACCTCAATGAATATCCCGCAGAAGTGGGAACACTCTACAAGGAGATGCTCATTGGAGTGACCAACTTTTTCCGCGATCCTGAAGTTTTCACCTACTATGAAACAGAAATACTCCCTTCATTGATCGAAAAGATTGGTACCCGAGAGCTGCGGTTCTGGTCTGCTGGTTGTTCCACCGGTGAAGAGGCGTATAGTTTTGCCATTATGCTTCGCGAATACCTTGATAAACATGAAATTTCGGCTCTTCGACATTTTCTGTGGGTGAATGAATGCTCTGATGAGGTATTTTAGGGTATCCCCTTTAACTTAATCGGAAGTGTTTTGTGCAATCAATATTTGAAGCAGCTCTCTCAATATCATCACCGTGGTTTATCTCTGAAATGATTTTTTCTGAAGTAGAAAAACGACTCGATATTTACATCGATTTTGAAACTGGCACTCACTTTTCAGTCGATGACTCAAAGGTGAAATATCCAGTACATGACACTGAACAGAAAACCTGGCGTCACCTCAACTTTTTTCAGCACGAATGTTACCTTCACTGCCGTACACCTCGTGTGAACACCGGTTCTGGATTCAAGAAAGTATCTCCTCCATGGGCAGGAAAGTCATTGGGATTCAGCCTGTTATTCGAAGCGCTTCTGCTTGAACTCTGTAAACATATGCCCGTTGCAGCGGTAAGTAAATTGGTTGGTGTTACCGATAAAAAGATTTGGCGAATGTTGGATAAGTACATCCATGAAACGCGTAAACTTGAAGGTTTTTCAGGTGTTACCGCTATTGGACTCGATGAAACAAGCCGTGCCAAACACCATCAATACATAACACTTTTTGTCGACCTTGACCAACGACGAACACTGTTTATTACTGAAGGGAAGGACAGCGAAACAGTAAAGGCATTCGTTGAAGATTTCACCGAACATCAGGGAAAAGTTGAAGCTGTTTTGGATGTTTCTTCCGATATGTCGCCAGCATTTATCAAGGGAATCAAGGAAAACTTACCCAATGCTGAGATCACTTTTGATAAATTCCATGTTTCGAAAATCATTGGTGATGCGTTAGATACGATTCGTAAACGGGAAGTGAAAGAGAATCCAATACTGAAACACAGCAAATTTGCACTGGTAACTTCGCCGAAAAACCGTTCCGATAAACAGTGGAAAAAAGTTCGGGAATTAAGTGAAATGAAATTGAAACTCGACACCTATAAAGCACTTGAACTCAAAGATGCATTCACTGACATATACAAGATTGAGAATGAAACGATGTTTGCGAAACGGCTTACGGAGTGGCATTCCTGGGCTTCGAAATGCCAGATACCGGAGATGGTTGATGTTGCAAAAACAATCAAGAAACATTGGGATGGAATCTTAAAATGGCGGGTCAGTGGAATTTCGAATGGGATTCTAGAAGGGCTCAATTCGTTGATTCAGGCTGCAAAAGCAAAGGCACGGGGATATCGATCAATTCGGAATTTTAAGATTATTGCGTATCTTGTCACCGGTAAGCTGGAGTTCGAAAAAATCAATCCTGCATTTCGCCCGTAACCCACTGTTTTTGTCGAGGAGCCACTTTTTTCGTTTATCCGTAAATTGTGGCACTTTTTCCATCTTTACATTTGGTAAATAGAACGGTACAATTACGGTAAACAGGGGGTGCTATTGGGATTTTATAATGGACAATTGAAAATCTCATCAATGTCTGGCATTCATCATTTATCATAGGAATACTATGCAAGAAACAACTCTCTCCAATTTACACTTGAACGTAAAAGACTACTCTCCACACCTGAATGAAGTGATCCGCTTTCAAGAGTTATTTCTTAATCTACATGTTGCAATTCATCGAGCCGATTCCCTTGAAAATCTATGTGAAACGGTAACGTATTCACTATCGCGAATGCAACGCTACAGCTCTTTGGCACTGGTGATCGATCATCCGATACTCGGTTCAATTGTGAAGCAGAACGTGCAAGATTTCGGTTTTGATGGATTAATTCACGAGTGGCAAAGAACTCACACCACTATTCCCTGCTTTGAACGCTGTCTGCAGGAACTGAACTCTCTAGTGATTTTGGGATCTGAAAAACAATGTCGTAACTGTAATTTTAAGTTTCTCTCTGCAACGGTATCCATGATTCCCGTTTCACTCGCCTATAACGGCGAACGATTTGGCGTTCTTTTTGTCGAACTGAATACATTAGAACCACTTCAGGTTGATGAACTTCACCTCTTTGAATCGCTCGGTGAAGATATCGGCTTCCGCTTGCATCAGTTCTCCCACGAAAAAGTACGCTCCTCGAAAGCACCTCAGCTCTTTGCAATGGAAGAAAACAGTTCAATAACGATATTTCAATTTGGATGGAACGGCACGATTTTACACTGTTCTGAATCGATGAATAGGTGGGGATATTCCGCCACTGACTTTACGGAATTTCCTCTTGTATCGCAACTTTTCCCTGAATTGGATCTCACAAGGCTGAAGACCAAGACCGTTCTGATGACCCCTGTAGTCACCGCTTCAAATGAGTTACACCAAGCCATTATCTACCCTGTTGTTCAACGTGAAGATGCAGTTTCGGTGATAGCCTTTGAAGCAGATCCGCTGATCGCAGATCTCAATAAAACGGTTCCCATGAATCAGCAGATCGAACTACTCTATCGCTTTGGATTTACATTCAACACCAACTTGTCAGTTATTATGGGCAACAGTGCAATTATGCACGAGAAACTCATGTCTCACGAAATCGATAGCTCTGAACTAGATGAAATTGATCGTTCAGCCCGTACACTCCAATCCATGATTGCGGAACTTTCTGAAACAGAAACGGCAGAACCGGGAACGGCGATTCCGCTCACCGAACTCATTGCCACGGTGCAACCAAAAATCAATGAACTTGCTTCATCTGAAATTTCTATTCGATGGGAAACGGTTCCCCAGCCGGTTACTGTACCGCTGAGTCGAACCGAATTTGAGCAGGTGATTCTGGCGATCTTACAGAATAGCGTTGAATCAATTTACGGCGCAGGTAGTGTTGCGATCTCTCTGGAACTCTCCACGATTAAACAACATCGGCGGTTCGGAACGGCAATTCTTGTTCCTCAAACGTACCTTGTGCTCACGGTGACCGATTCTGGGTGTGGTATTTCTGAAAAAGAGATCGGATCGGTATTTGAACCATTTTTCACTACAAAGTCGCGACTGTCATACTCAGGAATGGGATTGACCGCTTCGCAACTGATTCTGAACAAAACAGGCGGAGGTATCCAAATACACTCAACAGAGAACAGCGGAACAACCGTTTCCTGCATGATCCCGATTGCCGACTTTATCGATGACAGCGTTGTTCCTGAACCATCAACCCCAAACCTCTCTTCCAGATCCGAACAAATCACGGTGATGGTTGTCGATGATGAAGCGGTTGTCTGCACCGTCATGAGCAGAATGGTGGAACTTCTAGAGCACAAATCAGAATCATTTTTGAACGGTAAAGATGCACTGAAACGGATCGAAGAACGAGGTCCGGAACAGCTGATCATATTGACCGATTTTCTCATGCCCGGAATGGACGGTGAAGAGCTTACGAAACGACTAAAACGGCTCTACCCGGAACTGCCGGTCATTTTTCACACCGGTGAAACCCGCACAAAAATCCTTCAGGATTTGATATCATTGCATAAATGGAAGGATGTATACCGGATTAACAAGCCTGTTATTATATCTGATCTCAAAGATTTGCTGGAACATGTTATTTCCCAAAGTTTCATGAAAAGTCAGGAAAAAGTATGAACAGCTCAGTGCTAGAGAAAATCAGAGAGGAACTAACGCTCTTTTCTCGCTGTTTTTCCGAATCTTTCGCGATTATCTTTCCCGCAACAGCACAACTCTGCCAGCTGGAACTTTCGCAGATCTCCGGTGATCTTTTGGAAAAAATTGAGGTTGCACCCGATGAGATCGCAACTATTGATGGCTGGAATTATCGCAAAATCAGTCGATACTATGATTCAGAACTGTGGATTACCATTTCAATAGAACAAGGGCGAGTGCCTCCCGTTGAACCAATCCAGTTTCTTTCAAATATGGTTGAACGGGTGATTCTCTCTGAAATGGAACACTGCCCCGTTGCTCGCACGAAACATCTCTGTCACTGCCCGACCTTCGGCTCTGTAACGAAATCAGCCATCAATGTTCTATCTCGAGAAATTACTTCAGAATCGATTGCCTACATCTCATTGCAGAAAGGGGAAGTGGATGGAATCTGGTTTTCGGAGCACTTCGAAGATACTCTACGACCACATCTTTCGACGGAACGATGCAAGGAACTCTATCAGGAGATGACAACGGCACCGAACCAATCAATCGCAGAGATGCAGTTCCAGATTTCCGTTCCTGAGAGTATGCTCAAAATCCTCTGCTTTCCCCTTGTCCATGATGAAACTGTTGTAGGATTAATCGGCGTTCTGGTAGAGAACGATCCTCAATCGCCGGAGAACAGAAATAGTATTGAACTGATCCTCGTGCTACTGTCCGACTTTTATCTGCTTATCCACGAAGGAGAAACGGAACTGTGGGTCGCTCAGGCGGTGGAAAAACTGAAGTGGAATCGCATCGAACAGGACACGGCACTTGGCATGGGGAACTGGGAACTGGACCGTATTCCAAATACCATCAGTTTCGATTCAGATGCAAAGGAGATCCTCAACATAGAGACACTTCCTGCGAAAATGAGGATGGATCAACTGCAGATAGAGCAGGGTGACATTGCCACTATGATGACGAATATTGTAGAAAAGTTTGAACAGAACAGTGCTCATTCCGATTGGTATGATGAGATCTATGAACTCACCGTTGGCGACGCACCACTTTTTTTACAGACCCGATCAACATGCTATCGCGATGCCAGCGGTACTCCTTTCAAATTTGTCGGTCGATTGAATGATGTCACAGAAATTTACCAACAAACAATCGATTATAAGGCCAAAACGATACTTCTTCAGGAGATTGTAGACACCATTCCCGTTTCGGTGTATTGGAAAGATCGTCAGGGGATAATTCAAGGGTGCAATCAAATGGTGGCGACCGAAATGGGCTGCACCTCATCTCAGGAGGTTGTGGGCAAGACAATCTATGATTTTTATCCCACACATATTGCAAATACCTATTGGGCTGATGACTGTGCCGTTATGGATTCCGGGAAATCATATAGAAATGCTATTGTTGGAAATGAGGAGTCGCGAAGTTGGTACTACGCTTCAAAATCACCGATGATAGATTCGCAGGGAACGATCATCGGTATGATTGGATCTCACTATGACATCTCCGATTTGAAACGGGCAAATGAAAACTTCCGAAACAGTGAAACACGCTTCTCTACCATTTTCAACATGGCCCCCATTGGTCTTGCACTGATCAGTTACGATGGAACGGTAGTTGACTGCAACAATGCGCTGGCGACGATTCTGAAGCGGGACAAGAAGAAGATTCTCAATGCATCTCTTCTCTCCATTTCAGCACCGGAATCGTTTGATCTTCTCGCTGAACTGATCAACCGGATTACGCTCTATTTTGACCGAACCTTTCATCAACCGGTCTTCATAACTGATGGAAATGGGGCACAGATTGTGGTTGATCTCAATCTGCGCAATGTGGGGTACCTTGCGGGAACGGGCGAAGTGTTTGCAATTACCGTGGAAGATATCACGGAACAGCGAAAACTCAACGAAGAGATACAAAATCAAGAGATCGAACTGCGTCACATGATCGATTTCACCTACGACGGTGAACTGTGGCTCAATCCAGATCGTTCGATTCGAATTATGTCTCAATCGGTGGAACGGATCACCGGGTACCGACGAGACGAGATTATGGCAGATCCATCGCTCCTTATTTCCATGATTACCAATGGTTCACGGCAACTTCAGATCGATACATTGGAAAATCTCTTTACCCTGCGCCCTTCCGAACCGGTCGTTGTGCAACTTCATTTGCGCAATGCAGAAGGAAAAACCAGCTGGCTCGAACAACTGGGACAACCGGTATTCGATGAAAACGGCATGTTTCTGGGAGTGCGACTCTCTATTCGCGACATTACGGAACAGAAAAAGTTGACCGAAAAGGTCGAAGAGAGTCACCGGCAGTTTACCCTTTTCAGTAGCAGTGTGGACGAAGTGTTTGCGCTGGTTAATCTCACAACCAATGCAGTTCGACTGGTGCAGAAATCACCATTTGAACAGATGTTTGCCCTTCCCTTTGCAATTGTCAATTACGGTTCTGAATTTCTTACCTCGATTCTTCCTCAAGAGGCCTCTTCTGGATTAAAACATCTCATTGAAGATTTCCGCTGTAATAAATTGAATGCCGTGAACTTTGTCCAGCAAATCCGCGATGGCCTTGGAGATGAACGATATATTGAAATTCATATTCGCAGTGCAATGACAAAAGGGCTCGTGGTGGAAGAAATTACCATTCTCGCAAAGGATGTCACACTCGATGTGCAACTGAAAAAACAGGAACGAGTACGGCAGGAACAACTTCGCCACGCTGACAAAATGATCAGTCTTGGGATCCTATCCGCCGGAGTGGCCCATGAAATCAACAATCCTAATAATCTAATCGGACTCAATGCAGAGTTCTTACTTCAAATGTGGGAAGATATCACCCCGGTCTTAGAGGAGTATTCACACTCTCACGCAAACTTCACGATGAACCGACTCCCCTACGACCTCGTTTCAGCAGAACTTCCTCGGCTTCTGAAAGGAATCCAGTTGGGATCAAACCGCATTAAAAAGATCGTCGAAGGGATGAAAAACTATTCGAGAAATGAGACACTGCTCATGACAGAAGTGATTGATTTGAATGAAATAATCCATGATGGACTGCTCATTGTAGGCCATTCAATTTCAAAGATGACTCACAATCTTCAGGTCATACTGGCTGATAATCTGCCCATGATTCGGGGGAATTGTCAGCAGGTTGAACAGGTCTTTATCAATCTGATCACCAACGCTTCACAGGCACTGACCGATCCCAGTCAAGAGATTCATATCTCCACCGGAGTTGCCGGTGAGTGGGTCTATATGAGTGTCGATGACAGTGGTTGCGGGATGAGCAAAGAGACCGTCGAAAAAATCAGTATACCCTTTTTCACCACCCGCCGTGACACTGGCGGAACAGGTCTCGGTATGTCCGTCACCCATGAAATTATTCAGTCCCACGGTGCTCAAATGGATATTCAATCAAAATTGGGGCACGGAACCACCATTACCATTCTATTCCCGCAATTCAAAGGAGCCGATTCTCATGAATAGTGCCAAAATTCTGCTTGTCGATGATGAAATTGAGTATCTCACTATAGCACGACTTATCCTTCTTTCAAACGGGTATAGTGCCGTCGATTGCCTCCATGACAGCCGAATGGTTCTCTCTTCAATTGAACAAAATCAGCCGGAGCTGATCGTTCTTGATCTGACAATGCCCTACGTTACCGGTTCCGAACTGCTTCGGGAGATTTCTGCCCGCTGGCCACAGATCCCCGTGATAATAAATAGTGGTCTCAATGATCTTTCACTGGCAGTGGGATGTATGAAAAACGGAGCCCGTGATTTTCTCACAAAACCATTCAATTCAGAGCGGTTTCTCACAACAGTGAAAACCGTTCTTTCTGAAAATCAGCTGGAAAAAGAGAACTATCGGCTCAGAGAAAAACTGATAAGCCGAACCGTTGAAAATCCCGAGGCCTTTGCACATATTATTTCACGATCCGAGGGGATGGATGCGGTCTTTCTCTATGCCGAAGCGGTGGTTCACTCCAATTTGCCGATTCTGATTCTTGGCGAAACCGGAACAGGCAAAGAGTTAATGGCACGAGCACTTCACAATCTTCGCAATCCCGAAGCGCCCTTTGTCGCGCGAAACGTCGCCGGGATCGACGATGCACTCTTTTCAGATTCACTGTTTGGCCATGTCAAAGG
>JAIFMU010000246.1 GCA_020048285.1 bacterium | reverse complement strand
CCGAAACAACCACTTTTGCGTGGCGAACGATCTGGTCTTTCAGTTTGTATCCTTTTTCGAAGATCGTTACGATATGATCTTCCGGAATCTCCGCACTTGGCTGTTTCATCATTGCATCGTGAAGCAATGGACTAAATGCATCGCCCACTTCGCCGAAAATCTGCAACCCATGTTTGGTGAGATTGTCGTCGAGGTTTCTGAAAATCATTTTCATGCCTTCGAGGAACGCTTCTGCATCGTGATTCTCTTTATCGCTGCTAAGCGCACGTTCAAAAGATTCGCGAACGGTGATCAGATCGTTCATGAGGTTTTTGTTCGCCCCTTCGATCAGTTTTCCGTATTCGCCGGCAGTTCTCTTCTTGAAATTGTCGAACTCAGCCATAAGACGCAGATACTTGTCATTTGCATCTTTTGCTTTGGCTTCCGCTTGAGCGATCGGATCGATCTCTTCTTCAATTTCTTCAGGCTCTGGAACAACTTCAGCATCAACTTCGATTGCCTCTTCAGCAGATGCTTCTGTTTCAGCAGTTTCTGTTTCAGCGGTAGTCGCTGTACTCTGTTCGAGAATATCTTCGTTTTTCTCGAATGCTTCGGGCTTATGTTTCTTGATCATTCGTCTCATCATTCCTGAAAAAGTTTGTTTCCATTTGAGAAAGTCCATGCGATTTTCTATGATCTTTCTGAAAGGGAAATCGGTTTGTTTGATATTTTGTAGAGACGCCATGGCATGGCGTCTCTACGTTTATAGGATCGTAAAATTCGGCCGAAACGGATTACATCATTCCGCCCATGCCGCCCATTCCACCCATGCCGCCCATACCTGCACCGGCATCATCTTTCGATGGGATGTCAGCTACGAGACATTCGGTGGTAAGGATCAGACCTGCAATCGAAGCAGCGTTTTCAAGAGCGGTACGCGTTACTTTCACGGGATCGATTACACCCGCTTCGATAAGATCTTCGTACTTGTCTGAATACGCGTTGTATCCAAATGCACCGGTTCCTTTTTTCACTTCGTTGACAACAACTGAGGCTTCGAGACCTGCGTTAGAAACGATATGACGAAGCGGCTCTTCGATGGCACGACGAAGAATTTCGATACCGATTTTCTGATCTTCGTTTTCTACTTCAACAGAATCAAGAGCGATTACTGCACGAAGAAGAGCAACACCACCACCAGGAACAATACCTTCCTGAACCGCTGCACGAGTCGCATGAAGAGCATCTTCAACACGAGCTTTTTTCTCTTTCATTTCAGTTTCAGTTGCCGCACCGATATTGATAACCGCGACCCCGCCCGCAAGTTTCGCGAGACGTTCCTGAAGTTTTTCACGATCGTAATCAGATGAAGTTTCTTCGATCTGTGAACGGATCTGTTTAACGCGAGCCTGAATAAGATCGGTTGCGCCAGCGCCTTCAATGATCGTAGTGTTCTCTTTAACGATGGTGATACGTTTTGCAGTTCCGAGCATATCCATTGTTGTGTTGTCGAGTTTGTACCCAAGCTCTTCAGAAACAACAGTACCGCCGGTAAGAGTTGCGATATCTTCGAGCATCGCTTTACGACGATCGCCGAAACCAGGAGCTTTAACCGCTGCAACTTTGATTGTTCCGCGAAGTTTGTTCACAACAAGAGTTGCAAGAGCTTCACCATCGACATCTTCAGCAATGATCAAAAGTGGACGACCACTCTGCATTACTTTTTCCAAGATTGGGAGAAGGTCTTTCATAGTAGAAACTTTTTTGTCGTAGATCAGAACAAACGCGTTATCAAGATTCGCCGTCATTGTGTCGTTGTCAGTTACGAAATACGGAGAAAGGTATCCGCGATCGAACTGCATTCCTTCAACGATATCAAGAGTCGTGTCCATAGATTTCGCTTCTTCAACAGTGATCACACCGTCGTTGCCCACTTTATCCATAGCTTCAGCGAGAAGTTCGCCGATTTCCATGTCGTTGTTTGCAGAGATTGCGCCAACCTGAGCAACTTCTTTTTTAGTTGAAACTGGTTTTGCGATATTCTGAAGTTCTGCGATAATCGCTTTTACGCCTTTATCGATACCACGTTTCAAATCCATAGGATTTGCACCGGCAGTTACGTTTTTAAGACCAACGCGAGCGATTGACTGAGCAAGAACTGTTGCAGTTGTTGTACCGTCACCAGCGTTGTCTGAAGTTTTTGATGCAACTTCTTTAATAAGCTGAGCACCCATGTTTTCAAATGGACATTCAAGTTCGATCTCTTTTGCAACAGACACACCATCTTTGGTTACTGTTGGAGCACCGAAACTTTTCTGAAGAACAACATTGCGACCTTTTGGCCCAAGAGTAACTTTTACCGCGTTTGCAAGAATGTCTACGCCTGCAAGAAGTTTGTCACGCGATTCAGCATTAAAGATTACCTGTTTAGCTGCCATATTCTAAAATCTCCTAAATATCAATTTGTTTATTTTGAAATTCCGTGTGGGCGAATGCATCGTCCCTACCACGTGAGGGCGAATATTATTCGCCACTACCATTCATTTTTTATTCAATGGAGGGCAATCGTAGGGGCAAATAACATTTGCCCGACACCATTTGCCCGACCCACCGTTTATGCGATTACCGCAAGAACATCTTCTTCTTTCATGATGAGGAATTTTTCCCCGCCGTGAGTGATTTCGGTACCTGAGTATTTACCATAGAGAACTTTGTCGCCCTCTTTCAGTGATTCAACTTTGCTTCCAACACCAACAACTTCAGCTTCGGAAGGCTTCTCTTTTGCATTGTCCGGGATATAAAGTCCGCTCGCAGTTTTTTCGACACCTTCGATTGGTTTCAGAAGAACACGTTCACCGAGTGGTTTCGTGCCAAAACCTGATTTAGGTGGATTTTTGCGAGATGTAACTGGTTGTTGTTTCAGAGTTGAACGAAGGTGTGTTTCAAATTGAAACAGTCAGGCAGAGTGGAACGGAATTACGCGGTAATTTGGTTGAACCAAGGTCGATTCACCGGAAATATCGTGTGTTTTTGCATCGTTCCTGTAGGTCGGCCCCGATGTGGGCTGACGGATGTATCGCGAATGGTTAATTTTGAATGCGTAACGATTGAAAACGGTCTGTTTTTATAAATTATGACGTGACAATAATCGATAACGTTTCAGTCCACCAGACCACATCGGGTCTAATCTACAGGAACTTTTTTCAATCATTTGACAAGAAGATTTCTCTGCGATACAATATTCGTACATTTTCAGGAGAAATAAATGTACACACATAGACCGATTCGTCTCAAAGATTTCAGCTATACGCGTTCGGGCTATTATTTCATTACAATCTGCACGGAAGGTCGAGTTCATCGGTTCGGAGAGATTAAGAATGGGATGATCCATCTTGATCAAGCTGGAATCATGGTGAAAAAATGGTTTGGTATTCTTGGTGAACATTTTCCTTCAGTGTATGTCGATCTCTTTGTAATCATGCCGGATCATATTCATTGTATTCTCAAAATTATTAATTCACCTTCTCCATCTCCCGATACGACCGAACCATCCTGGAAAGAACCATCGGTCATGGATATTGTCGGTTGGCTGAAAACAATGACCACCAATGAATATATTCGTGGAGTGAAAGCCGGATTGTTTCCCCGATTTGAAAAACGGTTATGGCAGCAACGATTTTATGATCGTGTAATTCCTCATTGGGATGCACTTCAGCAGACACGCGCATACATTTTCAATAATCCAATGAATTGGGAACATGACCATCAAGATGAATTATGATCGCATATTTGCACGATTAAAATTGCACGATCAAAAATTACGACATCGTTTCTGTAGGTCGGCCCCGATGTGGGCCGATGGATCTATCACGAATGGTTGATTTTGAATCATGTTCGAAAATGCTTTGTTTTGAAGAAATTCATATGTTCCGATACCCGTCATCATCCAATCAGCCAGACCACATTGGGTCTGGTCTACAGGAACGGGTTTGTGTTTTTTCATTTCCATTCATGGGCGATCAATATTTGTCGCGGGTGTGACAGGATCGATTTATGGAAATCACCGCGTGTTTTTGACCAAACCCTCTCAGTTTATGGAAATCACCGCGTGTTTTTGGTTCCGGCGAGGGTTTTGGTGTCAGATATTTCATTTTTGGTTTTTGACGATTTCTGTTGACCAAAATCAATGTTGATTTTACTTGTGACGGGGTTGAATCATGTGCGATCAATGTTGATTCTTGATTTCTTCAAATCGCCCTATGATTCAATTGAATGCAATCTTTAAAATGTCGTACCTTCGATTGCCATGATTTTCAAAGGAAACTCCTTCGAGTTATCAGCTTTAATCCATTTGCCACCAACATAAAAGTTTTTCTGATTCATATCGTACCATGCAAATCCATCGTCAACAAAACTCGAAGTATCAATGACTAAATGAAAAGTATTGGCAGGTTTTCCAGTTTTTGTTTCTGAAAGTGTAGCCGTGATACCCTCTTTTTTACCCTTCAGTTGAATTCTTCTTCCGCCATCGTAGTAATAAAAGCCGGAAATACTATCTGTCGAAACTTTCTGCAAAGCCATTGTGAAATTACCGCCACCTTCGGCTTCACCATACAGTTGAACATCTCCAAAGATAAAAATGGTGGAAGGAATTGTACCTGCAAATGCTTTCCGTCTAAGAAACTGTTTTAACGGTGATAATGTTAAATACGAGCGAGTAAGAAATGTTTTACCCAGATCGTTCAGATACGGTTTCAGTTGGTTTTCTGAAAGAGTTACGGAATATTCAGGAGAGCACCCCCGAACGACATGCGGAAAAATCGTATAAGGAAGTGATAGAGTGATTCTACCGGAAGAATCCGCCTCGTACTCCATATCGTATAATCGGTCTTTGTACCCATCGGCATCCCAATCTGCGCACTTCCCAGCAGAAACAAAAGCTTTTTCGGCTCCCGCACGCCAGTACTTACGAATAAAACGATCAAAACCATCGAGTGTAAAAAACGAATGGCATGGAAATTCTGTGGTTGATAATGTGTCACCGGTGTTCATATCGAAAAAGATCCCCCAGGTTCCTTCTATGGGATATGCTCCCAGTGAAACACCTTCATATTCAAGATACAAAATACCATCATCTTGGCTTATGGTTGTTTTTACATCTTGAAACCAAAGATTAACAGAATCGGAATCGTTATAACTGTTTATACCAAACTCCTCAAGGATCGCAGCGTTCATCTTGTCTATCACCGCATTTATTGGATGTTTGGGGTCTTTTAAGCGTGGGATATTTACAGTATCTCCACCATGATTAATCATCGTAACTTCTTCGAGCACTGCACTATTACTCCGACCGGCAAATATGGTTCTATTCTTAAGCCGCATACAGAATTTTCGGGTGCTTAAAATATTGTGCAATACGTTGTGGGT
>JAIFMU010000152.1 GCA_020048285.1 bacterium | reverse complement strand
GCTATTGAATGCGGCGTTCCGGTGGTTCGCTGTACAGCCTCCGGTATTTCCTATGTCACAGATGGAAAAGGTGCAGTGGTTGGAAAAACAGAGCTTGGAACGCGGGGTATTTTGGTGAGTCATTTGCCTGAACGGGAAAAGCCAACACTCTATCTCCTTTGGGGTGATTGGTTTGTGCTGGTTTGTGTCATCATTTTTGTCGGTGCCTTTGCTGTAAAAAAATGGTGGAGAAAAACTCCACCACAATTATCTGATTTGATCTGAATTTGTGAGCCCGATGGATTCGCAAATCTGGTGAATCTGTCGGGAGCGATTTAAGGTATAGAAGTGAACTCCGGCGACACCATTTTCAATAAGGTCATTCACTTGCTCTGCAGCCCAATGAATTCCCACCTTTTCAACATACTCATCGTTTTGGGCGCGGTAGACTGATTTGAGCAGTTTTCCTGGAACGCGTGATCCCAACGATAGTTCACCGATTCGTTTCATGTTTGAAATTGACGTTATCGGCATAATTCCTGCAATAATGGGAACGGTGATTCCTGCTATTTCACACCGTTCACGGAAATCGTAAAAATCGCGATTGTCAAAAAAAAGTTGGGTGCAGATGTAGTCTGCTCCGGCATCAACTTTTGCTTTTAAGTAATCAATTTCAAGAAAACGGTTTGGGGTAAGCGGGTGTCCTTCGGGGAAACCGGCTACGCCAATCCCCATGGCGGGGAATTTTGTTCTGGCGAATTCTACCATTTCGCTCGCATAAGCAAAGCCGTTTTCTTGAGGGGTGAACCCCGAATCGCCTTTGGGAGCATCGCCGCGAAGTGCCAAAATGTTGGTGATTCCGTTATTGCTGTAATTGGTTAGAATCTCATTAATTTGAGCCCTGCTGTGTCCGACACAAGTAAGGTGTGAGATTACTGTCAGGTCTGTTTCGCGCTGAATGCGGGAAATCAGCTCGTGTGTTTTTTCTCGCGTTGAACCACCTGCGCCGTAGGTTACGCTGACGTATGCGGGATTTAGATAACTGAGTTCGCTAATGGTGGTGAACAGATTATCAAATCCCTCGAGAGTTTTGGGTGGGAAAAACTCAAAACTGAGCGCTGTTTTTTTCGATTTTAAAATTTGGGCAATATGCATTGGCTACAACGGAGTAGATACCCAAATCCAACCAGAAGTTGTGAAAAAAAGAAAAATGTGAAAAAATCATGAACAGATTGCAGAAAATTTGGGATTGTTGTATTATACTTTGTCTATGAATGATTTGCGGATCTTTTTCTGTGTAGGTGCCTATGAAAACCTCGCTACTTTTTATTGTTCTCTTTTTGATTCTTGCCACTATCGGATGTGGTCCTCGAAAAGCGGTGGAATTTCCGCGCAATGAAACCTTGTACGTAGGTGGCTTTCAATGGGGTGCTCCTGTTAGTTTCAATCCTCTTTCTGATTGGCCTGTGTCTTGGCCAGTTACTGGTAACGTCAACCTTGTGTATGAAACTCTGTTTGCGTTCAATACTTTGACCGGCGACTTAGATCCACTTTTGGGACAGCAGTACGAACTGGATGGACTCAATCTCACCGTGACTCTTCAGGATAGCACGCACTGGTCCGATGGAAAACCGCTTACCGTAGAAGATGTTCGCTATACCTTTTATCTCCATAAACGATATCAAACTTTGCACCATACAATTTGGCGATTTATCGATACCGTAACTGTCAATCGAACGGAAAATAGTGTCACCTTCCGCTTGGATCGCAAAAACTACAATCCATTGACTATGAAAGATATGCTTGGTGCTGTTGCGATACTTCCCGCTCATGTTTTCTCGCCGCTCGAGGAGAGTGCGAAAAAGAAACATATAGCATTGAAAAAGGATCAGGCTGAATTTCAGTCAAAAGTGTTAGAACAACTATTGTCGTATACGTTCCTCGACAAGTCCTATGGTTCAGGGCCGTATACGATTTTGGAACACAGCTCTTCGCGAATAGTCCTTGAACGGGACGATTCATATTGGGGAAATGCTGTGATGTATGGCGGGAAAACAGCTGCCCCGAAATATGTGATTCATCCTCTGTTTGCTACGAACGAAGAGTACAATGCCGAGCTCGAGGCGGGCCGTCTCGATATTTCTGCTACGTATTGTCCAATGGTGTGGAATAAAAAGAAAAGTGGCGTTGGTACATGGGAAAGTAGCGAGCCCTACTATATTCCCGGATCAATTCCGTCGCTCATTATTCAGCAGATGCCTTCGGAGGACAGTTCTGTTGTTATTGCTGGTTCAACGGTTGTAAGCACTAAATCAGTTTTGAAATCTGCATTTTTCCGCAGAGTGATTGCTTCGGCCCTTGACTATGAAATGATTCGCAAGAAGGCTATCCAAGGGTATGCTCCTGAGATTAGTCCTGGGTTTATCATTAATTCCGGTATTGAAAAGATTTATTACGATGATTCCACGGCAAATCTTTTGGGAGCTTTTAATTCTACAAATTATGGCGATCTGAAAACTCGACAAAATGTATTGAAAAAGGCGCTAGTTGATTCTGGTTATTCATGGATAGATGATGCGGCCAATCCCGCAGGTCGTCTGAGACTACCAAATGGGAATGTTGTAGCTGATATGAAAATAGGGGTACCAGTAGTTGCTGATCGAATTGCTGAAGATCTCTATTGGGCGAACTTGGGCTTGGGGAAATTTGATTTGATTATGAAAACCCCACAGGCAGAGCAGTTGCCTTCGCTTCCGTGGTCACGGTTTGAAAAAATAATGTCCTCATCGGATATCGATACTGTTGGTGTCTTTATCTACACCAACGAAGGTCGATATGTAAATCAACTGGCAGATTCGCTTTTGACGGTAATTCCTTCGTTAAAAGATGACAAAGAGTTGGAGTTGGGCTATTCGAAATTGAATGAGCTTTTTATGAAGGAGATGCCGGTGATTCCATTGATGTATCGGCCATCGCTCTTTTATCAGTTCTCTACAAAACATTGGAGTAATTTCCCTACATTGGACAATCCTTATGTGCCTCCATCATGCTTGATCGTCGCTGCTGGGAGAAAGGCTCTTTGGGAGATTACTCCTGTGAAGAAATAGGAAACAATGAAGCCTTTGAAGAGCGCACTTCGAAGGCTTTTTTAATTCATATGGGGATGCCGTCGCTGTTCAGAAATTCCATTTTTTCATTTTGCATCGTCTCACGCTGTCGTTCTGCTACTTGACATTATTCGCAATATTCCTTCTAAATTGAGTTCGAGTGTTTGCAAAGAGGACGAAAATCGTTCATTGTCATTTTCTACTTTTCTGATCTGCAATGAAATTAAAGTGATAACACAGATTTCTGAAATCTCCCCACTGTGAATTATATTTAATGTGAAATGATACAGTGTTCCTCAACAAGGAGGTTTTTTGAAACCGAAGTCGAGTGCAGTTAAAAGCCGGCTTGCTCCAATGGTGCTAGTGCTTTCATCTCAGTTGATGGCCCAGCCTGCGGGTGATTTGGCGGCTCATCGTACAGAGAGTGAAGTAAAAGACAGCGTAAAGGCAGCTTTGCCGTATTTGGAGGCAAAAGTAGCATCTACTCTTGCTGATGGAGCATCTGCTCCGGTCGCATTTCATGGTGAAATCCAGATGCGTTCACTTTTTCATAAATATAGCGGTCTTGCCGATTCCTCTTATTTGAGTCTAGCGCGGCAGGGCTTTATGCTTGGTGGCGATGATCCGTTGCTTAAATTGGCGATGGTTGTTACTCCGGGAAGAAATACCGTCATGTGGGCGATGGCAGGATTTACTGCGTCTTATTCAGGTGTAAACCAAACTTCATTTTTGGCTCCTAAGGATGAAGGGTTTAGTAAATACAATCAGCATCACGGCGGTAATAAGAAGAATGGCGTCTATGAAGATATGAATGCGGGTATTGCTATTCGCACTAAACCGGCATCATTCATGCTTAAACTTGGTGCGATGAACTGGAATGAAGCTTCACCATTGTCTATTTGGAAAGCTCAGCCTCGCATGTTCGCATGGGAGTATTTGCCCTATGAAATCGAAGAGCCTATTTCCGAATATTATGGGTATAACATCGCCAAAGGTGAAAAAGTCGGCCGTGCAGCGTGGAACAAACGCCCGTTCCAAGGTGTTGATTTTTCGATCACTGATATGCCTGGCGGAGTGACCGGATTTTTCCTCTATGGCATTGGCTCACCGTATGACATGTTTGAACGCAACGGAATGGATATGGCCGTTGACCTCGGGTATGCTGGTGATGAAGGTTCTATCGTGGAAACTGGTATTGGGGATTCATACCGTAAACAGCTCTTTTATCGTTTGACTAAAACGGTTACGCCAAATCATACGATTGGTTTTAACAATGGGTATGTTTATACCTCGAAAGATATCGTTAATGCGGGATTTAAGTATGACTTCGTTTTTAATTCGAAATTTGATATTGGCTTGTACGGTTCTTCATGGAAAGTAGGTACTGAACAGGTTGAACTAAACAGTCGTGCAAATTATGATAAAATTATTGCAAATGCTCAGGATACTCTCCGAATAGCTACCACTGTTGGTAAAGGGTATTGGCTCGAACCAAAAGTTTTCTCGCTCGATGGAAGAGGGAAGTTTGGTAAGAATTTCAGCTATTTAGCCGATGTTGGTGTTTCGTTCTTGGACACAACCTTTGCTACTATTTCAAACGAATCGTATAGTAATGGTTTGACTGCGAGTAAAGGGACCTTTACTTCCATTAATAATAGTGATGAGGTCGTTGCTCCCGGAAAGATTCATGAAATTAAAACATCAAAGCTTACTAGTTACTCAGACCTTGCCGCATATCTAGAACTGACATATAGTTCTAAGGTTGATGTGACGTTGGATGTGATGTATGCGGGTAAAGAATTTTATAGCCCGAATTCAATGGTTTTACCTATTGATGTATTTTTTGCACGGGGATCAAATCTTCTTGGTGCCGGGAAATTCCTTGGAACTGAAGCATCCCCCTATACAAAAAATATGGCTGGTGCCGGCGTAACAGTTAAACCTAATCTTCCGTGGTACGGGCACCTTAAGTTTAAGTATGGCATGAACCGTCAGCTTTCGGCTGGCCGCGATATCCTCTATTTCCCGTACCGATTGTCAGGAGCAACTCAGTGGGCGAGCCTAAATCACTTCTACGCTAAATGGGGACTTGGAAATATTACACAGACTTATGACTTCGACAACTGGCAGGGTGGCAATAGCACTACCACTGGATCGATTAACAAGTTTGCAAATCATCCGAGTTATCGCGCCGGTGATGAAAGCTATGGAAGTCAGAAAACTGGCCGTTCAATTAGTTCACCAACCCGTGGAGGTATGAGATCGGATGGTATGGCTGTATTCGAAGGTTTTGTTCCTTATACAGATCCCAAGGATGTGATCTTCAATGAGTTCGCCAAGAGCAGTCTCGTTACTCCGAGACGCAACTTGACTGAAATTTGGAACGACGGTACAAACTCGTTTGATGACAGACGAAATGCCATCGATAGTATTCGTATGGTTGTTGATGGTGACACAACATATTACTCAATGATTGATGGAACTGATACTTTAGTTCAGCGAGATAAATCGGGAAAGATTCTTTCTAGCGAAAGCGTCGAGTTGACAAGTGA
>JAIFMU010000059.1 GCA_020048285.1 bacterium | reverse complement strand
TCTTGGAATGGTGCAACCGACTCTTGGAATGGTGAGACCGACTCTTGGAATGGTGAGACCGCTATTTGGCACTGTGTGATCGCACATAAAAAACGTGCAAGTATAAGAATTGTTTGTGTAATCGTGTCGCCAATAGCAATGAATATCACCTGTTCTTGTTTTCATTGAAACGAAAACGTGTTATCTGGGCGATCAGTTCTACAGGAATCGGTTGGTCGTGAGGAAACTGCACCGATCCCTTACCACTTTTATAGGGTCGCAGTTCTTCTGCGAAATGTGCAATACCCGAAGGTGCGGGATAAAATCCAATGTGTTTTTCATACCCGGCAAAGTGAACAAGATTCCCGTTGAAGTAAAATGTGGGCATTGCATAGGAAATCTTTTCTGATGCATTTGGAGCAGCGGAGTGAATAGTTGCCCGCATCAGCGCGAGACGTGCCTGAATATGTGGGGGGAATTGTGCAATATAGTGTTCTATTTCATTCATTAAAACCTCAATTTGAAGAATAGGAAAATACAACATGACAATCCTCTGCAGTTGTTGGGGCACGGCAGTTCTGTATTCGGTTGAACAACTTTTATGGTGAAAGTAACAACTCTAAGAGTGCTAATAGATTTAGTCTTCAAATCCAAAATGACCCGTTCAGAATGAGGTAGATTAGGAAGGTAAAGTTCAACAAAGGTGCGGTACTATGAAAGTCGTTGTAATCCTTGTTCCCCTGATTCATCTCCTTTTTTTGCTCTTTTCAAAGGTAAGTGGTGACATTGTTATCAACCCTGAAACCTTTGCCGTACAGGGAAATTCATTGTTTTCAGAAGTGAAACCAGGTACGTTTACGGTGCTAACAGAAAAATCTGGTAGTGGCGATGGTATTGAACGGGTCGTCTTGAGAAAGTCCGTTGGGCAAGCGGTGGCTATTGATCTTCTTATAACCGCACTTTTAATTGCTCTTTTCTCAATTGTGGCAGAACGAAAAAAAAACATGAGTGCCGAAGCACCGGTATTTGTTCCGTACGAACAGTGTGAAATCGAACACTCGCCGCAAAAGACCGCCCGGTCTGATTTTGAACGATTACAACAATTTATCGCTGTGGAATACAAAAACAGCGCCATTTCATTAGAGTTTGTCGAGTCTTCGCTTAACCTTCCTCAACACCGCATTCGTTCATTGCTTCGCGAAACACTTCAGGTGAATTTCAAGCAATACGTCACCGAGTTGCGCATGGCCGAAGCAAAGCGGCTTCTTGCAACAGCAGACTATAAGATTCAGGATGTGGCTCAGGCTGTGGGGTATCTGCACACAACTACCTTTAATCATGTATTTAAGGAGGTAACGGGAAATACTCCCCGCTCGTACCGTGTCTACGCTACTCGTGGGCTTGGCGGGCTTCCTGTTCAGTTGGACAGCCGGATGAGCATGGCGGTATAAAAAAGGGGAATCGTCATACGGCGATTCCCCTAGGGCATATAGTACATGCATTCTTATCGAGGCAGTGCTATACCGAAAACCAATTTCGCATAGAACGAACTGGTTGATACTTCCGGCGCAAAATCAACACCGCTCCAGTCGCGTTTCCAATTCGATGGATTGGTAAGGTCAAAGCGATAACCTGCGCGGAACCCGATCGAAGGCGCAAAACCATCCCGTTTTTTCCGAAGGTCAAATCCAACTCCAGCGTGAAGGTTAGACGTGATTCGGTGGAGTATTTGATCTTCCGGAGCAATCCCTGATCCGATGGCATCGAAGGCAATACCTTGGTAGCTCATTTTGAGAAGAAGAATGCCCACATCGGCACCGACATAGGGGAATAGTGACACCGAAGGAACTTTTACGATATCAAATCCGTAGGTGAGTGCAAGATCGACTCCGGTGAGATCAGTTTTGCGCGTGCGATTGATTGCATTTCTCCACGAATGAACAGTGAGTCCAAAATCTTTTACAATTTTTGTTTTTTGGGAAGTCTGACCAAAGCCAAATTGGACAACACCTCGATCAACGGTGGGATAGCCATAAAGAGCCATGGCACTGTTGAGGTCGGAAAGATCGTAGAGCGATCCCCCAAGAGTAAATCGGAATGTTGAATAGCCTGTTAGTTCCTGTTCATCGCTCTGTTCTTCTGATGTGTCAGTTAGATTTGAATCGATACCCTCCGAAATTGCACTGTCCTCGGAATAATCTTGCTCGACTAAAAGAGAGTCTACCGTCGGCATTGAGTCTTCTGTGGCCGGTTCTTGTGCGTTTAAAATCATTGCGGAAAGGGTAAGGAAAAGTATTCTCTTTTTCATAGTTCCTCTTAAAAAGATGTCAATTTTATTCAGTAAAAATACGTTCTTGCTTCCAGTTCTGTACCGATCTTTCTTTGGGAAGCAGTTGAAAGATTGCGTGGTATCAATCTATTTTGAATCAAAAGGAGATTCTTATGGTTGAAATTACGATTGAACAGCGCAAATTGATTACTTCTTTAATGAGAAAAGGGTATGGTGTTCACCCAGAACGTCAAATCGTTCTAATTGAACCGGCACTTTTTGCTCGGGATAGTGTGAAAGAACAGATTCTTGCTGAAGCTGCGCGATTTGCAGAGGCTGATTTTGTGGTTTTGGGTGGTGGGGATTTCGGATTGCCCGATGATGATAATATCTATTGCCTCAATCATCTTTCTGGTGAAGAAGCGCAGTTCTTGGAATCAATCGCAGATCTGCATCTCACTGACTCTGAAACGGCTGATCCAAATATAATCAGTACGACGATTCAAACTGCCATGGATAAAGAGGGGTATAATCGCACGGGGACAACGTTACTCGCAGTTGAAGAGGGCGATACGTCTTATAAAATTCATCTTCGCTGTCCCGAAGGTCAGTAGCCTAATTATTTGTCGCAAATGCAAAAGCCGAAAGAGTATCTCTTTCGGCATTTTGTTTTTACTCGCATTCGTTAGGTAATTCGCTTGAGGTGGAAAAGAAATCCCATCGATCTTGAACGGCTGTGTTGAATAGAACCACCATTTCCCCTTTGGGCGTTCGTTCCTTGTAGTGTGCAAGCAGTGATTCAGGCGTACCCCGAAGTGCTTCTTCGAATAGTTTGGTCAGTTCCCGGCAGAGAACCATGGGGACTCCCGGAAGAACTTGTTTCATCTCTTCGAGTACCTTGAGAATGCGGTGTGGCGATTCATAAAAAATGATTGTGCGCTTTTCCTGTTTCATCTCTTCAAAAAAACGGAGCCGTTTGGCGCTTTTCGGAGGAAGGAAGTTTTCGAACACAAATCGTTCTGCCGGAAGGCCACTCATGACGAGAGCGGGCACGAAAGCGGTTGCACCGGGAATCGGAACAACTTTTATCCCATTTCGAATTGCTTCGCGAACAATATAAAAGGCCGGATCTGCAATGCCGGGAGTTCCCGCATCGGTCACGACGGCAAGGTTTTTGTCATCTTTGAGAAGTTCGATAAATCCAGCAGTGACTCGTTCTTCGTTGTGATCGTGATACGCTTTCATGGGCGTGTCTATTTCAAAATGTTTCAGTAATTTACCGGTGTTTCTCGTGTCTTCAGCCAGAATGTAATCGGCTTCCTTGAGAGTGCGCACTGCGCGAAAAGTGATATCTTCGAGATTGCCAACTGGCGTCGATACTAGATAGAGGATTCCCATGATGTTCCTTAGTAGAGAGAAATCTGCCCGGATTGTTCTCGAAGGTAACTTTCAAGAATAACACAGGCGGCTATTCGGTCAATTGTTTTTTTGTCTTTGCGACGTTTTTTGCTTGAACTTTCGAGCATGATTGATTGTGTGGTGACGGAACTGAAACTTTCATCCATGAAATCGATCGGCAATGGTGCGTCGAGCACGGCGAGTATCTTATCTGCGAATGTGCGAATTTTGGCGCACATTTCGGTCTCATCGCCATAAGGGCCGAGAGGGAGACCAAAGATAAGTTTTTCGGGAGATTCTTCGGTGATTACTTTTTTGATTTCGTCGAGAAATCGAGGGGTGACTTTACAGTCGATTGTGGTGACCGGTCTTACCACGGTGGCAGTGGGATCACTTGCGGCAATCCCGATTCGTCGGCTTCCGTAGTCGAAACAGAGATACTTCATTAAAATGAGTCTTCATCCTCTTTGCGACGTATAATAAAATAAACGCTCACCGCAAGGCCTAAGGCAATGACACCAACAAAAGCAAGCGTTGATCCTGGGCTAGAAAGAAGAGATGTTTTTTTGCGATCCACAACGCGACAGTCGCTCACAGGAATCCAGCCTTCACCGTTCTCGGTTTTTACCTGAACCCACAGTTTTCCTTCACCGGTTATTTCGAACACCTGGCCTGCTTTTGCAGTCAGAACGAGTTCTGATTTTGGTTCCACTTCGCGACGGATAATTACTCGTGGCGATGTGACTTCTGCATATTTAACGCTTTGAGCAGTCGTATCTTCTGAAATTACAGGGATACTCAGCAACGCTATTATAAAAAGGGCTACAGCAAGAATTCGACCTATCATTTGTGCTCCAAACATCTGTTAATCAAATCAAAAAAGCGGTCGTTACAGAGTGGATCGCTAAACCGCTGTCTAATTGAAAGGTACCACAGATTTTCTACTTTCGCAGAAATAATTGTACTCATACGAATCCAATCTTTTTCTGTGGTACAAAATTGCTGATCTTCATTCGTTGTCAGCAGTTTCAAATCCTCCGCGGAAAATATGTGATGGTCTGAAAAAACCAAGTGATTTTTTATACATTTAAAGTGAGAACGAGCTGAATCGTAGAATCTCTCCGGCCTCGCGATTCCTGAAATAAGTGTAACAGGCTCGTTTATGAATCTAGTAACACGATTGCTAGCGCTGTGAATTAATCCGTTTGTTTCGATTGTCATAACACCGCAGAGTTTGTTTTGACTATTATTTATGATCAAATCGTTAGTGATTTGATCTGGTTCACCGGTAAAAATTATACAGTCTGCTCTTTGCAATGATTCGTGAGGTTCTCGAAGGAGTCCAACGGGAATCACCTTGTCGGACCCGAAATTGGCCGGAAGCGTAACAATGTTCAGATCGCGGTGCATGTAGCGATGTTGAAATCCATCGTCCATAATTCCTACGACTGATTTGGGACTTTTTTGCAGGATTTGTCCAGCGGCGCGCATTCGATTGCTGTCGATCGCAAGCCAAAGTGAAGGGTAGCGACGACGAAGCATGGCTGGTTCGTCACCTACTGTTTCCCACGTGGGCATTGATCCATCGGCTGGGATAATTACGGTTCCGTTGGATGTGCGGCCGTATCCTCGGCTGAAAAGAATCGGCGTTTTCCCTTGAGCGATACAGTGTTCAATTATCAGTGCCGTTAGAGGTGTTTTGCCTGTTCCACCGGCAGATATTCCACCAACAGAAATAACCGGGAAGGGGAGAGGTTTGGGGGGATTTTTGTCAAACTGTCTGTTTCGGAAAGTTACTATTGTGCTGTATATTTTTGCCAACACTTTTCCGATCAATGAGTTCCCTATCGGTTTGAGAGTGCTCACCTATTCCCCTTTACTATATTTGAGCGTTCGTAAAGACGAAAATAGGTGATGGTGGGAGTTGAATGAGAAAGCTATGGTTGGCGGTAGTTTGTTTCTCTGTTAGCATCTCTGCAAGAGGTGTACAGATCATTTCGACGGCAGATTTGCACGGTGCGGTGAACAGCGGCAGCGTTACACGTTTTGGTGGGATTAATGGCATTGCAGAGGTCCTTAGTGGTCAGCGAAATGCCGGTGATCTACTGGTTGATGCAGGCGGTTTTTGCGCTGGAGGAATCTATGATATACAAACTGCGGGCAAAGTAAGCGACTCGATTCGCTCTGAACTGGTCGTGCAGGCGATGATTGACCTTGATTATAATGCAGTGACTTTTGGCGATGATGATCTCGCTCGGGATACTTCTGCGCTGATTCGATGGGTCAACGAAGGTTTACCTGTAGTGAGCGCCAATGTTTCTGTCGAAGGCGTTGCTATTCCTCAATCGAAAATGATCGCCGGCGATGTACCTGTTTTCATCACGGCGGTTACGACAAATTGCCCACTTTTCGTTGCGGGAAAGGGGGTTGAAGTTAAACCGATTTTATCGTCATTAGAATCCGTTTTGCATGGAGTTGATGATAGCACTTTTGTGGTTCTATTAGCTCACTGTACACCGGAAGAGATCAGCAGTCTGATTCAATCCTTTCCGCAAATTGATTTGATAATTCGCGGTCACCGTGTCGGAACGGGGAGTTCGATAGATACGGTGTGGCAGAAACCGGTGGTGGGATTTCATGTGGGTGGCGATCGCATTGCCAGCAGTGACATAGCACGTTTGGGGAGTGTTTCCAGTCACTGGCTCGAAATTCCATCAAAAATGAAGGGGATTATTCAAGTTCCAGATGGGGCGGTTGTGGTTGATTGCTATGTCATGAGCGGGTGCCGGTTTGGGGTGGAAGCGATTCGAGAATTATTGAAAATCAGAGAGATAGTGGGTGATCGTGTCGAGCTCGATCTCTCATTTTCAGGGACTATTCGGGGTGATTCGCTTGTTCCTGGGATGCAGTCCGGTTCTTTAGAAGAGGAGTTGTTAGTTGTTGCCATGAGAGAAAACTTCCCCGAACGGTTCAATGATTTTTTGTGGCTTTGGAGTAGCGGTGGCGGATCCGCATCTGATGTCATTCATGCTATGGAGATTAATCGATCGCACTTGAATAGATGGATTTCAATTCATGGTGCGCTTGTCTTAAAAAGTGACTACATTCGGGCTGAACGGTTGAATGTCTCTGAATCACCGGCGATCTTTGTCAACAATCGACGATATGAGCGTGGAGTGTATCAACAGCGATTTCTTTTTGATCTCTGCGAAAACGTTCCCAGCTTAGCTCTCTGCGATCAGTTCGGTGAATGTTTCGATCATGAAGACTGTGAATCTGATTCTGTAAGTGTTGGTCGATGTGAATCTGCTGGAAATGGTGTGAAATCGTGTAAGACTTACCGCGAAAATCCTTTTAGAATAGTTCAGGTCCTTCCAAATGATTCAACATATACTGAACAAAATTCGTTCACTGAATCGACGAAATTGCTGTTTCCTTCAGCGCAGATTCAAACGGTTCGCCCGGGAAATAGGATGGCTGATTCACTGCTCTTTTTCTTTCGCCCTGAAATGCTCCCATGGTATCTGTTTGATTCTACAGTAGTATCAATGAAAAATTTTGATCAAGTGGCATCGAATCTCAACATACAGGATGATTATTTCATTGTTAATCCTGAATTATCAAAAGGGAACTTTTACTGTCGTAGACCTGCCAAGCCTCGTGAACAGATGCTGTTTTTGGACTATGATTCACCCTTGTGGAAACAGCTGCATCTGCAGTTTTCACAGTTGCACTTTTTCCCAGATTTTAGACGCTATAACCTCGCAAATAGCGTTGTGAAAAATGAAATTGAATCACTGCTGCAAAAGAGTGGAGTTGATCTTTCTGCAGAACAGTTCTTTGAAACCTATCTTGCTGATATTTCAGTAAAGTCACCAGTGTGGCTTTTGGAAAACAATCAGAAAGTCCATCAGTTTAATTCTCTAGAGGAGCTGTATCAGTGGACAAAAATGCTCAAGTAATGGTAGTGCTTTCGTTAGGCACGAATCTTGGCGATCGCCATGCAAATATGGAACAGATGGAATGGGAGTTGCGACGCTTACTCGCTGGTGAACTCCGTTTTTCGCCACTTTATGAAACTGCACCGATCGGCGTGGTTGGCAACCATTTGCCATACTTGAACCGAATCGTAGCTGGTCAGTTCTTTGGCACTGCTGATGAGTTGCTTGTCGCCACGGAAATGATCGAAACGGCTTTGGGAAGAACAGGCAAAGGAAAAATGACATCGCGAACCGCCGATGTTGATATCTTGCTGTTTGGTTCAGAAGTGATTCATAAAGAGAATCTTAAGATACCACATCACGCGTTGTTCGACCGCAAATTTGAAATTGAAGGTGTTCAGGCGGTTGTGCCGGAAATGACAATTCCTGGGTTGGAAATGTCATTTGCCGAGTATGTGATCCGCGACGATGTTAAAACTCAGGAATTATCAATTATTCGGTAGAGAAGGGTGATTAAAATGGAAATAGTTCATGATCCTAAAGATTTTCAAAAACGCATGATGCAATTTCGTGCTGAAGGCAAAGCCATTGGATTTGTTCCTACAATGGGAGCACTACATGCTGGGCATATTGCTCTCGCCGAACGCGCCCGTGCCAGTTGTGATATTCTCGTAGTAAGTATTTTTGTGAACCCTTTGCAATTTGCTCCTTCGGAGGATCTTGACAAGTATCCACGAACCTTGGGGGAAGATGCTCGCAAGGCTGAAGCAGTTGGGGTTGATCTTATTTTTTCTCCTTCCCCTCGTGATATGTATCCCGCCGGATTTGGTTCCACTGTTTCCTGCGGGGCGATCACGACTCGTCTTGAGGGCGCAGCTCGCCCTGGTCATTTTGATGGGGTTACAACGGTTGTCCTTAAACTTTTCAATATTGTACTGCCTAATTTTGCTGTTTTCGGACAGAAAGATGCGCAGCAGGCCCTCGTGATCCGTCGCATGGTGGAAGATCTCAATATCCCAGTGGAACTCATTATTCATCCCACTGTTCGCGAATCTGATGGATTGGCAATGAGCTCCCGGAACGTTTATCTCACGAAAGAGGAACGTGAGGAAGCTCCGTTGATTAATAAGGGCTTAAGATCTGCTTACAAGGTTTTTTGTGATGGGAATTGCTCTGCCCGCAAAATCCGTTCACACGTGGAGGATATTTATGCCGCAGCATCATTTCTAAGTACTGAATACGTTGCTGTCACCGATACCTTTTGCAATGATATTTCTGGTGAAATATCCTGCGAAGCGTTGCTTTCTGTAGTCTGTCGAACAAAAATATCCGGCACGCGATTGATTGACAATATTCTTCTTGTGTGAAGAAAAAGTTGCTTTTTATTGAAAAAGAGCGAATTATAGGGTAAACTTGTTTTCTATGAAATTATGGATATTCATAATTGGGGGAAAATGTGGGAAATGACCATGTTGCGTATCTAAAAGACAATACCCATCTCTTTGCACGAAACGTTGTTCAATCTATCGAAGATATGGTTGGCTGTTCTTTTGAACTTTCAGAAGAGTCCTATTGCGAAAAAGCGTTTACCCCTGCTTATGGCATGACGGTGAGCATTCACTTTGCGGGTAAAGTCCAGGGAGATTATGTTGTAGTTATGTCAGAACAGACTGCAGCTGCAGCAATTGATGCATATGAAGACGGAATGGAGCTCGATGACCTTAAACCTATGCGAGAAGACTATGCTGGTTTTATAAAAGAGTGCCTTAATCTTTCTGTCGGAGAATCGATTCCGGCCCTTGAAGCAAGCTTTGGTGAAATAACGTTCTCGCCCCCCGTTGTCGTCTTTGGTGAAATTGAGTACCCAAGTGTTACAAACGGGGTTATAATGCTCTATCACGAAGTAAAAGGTGCAATTCAGTGCGCATTTTCGGTGAACATGGCTAATAATAAAATAGGTCAGCGCCTCGATGAATCCCTTGCCGATTTAGAGCGAAAAACAGCCGAAGCACAAGCGGCAAATCGGAATATCGAAACGATGCTTCGTCTTCTGCCCAATGGACTGATTTCTATCGATTCACAATCGACGGTTCTCCCCGGTTACAGTGAAGCAACTGCTCGCGTAGTTGGAAATGTAAACCAAGTTGTTCAGGGTGAAAAAGTAGCCGATGTTTTGGGTGTCTCCGGTGCGATCCGTGAAGATGTTGTTTCATGGGTTGATCTTGTCTTTGATAAGTTCGATATGTTGCCATTTAAAGATCTTGTTGATCTCTGTCCAATCAACGAGTTCTCTAACGATTTAGGTCGAATTTTGGCTATCTCTTGGTTCCCTGTGGAATCTGAAGATCGCAGGATGCTTGAACGCCTTTTCCTGGTTGTTGAAGATGTAACTCATCAGCGTGAACTCGAGGCTCGCGCGGCGGAATTGCGCTTGACTCATGAGGAAAATCTCGAACTCATCTCACAGGTAATGAATCTTGAACCAGATGAAGTGACAAGCTTTGTGTATGATTCATCGAGCTTACTAGCTGATGCGCGAAAAGTTGTCGAAGGCGATAGCCATGATCGTCAATTTGTTACGGAGTTGTTCCGCACATTCCATACATTGAAAAGTAGCTCTGGTCAGTTTAACTTCAAGGGGCTTCAGTCGCTGGCACATCACATTGAAAGTCACTTAAAAGCCATAGGCGAAGCAGGGGAAGACACCTTGACAGATCACGATGTTGAAGAATTGGAGCACTCGATTTCAAACGCTGCTGATTATATAGATCGCTTGCAACAGATGCAACTTAAGCTTGGTGGTCGCGATGAAACACTGGTGGAAAAAGCAGAAAGAAATCAAGCGACCGTAATGGTAAATCTCAGTAAAATTAATGAGCTGGAAAATTTATTGGGGAATTATCAGCTTGTTGCTCGCTCTCATCTCGATAGGTATCAATTGGCCCAGCTTGGAGAAATCGAACAAGGTGTTAAATCACTTCGTATGATCAATTTGAATTTTTTTAAATCGAGCTTGGAGTCTCTCGCTCAAAACAGTGCTGAAAAGCTTGGCAAGCGAGTAAAGTTGTCAATAAATCGAGACACTGAAGTAGATGTTTCTAAGTTGCGCATGGTACATAAAACGCTTGTCCATATGGTGAACAATGCTATCGATCACGGGATCGAATCACCTGAAGTGCGCAAAGCTGCAGGTAAATTTGAAGAAGGTTTTATCGTTGTGAATGCCATGAGAGAATCATCAACTATTACTGTTACTATCGAAGATGATGGTATGGGGATTGACACCGAATTAGTTCGTACAAAATTAGTTGAAAAGCATGGGAAAACAGATGAGGAGGTTCAGCAGATGTCAGATTCAGTTGTTCATTCTCATCTTTTTATCTCCGGTTTTAGCACTAAGGATGAGGTGACAATGCTTTCTGGCCGAGGTGTCGGAATGGATTATGTCTACGATACAGTTGTCGAGAAACTAAAGGGTAAGATTGACGTCTCTACCGTAAAGGGCAAGGGTACGAAGATTTCCATAATTTTTCAGGATTAATAGTTGAATTCTCTAAGTGATAATCATATAATGCTAAATAATTAAACAAACTATGGAGTGTGTGATATGAAATTTGTAAGCATTCGGCAGAAGTTTATTACAAATGTGATGGCTATGATGGCTGTCATTTTCCTTGTTGTGTTAGCGGTAATTACGGTAATGAACGTTACGACAGCTAACAAAAACCTCAAGCGCAGTGAAGAGTCAGTGAAGAACGCACTTCAGGCTCGTGGTAAAATTCTTGCCAGAAACAACAGCGTTGCTTTAAGAATGCCCGCTTCAGAAAATGGATTCGGAGCTGTTCAGCAGCTGGTTTCCAAAACGGTAGAAGGCGATGAAGATATTGTTCGCGGGATTTATATGGATGCTGATCGCCGTCCGTGGGTGTATGCCACCTCCGCAAATCCTGAGGGTATGCCTGAAGCAATGGAACCTCTTGCTGATTCTGTTGACTTGTGGGCAGCTTCGTGTAAAAACGACAGCGTATATACCAAGAATTTTTCAT
>JAIFMU010000140.1 GCA_020048285.1 bacterium | reverse complement strand
TCAACTCCTCTCTCTCCAGCCAAAAAAGGTCTTCGATGAAAATCAGAGGGCTTTTATCTTTTACTTCCCAATTTCAAATCAGTAGAAACTTTTCGCCTCCCGTACAGATCGGCGGGAAATCGACCGCAATTCCGATGAGCGGAAACGGCAGGGAGATGGAAAGGCGTGCCTACCGGCAGTTTGCTCTGATGAGGTTGGTGAATTTAAGACAAAAAAACTCCCAGCGGAAAGGCAGAGAGTTTTATTAATCAGATATGTTGGTTTGACCTTCGGCAATCCACATGGGCATTAGGGGGAAATGGGTTATACCTCAATTCCTAAAAACCTAAATATTAGAACAACAATACACGCAAGTATAGCAACTACTCTGATGATTACATCTAAAACCAATGATGTTCGAGACCCTTTGATTGAAGTATCAATTAAATAGGGATATTTTTTTCCCAGTTATACTTCCATAAATTGAGATTGCTGATATAATAACAAGTACTATTAAAAGGACGGTAAGAAATTCATTGCTCCACATATGATATTCCTTTTAGTTTATTAATGATTCTCGTAATTGAAATCATCATTATATGACTTAACACCTGCCTCAATGAAAGCTTTTGGCACACTCGAGATTGGATCTATTCCGAGTAAAAAATTTCCCACGAATTGACCCACATTTTCTGATGCCATAGCTGAGTGTGTCCCATTAAAAGCGTAGTCGAATATTTTTAATCCTGTTGAGCCTAACTTTTTTGCTAATGTACCGACAAAGTTCAGTGGCATCATTGCCGCTGCCTTCACACCTGTCAACATCGACTCTTTGCTCATGATTCCCCATCGTATCTCTGAAAATGATTGATTAGTTGGAATAAGTTTATTTCCTTTGTGTATGAACCACTCTCCCTTATCATGATTATAAGAATAAAGTAGATTATCACCTTTCCAAATAAGTCGGGGATTAATTAACTCACCACCTACATTAATTTGAGCCGTTGGATCAACTAAGCAAAATCTTTGCTTATAATTGTTTGGACTTCCAATAATTGTGTAATCACTTATTTCCATACCATCGGGATCCACAGAATTCACCGGATTGAACCCATTCGCCGAGTAACTATACCCACTCCAGAACTGTTCCTTCAGATCCATCGAAATCCAATACCCGATCACCGGATCATAGTATCTCGCCCCGAAGTAGTTCAGATCCATCCCTTTATGGTCAATCGTTACGCCGTTGACAGTTTCTTCATATCCCCCATCTCTGTCCAATTCCTTACCGGTGAACTTTTATCCCCTTGATTTCGCGATGCACATACCGTTCGAGGTCGCCCACAAAGGAAGGCATGACGATTTTCATAAGCGATTCGAGAAGCCACGTGGGAATCTCTTTGTTTACCGATGCCCAGGCGAAAATGCCTAGGCGACACTGATTTTCATTTACGCGGATCAACGTGCCTTCCACATTCATGCGCCGCACATGGTAGGGAATGACACCGGTATTGCGTTTCAGGTAGCGATTAAACAGCTGATCTCCCACCGGAACGACTTCGCAGTGAACCGAACTCCCCGGTTTATAGGCCAACCGTTTCAGTTCACCCATTCCCCATCCGCGCACAAAGGAGTATTTCGCTTCGGCGTAGTACTCCACCGGATCTTCGCCATAGACCGCGTGCTGATTCACCGGTTCCATTTTGACAATGCTCTTAAAGATGGATGGCCATCCTTCGAAATTCATGAGAGCCTGAGCGGTTGGTTCGAACGGGACATTGAGCGTTATAAACACTGATGCCGCATAGATTGTCGAATTGGTATCGACGCGGGTCACGGTGAGTATTTTCTTAGAACTGAGCAGAGAAATGTCGGCCTGTTTTGACAAATAGGCCAGTTTTCGAGAGTGAGTTGTCGCAGATCCTGCGATAACACAGAGGGCAATTATCAAAAGCGCGACTCGTTTACAATATCCACCGTGCATTCGCACCCCTTATACTAGCTAACTGCCGGAAGATATATTTATTCACATTGCCAATTAGTAAATTCTCTGTTAGAATCGCCTCTTAGATTTGGATTCTCTATGAAAACGTTTACCGTTACCGTCGAAAAAGATCACATATCAAAACTGACCCACGTATCGCCGATCAATGCCCTTTCAGAACTGATCTGGAACGGTCTCGACGCGGAAGCCACAGCCATTGCGATCAGCTTTGTCACTGCCGGAGTGGGCGTATCTGCTCTTACTCTCGAAGACAACGGCCACGGGATTTCGTACGAAGACGCGATCGCCCTCTTTGGAAAACTGGGAGGATCGTGGAAACGGGACAAAAAACAGACGAGCAACCGCCATCGAATTCTTCACGGCCGCGAAGGGCAAGGGCGATTCCGTTCGTTCGCCATCGGATCACTGGTGCGCTGGGAATCCGTGTACGACAGCGATGAAGGACGACATGCCTTTTCAATAATCGGCACGCTGGAAGAGATCAACCGCTTTACACTCACCGACCCCGTCCCCGCCGCAGAGAACACTCCCACCGGCGTGACCGTAACCATCGAAAATATCACCAAACACGCGGGCTTTTTCGAACCGGAATCGATTCGTTCAAAATTGACCGCCATTTTTGGTCTCTACCTTCAGAGTTACCACAACACGGTGATCTCCGTCGAAGGAGTTTCACTCGACGCCAACGATCTGATCGTTCGCCACGCCAACCGCAAGCTCAAACCGGTGAACTACGAATCAACCGCTCATCCCGTGGCGATGGAACTGGTCGAATGGAACAGCGATGCCGGTCAGGAGATCTATTTCTGCAACGCCGGCGGCTATCCTCTGGCGCGGTGTGAACAGACAGGCCTGAAAATCAGCGCGAACAAATCGTTCACGGTCTATCTCAAGTCGACCTTTTTCGAACAACTCAACAGCCGCGGACTGCTTCAGATTGGCGGCCTTGTGGAAGAGCTCAACGAGGTCGTTGCGGCGACCGCCAAAAAAGTAAAGCAGCTTTTCGCGTCGAAAGAGAAAAAAGAGCAGGATTCGGCACAACAGACCTGGGTGGACGAAAAAATCTATCCTTACTTAGACGAGCCGGTGTTGTTGTGGCAAAAAAGTGAACGGCGGATCTTTGACACGGTGGCTCACCAACTGACCCTGCGCCTTCCCGAACTCAAAAAAGCGCCGCGTTCCGTGCGCGAATTTCAGTTCACACTGCTCAAGGAACTTATCGAAAAATCCCCCGCCGCAGTGCCGTCGATTTTCAATCCACTCCTGAAAATCCACGACGATGAAGCGGTCCGACTCGAACAGCAGGTGAATCGCTTTATCCGTCAACGCCACAATAATCAGTAGCGTTCCTTTCCAAAATTGAAACGCTCGGATGTACCAGTTCGAGCGGTTTTTCTGTGCAACAGGTTCATGGCTTCGCTGTTTTTGGGCGTGCCGGTGCCCCGAGGACAGACGGTACTCCGTCGTTGTCGAGGAAATGCAAAGCGCGGCTGAACCTCACCGCCGGGCTTGCTCCGGGCTTCGGTCGCTTCGCGACAGCCTTCGGCCCCCTACTCATCCCTCACGCGGACACGCTCGCCGTTTGTGTTTCCCCTGTCCGCCTCAAAGATCTTTCCTGTAACCACCGTGCGACTCGAGAGAAAGCGGAAGAAATTGATATAAGACGCTATAAACTCCATTGTATTTTACCACTAGAAAAGTATACAAAGTTCAACCAAAGGATTTTCAAATGAAACAGATAGCAATGCTCACCTTCGTAGCGGCACTTTCACTGAGTGCTCAAGAGCCGTGGCAGTTGAAACTCAAGGGAACACTCACGGGGGGATTTCACACCTATTCCGATTCATGGGTCGGGAAAGAAAAAGGCAATGTGGTGTGGAACAGTTCTCTCTTTTTAGATGCTCAAAAGCAGTTTTCGGAAAAGTTTCGTCAGGAAAACTCGTTGGCGTTGGAGTTCGGTCAGACCTTTATAAAAGAGATTGATTCCATTTCCAAAGAAAAAACGTGGAGTGAACCGCAGATCAGCAGCGACAATATCGATTTCAATAACCGGGAAATACTCACTCTTGCGGCAGTTTCGCCCTTTTTCGGATTTCGAGCACAATCGTCATTTCTCAACAAAGACACCACAAATACTCTGGTGAAATACGGCAACCCGGTGAATCTCACTCAATCGTTGGGGATCAGCAAAAAACTGCTCACCAAAGTGGAAAAACAGTCCCTTGAACTGCGACTCTCCGCGGCGGCAAAGCAGAATATCAATCGCGAAATGAAGACCCATTCTGACGGAGGGATCGAATGGATCACCGCATACGAAGCAGAACACAAAAAAGGTTTTTTCGGCTATAAAACAAATCTGAATCTCTATAAAGCGCTTGCCGTTTCCGATTCAGCTCTGCGAAAAGCAAAAATGGAATCGGTGGACGTGGAGTGGGAAAACAACGCCTGGGTGAATCTGAATCGCTTTGTCGTAATCAGTTATGCGTCAAAACTGCTCTACAACCGCTATTTCAGTGAAGATGTTCGCGTACAGAACAGTCTCACCGCCGGATTCAACATTGTCAAAAGCTCTGATGAACCCAAAAAAGAGTAAGCGCGACACCACGTTTTGTTCAATCAGTGATCGCGAGTGAATCTACTTTGCAAATTTACGACCAAACGGAGTGCAATGCACCTTCGTTTGGTCGTTTTACTAGTGTGACCTGCGGTTTTCATCATCATCTAGCAGCTGAAATTCCTATATCAAATATTCCACAGGGCTCCTCTGTTTTTGGGCGTGTCGGTTCGGTTGAACCTCACCGCCGGTGTCTGCCAGGGCTCACTTCGTTCGGTGTGGAGTACCACACTCGCTTCGCGCCCCTTCTGCCACCTCACGCGATCACGCTCGCCGTCTGTGTTTCCCTTATCCGCCGCAAAGGCATAACTTTTAACCACCTTGAGACTATAGACGATGCTGTTAGAGCGGAGGTAAGTCGGTGGCGCGCGCATTGGTGACGAGATACCCGCACGTTTTAACGCGCTGTCCCGCCAGCTTTGCAGAGGCACTTGTGACTCGAAAAGCGGCTGGGACAGAAGTAAAAGCGAAGGAGGCGCGGCACAGGGCCGCATCCTGCGGCATTTTCTTCAATTGAGGAAATTTGGTCTAAACGGGAAATTCTTTGTAGCGGCGACTCACAGTACCATTACATTTACAAGAAATACGGCGATCGCGGATCGCCACTACAACTACTCATTCACACCGAAGCAATACAACTCCTCAAGCTTCGGTTATAACTCCTCAAGCTTTTCTACAACTCCTCAAGCTTTTCTACAACTCCTCAAGCTTTTCTACAACTCCTCAACCTTCGGAGGAAGTTCCTCAAGCTTTTCTACAACTCCTCAACCTTCGGAGGAAGTTCCTCAACCTTTTCTACAACTCCTCAACCTTTTCTAAGACTCCTCAAGCTTTTCTAAGACTCCTCAAAGCGTGACATTGCCATCACACTTAACATCATAACTGATTCACACAGAATACAATAAAGCCCGATGATCAGATCACCGGGCTTTTGCTATTCAAACTGAAAGAAATATCAGATTTTTTCGACGAGAATATTTTCCGCTTCTTTGCGGCGCAGTGACAACCGATAACTGCGAATCTGCACTTCGATCGGGTCATCCAGCGGAGCCGCTTTCACCAGTTTGATCTCCTGCCCCATGGTGAGTCCCATTTCCATGTATCGCTTTTTTGCCACACTGGTGCCGATGATTTTGCGGATAATTGCCGTGTCGCCGGGCTGACAGCCGTTGAGATCCATGAGAAGTGGCATGTCAGAAAAGCCACCACCGCCGTAGTTGGCAACTTTTTCGTTCATCCGGTCGTGAAGATTTGCCATGAGCGGTTGATCTTCGGTGAGAATATCCACCAGCGCACGGGTTTTGCGATAGACCGACTGATTCATGCCGTGTTCCATGCGACAGGCACACTTTTCCGCTTCGACCGGTTCAATCTGAAAGAGATCGATAAAGAGTTTGGTCAGAAGATTGTGGCGATTGCGCACGGCATTGGCCGATTCGAATCCTTCGGGGGTCAAGGTGATCACCGAATAGGGTGAATAGTTTACCAAGCCGCGTTCGGAAAGCGCGCGAAGTGCAATAGTCACGGAGGAGCGTTTCACATCGAGCAGATCGGCGATGTCTTTGACTCGCGCCACAGTATGTTTTTCCTGAAGAGTCAGGATTGATTCGAGATAATCTTCCAACGAAGAGGAAAGATCAGGTGTATTCATATGTATTTTCCTTATTTCTAAAACGCAGCAAAGAAAATATATCCGGTTGATCGCAAAATTGCGGAAGTTTACACCTGCCAGAGCTATCGGCAATCGTTATTTTTCACTCAAGTAAATCTGATTCAAAGGAATAGTCATGAATGTAACAGCACTCGCCATTGTCCCGCCGTCAACCGCGGAAGATTGTCCGAAAGTCACCCCGGAACTTCTCGCCAGCTCTCTTGCCAAGTATTCCCGTTCAAATCAGGGAATCGGCCAGATTCTCGAAGGAATCGACTGGAGTGATTCCGACGGCGCGGTGGATCGCATTTTCAAGTTTATCGACTACGGTCACGCTTCGATCGGCGGACTCACGGGAGGAATTGCCATCGCCGTGGACGACTGTTCCATGTTCCTGGCGTACAAAATTTTCGAAATCGCTCAACTGGTCGATGGACAAGAGAGTTCAACCCGCTATATCACCATGGCTCCTGAATCGTTGGCAACCGCGGAAGAACTGGGCATTCCGGAACATCTTCGCGATGAGTGGCAATCGGTAATGAACGAATCCTTTGCGATTTATCAGCGACTCTATACCGATCTTGACAAAAAGGCACAGGAAAATCCATCGGCACTGCGAATCCCCGCTGATATTCCCGAAAAAGTTCAGGCACGCATGCGCAAAAACTACGCTCTCGACCGAGCGCGGTATTTTATTCCTTTCGCAACCAAGACGTCCGCAGCCTATGTCATGAGCGCTCGCGTGTGGGCTCAGACACTGAAAGAGCTCGAAGCACTTCCCTTGACTGAAGCAAAAACAGCGGCGGTAAAAATCCGCGATGAGTTGGCGAAATTTGCTCCGCGTCTCATTCGCCACAGCCACGCCGACGAAGCGACAATCGCTCAAGCAACCCATCTCATGTACGCTTCGGCGAAATCGATCAAAGAGTGCGGCGTTCCCACAGACCATCGCCCGGATGAAGTCGATCTCGTTCTCGATTCGTCATTTCCGCTCTATCTCGATTCGCAAATGCGCATCGATCAAAATTTCGCCGGAAAGAAAAATCGCTACTCGATCACCGGTTCGGATATTCGCCGCACCTTTGCGCGGTTCAGTTTCAACAATATCGCTCTGGCAGAGTTGCGCGATCTCAACCGCCACCGCAGTGGTACGCGATTCACCCCTCTGGCGCCTGTGGGATTCTACCTTCCCGATGAAATTCGCGATCAGGATTACGGCGATTTCTTTGACCGGTACGCATCGCTAGTGAAAAAACTGGCCGATGCGGGTGTGCACTACTACGGCTATCTTCTCGGAACCGAAGTGGCGTTCGAACACTCAACTCATCTCGACAAGGTGATCTACGAAATCGAACTGCGCACCGGTCTCGGCGCTCACTACCGCTACGCAGAACATCTGGAAATGGTCGCTCACGAGTTGATTCGTCAGCGCCCCGAACTGGAACCGTTTATCGAAATCGGCACCGCTGAACCGGAATAGTCACTCAGCCGGAAAACAGAATCACCTGTTTTCCGGCTATATTTTTCACCAGAAAGCATATTCATGAAACGCTCCGTTCTATTTTTCATCTGTATCATTGGATCGCTCACCGCAGCCCCGTCGACAATTGCCGTCAACGAACTTTCCAGCAAGACAATCCCCGAAAACCAACTTCCCATTCTCAGCCAACGACTTCGTTCGGAACTGTTCAACACGGGAAAATTCACCGTCATGGAACGAGCAGAAATGGAATCAATTCTCACTGAACAGGGATTTCAACAAAGCGGTACCTGCGATGAATCTTCCTGTATGGTCGAAGTGGGAAAACTCCTTGGCGTTCAGCAGATTCTGGCCGGAACAATCGGATCTATCGGCACTGATTTTTACACTCTTTCGCTGCGGATTATCGATGTGCAGACCGGAAAAATTATCCAAAGTTCAGACCACGATTTCCACGGTTCAATCAAAGAACTGATTTCCCGCGGGATTGGTGAATCAGCCAAAAAGATTGCGAATAAATCCACCGCGCCTATCCGTGTAGATCTTCCCACAGAAGTCGAATCATCCGAGCCGAAAGGAAAATCAACCTCACCTATTCACCGCGGCGATCTGGTTCTCGGCGCTTCGGGAAGTTCCACCTGGTTCTATGGCATGAAAAGTGAACCGGGATTTTTAAACCCTGACATGGGCGGTGGCGTGACTCTCTCTGCGGTCGTTCATCCTTTTGTGGACTGGCTTTCTACCGGAGTAGATTTGGGTATGATGTGGAGCGATGAAAAACACAATCAGTCGTGGGACAAAGAGCAGTGGATCAAAAAAAACAGTAAGACCCAGATCGGGTTCACCCTTGATTTCCATCCACTGGCTGTAGCGAAAAGCAATCGCACAGAACCACGGCGCACCGATCTCTATTTTGGGACTCGCTTTGGGCCAAACTACTACGGTTCAACCTATGAATACATTACAGAAACCACTGAAGAAGCGCGACTTCCCGACACCACTCATTCAGATTTCTTTGTCGATGGCCACATCGGGATCAATATTATGTTTTTTAAACATGTAGGGATGAAAGTCGAATTAGGTTCTGATCGAGCTCAGTGGGTGGGAGCGGTGGTTCGCATTCCCATGAGAGAAAACAAAGCACAGTAACAGGCTAGATCAGATCAATTTAAATGGCAACGCATTTGAAAGATGCGATGCCATTTTTTCTTTTACGAGAACCCATTCCGCGACATTTAGACTTGAATAGCAAAAAATAACGATACGGTCATCTGCAGTTCAGGCCCATTTTTCGAGAAATAAAATCGATGAACTATATTTAGACAATACAACTACCTACACTCATAAAAATGTGACAAACACCCCTTTTTGCTCAAAAAACTGAAAACAGGAAAACTCACACCGTCTACTAGTTGCTCAAAAAAAAACACCAATGTTCTAGCGATGATCATATTTTTGCTTTCCAAAATCATGTCAATTCTAACGTCATAACCAGCTCATGAGGAATCGTTCATGTTTCACAGACAGAAATCATTAAGCACTATTTCCGGTGTCGTTTGCGCGCTTGTATCAACACTTATTCTCAGTTCATGTTCACTCCCTACTAATCCCACTCCTGCCCGATGGAGTTCCTCGGCTGTCATTCCACTGGCAAAAGAGAGCGTTCTGTTTTGGGAACCTCTTGACTCAATTGTGAATGATCTCAAAAGCGGCGAATCGGGATCAACAACGCTACTGCGAGACTCGATCCTGACAATCGTGCGCAACGACACCCTGAATGCCTCACTCGACGTGGAACAGTTTTTTCAAGTTGAACCTGCCTATGAATCAGGGAATATCGGCGAAGTTATACTCAATGATTTCGTTCCGATTAACGTTCCTCTTGTCCCACAATCAATCACAGACAATGGGCGAATCGCCGTGATCACAGTTCCGGTATTCGCAAACTCATTTGACGATATCCACTTTGCTACCACGACAAAACCTGTTACTCTGACGATTACCAACAGTGCACCGGTAACACTTCAATCGGGGAGTATTGCGCTGAACACCGGATCTGAAAATCGAACTGCCGCAATTCCCGCAATTCTCCCCGGACAATCAACCGCAATCCAACTGCCGGTAGAGAACTTTTCACTTATTTCAAAAAGTTCAACGATTTCCGTGACCACACTCTACGACAGCCCAATAACTCAAGGATCATTGGGTTCATTGGAAATATTGCTGAATGGAACCACAATCGATCGAGGAACGGTGGCGAGTTCACTCTTTCCAGATACGGTGATTATCCCCGTGTCGATCGACATCGCAGAATCATTGCTCGTAAAGAAAATCAGTTACAGTTCGCTGACACTTCAGAATACCGTGGTGAACGGCTTTCAATTCCCGGTCAATCTTGACGGCATGATTCCCGCCTTGGGTACGGTTCCATCGACCTCAATTTTCAAAACAACAACGGCCATTCGCCCGGGCACGAGCACGCTGAACAACAATCTCACCAAAACAGTTCTCACACCTCGATGGAATGCGGATTCACAAAAGACAGTTCTCGACCTCGAAGTTCTGGTCATGCCAGAACCGGAAAAAGCAATGATCACCTTCGATGCAAAGGATACGCTTTCACTAACGGTTCTGTTTGGCAATAAAGTAATCGAAACGGTGGAAGGTGCGTTTGTCAATCCATTGAGTGACAGTGTGGAAACCGATGAGTGGGAACTGCCGGAGCTGCTTGCGCCGGAAATGCGGGATAGCGTAGTAGGAAAACTGCTTCTGAAAAATTCGCGTCTGTCAGCGATAGTCCATCCGCAATTTTCACCGTTGACCGTAATCGATTCACTATCATTTGATTTGACAACCAAATATCGTTCAATCGGTGTTGCACCTAAATTGCAGGAACAGTCCTATAATTTTGTACAATTCAAAGGCTCCGAAGAAGAGCAGATCATTACTTCAGCCGATTCAGTAATCAATTCACTTCCGGAAAAGCTCGCCACGAAATCGGTGATCGCGATCCCTAAAAACACACCGTTCATCCTGGCCCCTCAAAATGGCGTTCTCGCCCTTCCAGTTGATATCTATGCAGAAATGAAAATCCCGCTTCACGTGGTTACCGAAGCGCCGGTGTCGATCATCAGTTCACTTCAGGAAATTGAAATCCCCAGTGAAGATATGCAGATCCTTTCCAGTTATGAATCACCGCAAATTACACTTAAAATGATCTACACCAACAACAGTACAATGGCCATGAATCTCTATGGGATAGGCGCAGGAGGAGCTGATATTTCGTATCTCGAATCACTTCACGGAAATAACATCAATCCGGATTCGCTAAAGGCTGACACGCATCTATTCCCGATCACCGAAGGTCGATTCCTTCCTCTGGCAAGTGGGCAATCTGCCGAAGTTTCATGGAGTATCGGTTCCGATGCTATTGCTTCATTTATTGCCAACAACATAATAGGTATACGTTTTCACGCAAAACTCCCCGGCAACAGTTCGATGAATCTTCTAGACAGTTCATCAATCGATGTGCGCACCTCTATCAAAATATCGGGCATTCTTCGTTCAGACTTTCTGAAAGAGAGCACCAAGTGAAATCATCAACACTATTTGCTATAACGGCAACAGTTTTTTCGGCTTATGCAGCGCCCACCACGGAAACGCTTCACTATCTCTCACTGAGCGAACCCTTTGACGAGTGGGATGAGATCAGTTCGATTCCTTCAGAACAGTTTACAGATTCAAACACAACCACCGCCTTTGACTCGGCGCTGGCGGTCTATTATCCCTTTTTTCAAGAGTGGGATCTGATTACAGACTACGACAATCATCACGACTGGAATTCTCTTGTGGAACTTCTTGAAAACGATGGAGAAAAGTAACGTTCCTACAATATCTGGCAGAAAATCAACCCCGGCGTTCGCTTTGATACGGCTCAGGTTCGCCCGTGGAATCCAGAGTTGGCACCTTCCCATGTGACTCCGATTTCACAACTTTCAATTTCACCTTCACCAAATCCCACATGGACCGGTTTTGTCGACGCTCCGCTCAACCTGAATGTCAAGGTATGGTCCAATCGTCTCGCATTGACTCCCTACGTCGACCTTTTCCAAAACCCCGATGATGCTGTTTGGTCGCGATTCATAACCCAAACGATCAAAAACACATTCTCGCTTTCAGATCGCGATACGCCTGAGGAGTCGCGAGACAAAATGGGACGAGCACTTAAAAGGGATGTCAAAGTTAACAGTCTTACGGTCGCCACAGAATCGGGAATTACCATTCCGGGAGATCTTCTCGGGATCATTTTCGGAAGTACGCTCGAAGAAGGAACTTCGCTGGATATTTCATCGCTGCAAGCACAAAGCACAGTAACCGCTTCAGTTGCTATCGGCGGAAGAACTCAGCGCCCCGCGCCGACCTTTCTAACACCACTCCTTCCCACCGGCGAAGGTCTCCTTTGGAAACAGATCAATGTCGATCTTATTACCGGATTTGCCTTTGCTGAAGTTGCAGGGAAAAAAGGAAAAATGGCGATCAACGACGAAGGTACATCGTATCAGTTCGATGGCGAAGCGGAGGTTAATCTCGCCGGGATCGGTGCCAGTGATATGTACCAGTTTTCAAATCCGTTTGAATCAGGATACTCCCCGGCAGGATATGGGCTCGGTGTCGATGTAGGATTTGAACTGGCCGATGAAAAACGAGTTTTCCAATTGCAACTAGCCAATCTCGGTGCCATGCGTTGGCACAAAGTTCAAACGGGGAAAGCGTCAATTCACAGCAGTGAAACCGACCTCGAAGCGATGGTCAACGGCGGAGAACAGGAAGATCTACTTACCACAACCGTAGATACCCTTCGCGAAATGAAATCACTTTGGCGACCAATAAACACCTCGATGACAGTAGCAGTATCACAGGTGATATCGCGTTTCGGCAAGCGATCAGCTCATGGGCTCTACTCCCGCCAACTTCGCGCCTTTGCCGAATACAATCAAGCACTCACGCCTTCTGCAGGAGGATCATTTATTCCAAAACTGCGCGGAGGGATCGACAACGATTTTCTTATGGGATTGATCGGTATGGGCTACTACGCATCTGTGGGTGGAAATGAACGACTCAGCTCCGGCCTAACGCTGCGCCTATTCCAAAATCGCAAATACACAATTCACACTGAATATTCGGCATTCGGATCGGCCATTCTTTTCCCGAAACGGGGATTGGGCATTTCACTCGTAACCCGATTCAACAGAAAGCCAGAACGCTGGTATAGATAATGAAAAAACAAGTTAGAATAAACAAGGAGCACTCAATGAACAAAATGATTACTGCCGCACTGCTGGCTTCAATCGCCACAGCTGTTTTCGCCGCACCGAAACCGGAACCATCGATAAGTACATTCTACACTGCTGATGGGAAAAAACGGTTTGGAGAACTGATCTACATGAAAAAAGACTCCATTCACCTCGCCATAATCGGCAAAAATGGTGAACGGTTTGCACGCGCGTTCCCCAAATGGGTATTTACCGGCGTTTCACTCCCCAATGGAACCGCTATGGATCTCAAAAAATCGTTCTTTGATCCAAATATTCCTACTGATTGGCAGACAATAGTAGATGAATCAGTGGAGTCACAAGCTGTTCCGACGAATCCAGATTCGCTGAAAATCAAAAAAAGCGATAAAAATCAGATTACTAAAATCAACACTGCTATTGCGGACCCTGTTGCAGATTCTTCGACTTTGAAATCTGATACAGCAGCCGCAGAAAAACAGGTTGAAATGAAAAAGATCGAAGTTTCAACTCCGGCAGTTCCCGCTGTGGCAACTCCGGTTGTGGCGACGCCCGATGTTGCCGCACAGGTAGTGGTTGATTCTGCGGAGCAGGTAAAAGCGGAGCAGGTAAAAGCGGAGCAGGTAAAAGCGGAGCAGGTAAAAGCGGAGCAGGTAAAAGCGGAGCAGGTAAAAG
>JAIFMU010000159.1 GCA_020048285.1 bacterium | reverse complement strand
TCGGCGCTTCTTAAAAAAAGAAATGCAAAACGATTCATTTTCTACTACCTTCTCTTGGTTTCAACATCGTTGGTAATGTCAATGGTTTTTGCACGTCTAAAAGATAAACAGCAGATGATTCGAGAACGAGAACAAGATTTCTTGACAAAACTCCATGAAAAAAATTTGGAATTGGAAGAGACTAATGCTGCATATCTTGCTGCGATCAACAGTAAAAATCGGTTTTTCTCAATTGTAGCGCACGATCTTCGCAATCCATTTCAAGTGGTTCTGGGATACACAGGATTGCTCTTAGAAAACTATGAGAACATGAATGACGAAGAGGTGAAGGAGTATTTTGAAGACATTGAGACTGCCACAGGCCAGTTAATGCGACTACTTGATAATCTCCTCCTGTGGTCCCGTTCACAAACAGGATCAATTACAATGCGACCGGCGCGACTAGATCTTCAAGCAATCGTATCAAATACAATTGCGCTGGTGAATGTTAACTCTTCGAACAAAAAAGTAGAACTTAACTCGATAATCCCGCCTCACTGCTTTATCGATGCGGATCGCGATATGGTCCTCACCATTTTGAGAAATCTCATGACGAATGCCGTTAAATACACTCCTTCTGGGGGAAAAGTAACAGTATTTGCACGGCCCACTCAAGACAATTTCATGCAGATCACAATCAAAGATACTGGTATTGGCATGTCAAAAGAGAACATGGACAAACTATTCAGAACTGACACAACCTATTCTCACAAAGGAACAAACGGCGAAGAAGGTACAGGCCTTGGCCTCGTTCTCTGTTCAGAATTTGTAGAAAAACAGGGCGGAAAAATCTGGGTTGAAAGCACACTTGGCGAAGGAAGTGAATTCCATTTCACACTTCCCCATAAAGCAGATTCTCTTTCAATCTAAAAAAAGGGCAGATTAAATCTGCCCCATGTTTTTTCTACTATCCGAAAATGCTATTCCCAACTTCGAATCAACGCTTCCATAATCGCCTTTCCACAAAGTTCTTTTGAACAATTTACCAGTTCGATCGGATCAGAACCATCGGTAAAGAGAATGGTCTGTGTCGCTGTTGGCTGTTCTAATGATTCGTCAATGCGATTGTAGACAGAAAAATCACTCCCCTTGCGTAGCATTTTTTCAAATGCTCGATCGACTCCACCGCTTTCGAGTGCAAAAGTTACAAGTCGCTGATCTGCGCGCTTTGTCTTCCCAACTTCTTGTGCAATGTCAGGATTTGAGATGAGATTCAGTTGAACGTTCTCGTTTTTTTCACGAGCGATCTTTTCCCCTGAAGCATTTTCCACCCGAAAATCACTCACAGCAGCGGCCATGATAACTGCATCATGCAATTTAAGTTCCGCAAAGGTTGCATCGGCCATTTCGCGAGCAGAGCGCACGTTAATCAAGCGGCATCCTTCAGGAGTTACCGTCGAAGCAGGGCCAGAGATCATTGTTACGGCAGCGCCGCGTGCAATTGCCGCGCGAACCAAGCCATTCCCCATCTGACCAGAAGATCGATTAGTGATAATTCGCACCGGATCGATCGCCTCTTCGGTGGGGCCACTTACCACGAGAATTTTTTTGCCTGACAGAGAGTTGTCAAAGCGTCCCAATTCGATATAGGCGGCAATATCTTCAGGTTCGAGCATGCGACCTGCACCGACTACTCCGCAGGCAAGTTCCCCTTCACCAACGGGAAGCACAGAAACGCCACGAGATTGTAAAGTTTTTATATTTGCTTGAGTTGCCGCATTTTCCCACATATTGACATTCATTGCTGGCGCAACAAGGACGGGAACTTTTACGGAGAGAAAGAGAGTGGTTAAGAGATTGTCTGCGATTCCATGAGTAATTTTTGCGATCGTGTTTGCTGTCGCCGGTGCGATTAGGTAACAATCAGCCCACTCTTCGAGGCGAATGTGGTTCATGTCGTATTCACCGACTCGCTCCCGATAGACCGGATGGCCGGTGAGCGTGCGCAGTGCATCTAATCCAACCATTCCTTCAGCGGAAGGGGTCAGAACAATTTTGACATCGAACCCTTTTTTTTTCAAGATTCGAACTAAAAAGGGTATCTTGTAGGCTGCGATCCCACCAGATACCCCAATAAGTATGTTCTTAATCGACATCTATTTTTCGACGGAAGATGAACCGGCCTGAACTACTTTACCTGCAAAAACACGTTCAAGTGCTACTGAAGTTGCTTTTCTACCTTTGAGATCGATCATGCCAAGATTCGCACGATCAGTCAAGTAGCGAGCTTCCTGAGCAGCCATCAGAACTGTTTTGTAGCGGCTGATGCCCTGTTCTTTTTCAAGACGGTCAACATTCATCTCGAAATGTGCATTACTACCACTCATAAACCCTCCAACATTATTTATAGACAGTTATACTAAATTCGCTGATTGTTCGCGGATTCGTTCTGCAGCCTCTTTTAGGTCTACTACAATCCCGGAAATATCACTATCATTCGCTTTTGATCCAATTGTATTAATCTCGCGATTCATTTCCTGTAAGAGAAAACTAAGTCGCTTACCTACTTCGCCTTCGCCACAGAGAAGCGATCGAGTTGCATCGATGTGAGCGGTCAGTCGCTGAATCTCTTCTGCTATATCGAGCTTGTCCGCCATGATTGACGTTTCAAACGCAAGGCGTGACTCGTCAACACCTTCGCCCTTTAGTTCTTCAACCAACTTCGACAGTTTTACCTTGAACTTTTCAAGACGAGTTGGCGCTAGCTGTTTGATTTTGTCAAGTCCACCTTGGATCAGGTCGAGTTGATCAATCAACGCCACACGACACTCTTCGCCTTCGACTTCACGGGAGTTCAACAGACTCGCAACAGCAGAAGTGAGAACCGGTTCAAGATCTACCCAGAGTTGTTCATCGGTGAACTCGATCAGCTCTTGTTCGATGAAATCACGATAGAAAGGCGATAAATCAGACACAGAAGGTTCACCGGCGAGACCAAAATCTTTCGAAATTGATTTCAAAACGGCTACATATTTTCCGGCGAGATCGTTGTCGTATTTTACAGTGAGATCGCTCGAAGGAGCATCGCGATTAATCGATATAGAAACAGAACCTCGCACCAATTTTTCACTGAGATAGGTCTTCATCTGTTTTTCTAATGGATTGCAGATGCGAGGCATACGAAATTGAACTTCAAGGAAACGGTTGTTTACCGTTTTGATTTCAATTTTGTAGACACCAGTGGTGACTTCAGCTTCAGCCCAGCCAAAACCGGTCATACTCTGAATTTTCATATTGTATGGTTCTCCTGCAGATTGGCTTGAAATATAGTTTCATGTTAAGGAGAATCAAACCACAATTTTATTTAACGGTATTTCACCCGTTCTACCGCTTAAGACAAATGCTTTTCCTCGCCGACTGCACTCGAATAATATGAGGAAAATGCAATGTCGGAAGAGTGAATAAACCATCTACAAACTCCGCCGAAGCAAGGACGATTTTTCCTCTCATATCAATAATTGACACTGTTGCATCCACCAATTCTCGATCAGTCAAGGTAATTGTACCCCGCGAATCGATTCGTAAAAAACGAGAAGTATTCATCTTTTGTTCGAAGCCAATGGTCTCATCACCGTTCATTGATTTCAGCGAGTCGTAGGTACCATTCATAGTGTGAGCATAGTGATCACCAGTGAGAGACGAGTAGTCGTAAGATATTATTTTAGAGCAACTCTCGACAGCGTTCGCCGAATCAATCTGTAATCTGATTCGCGAAAATGGAACCGAAATTTGATCATCTTGATTTGTATCAAAAAGTTCCACATTCACCCACGATTCTATTCCATTTTCAGCCGCAGCTCGGTCAATTGCACGAAGATAACGCCCAACGACAGCGAGACGATCGGGGTTTACTCCTATGCCATCCTGAACGGCGACAATATCCACACCTGAGTTGGGGAAAAAATCAGCAAAGAAGTGGTACAACTGGTCGGACGTTTCCAAATCAGGGTTAAAGAAAGGCGATATGAGCAGCTTTTTTGTGGTCTTATTATGAATGTAGTCTGCCACTGGCTTTACAAATTGCTCTTTCAGCCGTTTCAAATCTTGCGACTCACTCCAATAATATCGTGCAATTTCGTGAGCGATATAATACCCTTTGATTGTACTGTAAGGGAAATGTACTTCAAGTGAATCAACTAATTCGATACAACGTTCTCTTTGACGAATTAGGTAGGTATTATCTGCTGTCTTCCACCAACCACTATTTTCAGCATAGAGCCCGATATAGATATCGAGTCCGGCTGCATGAGCCGCTGGAATTGATCGCGAGAAATGTTCGTGATCGGGGATGGCCGAAGCCCACGAGAGAGATGATTTGAAAAATTGGTGATCATTAGCGGTTATACTGTATTGAAATACTATTGTATTCATATTTAAAGCCTTGATTCGTTCGACCTGCGTTTCCCACTGTTCCGCTGATCGAAAATAGGAGTTCCAACCAGCGTCGAAAATCCCGCTTATTTTTTTCGGTTCACCGGCCACAACGCAGAAGACTGAGAGTAACATTATTAAAAAGAAAAAACGATTCATGGCAAACCTTTCATACATTTTTCATAGTAAAATGTACGAATCAACCGGAACAATTGCCTATTTTATTCAGATGTAACTAATAAACGGAGAGTTCGCCCATGCTTCATTTTCAATTGCCTTCACTCATAAGCAACGAAAATATCTGGACCATTTTTGGTCTAATCAACACATTTGGAATCAAAGTTTTATTCTTGATCTACTGTTGGAAATCTGGGTTCAATCTAAAAAACACGGTATTTCTTCTCGTTTCCGTGACTACCGGAAGTGCCATTGGCTCAGTGATTCTCCCCAGTTTTCTCGGTGCACTTTTGGGGGCATCGCTCTTTGCTGTGGGAACAATTCGTTATCTATCAATTCGCGACAACTATTTTGGCCCGTTAGCGGTGATGGCACTGGTGACGCTGGCCATTTCACGAATCGGATGCTTTCTCTCAGGGTGCTGTTTCGGATCGGTGGCAGGAGATCTCCCCGGAATAATATATGGCACGCACAGCTTTGCCCATCTTTTGCACAGTGAACTAGGTATTGTTCATGGCAGCCATTCGCTTCCCGTACACCCGATTCAATTGTATGAATCAATTTGGTTGATCATTGCCGCAGTGCTTGTTCATCGAACAAGTAAAAAGATTACCAACTCCCTAACGCTGATTCCACTCGCGTTAGCGTATCTCTTTGCAGGACGTTTTGTTATTGAATTTTTCCGCGATATGACCAACATTTGGTGGAGCGTCAAATCCTTTGCAGGAATCTCCTTACTTCAGTGGTTCTGCGCTCTTATAACCGTTGTAACAGGATCCATTTTCGTGCGATTCAAAAACCAGTCAATCAAACAACACAACACTAGTGAACGATCGTCAATCCCACTAGTCGCGATTCTCTACACAGCTGTTCTCGTGTTCCAGAATCGAATTGTAGATCAACTCGTTATACAATTGGTAATACTGCTACCGTTGGCGTCGATTATCGCATTGTCACCACAATTCCAGCGATTCACCGCATTTCGTCCAGTTGTTCAAGCTGTAGCATTAGTGCTATTGATCGTTCCCATTCTCCCTAGAACATTACAGGTAATTGCCGATGATCCAAATTCAGACAGTTCAAAAACGTGGATCTACGAAATTGATTCTTCCCACCAAAAATTGGTGCGTGTGGGACAAACAGAAGATTCACCGGAAAAGATTGATTCCATTCGTGCACTCATTGGCATTGTTCACGATTCTATCCAACCGATCCTTCCCGCAGAGGCTTCTATTGAACCACTGTCGGCAAATGCGGTCGGGTCAGTTACTACGACTATCGGGAAAAAGGAGAAACAACTCATAATTCGCGGTTCTACTGGGTATTACTTGAATTCTCTTACAGACTACGAAAGCGATGGTTCCTGTGGTGGCCCCAGTATCACACGCACGTACAACAACACAATTCCCGGCATAGGAATTTCAGTGGGAAACAAAACCATCGAACCGGGAAAACCAACTGTGCAGTTCACTGGCGATATCCTGTTCGCTTCAAATCGCTGGGATTATTCCTACGAACACTCAGACACGGCAATCTTGGATACCGCCAGATCAGGCATGGACATGTTCAATTCTTATGGCGGATCTTTCAAAATTGATGGTAAATATATTGGCGGGGGATTCGGAGTTTTTATAACGGACATACCCAATATTCCCTATAAATCAAAAGTGGCAGGCATGATACCCCGTGCCCACTTTCGAGCCGGATCTCCAAAGTACCATTTCTGGAGTGACGTCGGCGGCATTGAATCGGCGATTCTATTTCCCAATGATATACGAGTTGGCCAAGGTCATACAATTCATAACGTTACCTTTCATTATGGAAATTGGCTGACCAGTGGTGATCTAGGCGGTTTTCTTATCTTAGATATACCGATTCAGAATAATGGATCTGTGGTGTTCAACGGCGCAGTGGCGGGGAAGTCAAATTCGTTTGGGATCACCTTTGAAAAAGGAATCCCACTGAAAAAATAAGAGTGTAAAGAAAATGAGCCGATGAAATTCACCGGCTCACGTTTTCTCCAAAAACAGAGTTTACTCTTTTCGATATAGAGCGGGGCCGCTTTCAAAAAGTGAGTTGCCAAAACTATCCTGAGCAACCACTACGGGGAACTCATTTACAGTTAACCGATGAATCGCTTCTGGACCTAGATCTTCGTAACAAATTACTTCGGCAGCAGTAATAGATTTGGCAATGAGCGCTCCTGCTCCGCCGATAGCCGCAAAGTAGACCGCGCTGTGCTCTTTCATAGCTGACACAACAGAATTATCCCGTTCGCCTTTGCCGATCATTCCGGTCAATCCACACTGTTCGATAAGAATCGGCGAATAGGCATCCATACGATAACTCGTTGTTGGTCCGGCAGAACCGATGGGTTCACCTGGGCGTGCTGGCGTGGGACCCACAAAGTAGATAATCGCATCGCGCAACTCTACCGGAAGTGGTTTCCCTTCGTTTACGAGCGTAACCAAACGCTTATGTGCAGCATCACGACCTGTTAGAATTTCACCGGAAATGAAAACTTCGTCGCCAGCTTTGAGCATGCGCACTTTTTCTTTGGTCAGCGGTGTTGTTATTGAAATTGCCACAATTCCTCCTTAATTTGTTCAGAAAATAGGTGATACAAAGAACGAGATGAAAGAAGAAGAAGAGAAAGTGTGGTGATGAAACGAGATCCACGATTCACATAAACTTTTTCTTCTCCGCAATGATCCCCAATGCAAAAAAGCCGCCAATAACGACCACCGAGAACCACCTATCAGGAATAGACATCAACAAGTCTGTCATAAGTCTATTGCTAAGATTTGTCAAAAAGGAAAACCCCAACGCTGCAACGAGTATAAGAATCGTCAGTCGCACCAAGAAATGCATTTTTTTGATAGGCTCTTTTACCAAATGAACAATGTCGGTTCCGAAAATGACGAGAATCGTAGCGACAAAGCCCACGGCAATAGGTTGTTCCCACTGGCGAAGAAATTGTGATAGTTCAACAAAGAGCGAAACTAGAAAATCCATACGATCCCTTTCCCACCGTTGTGTACCGGTAAAAACAATTTGAGACAACACCCTCATTTCAGATTCAGTTGGCCATGCAATGGCAACTCACAATCGCCTTCTACTTTCGTGACATCGGATTGCCGCTACAGATAAAAACAATCAACGATCGGTTCTTTCCTTCAACTGAATTCTTACCAACAAAAATACATCAGCAGTTTAGGGTAAACTCATTTGTTTCGATGAAAATGCATTCTACACTCCATCTCAGCATCTCCCAACACACCCCTATTAATGAGGGTTGTCAACAACTCAAAGGAACTTCCATATTTCCACAAAGACAAATCCATAAAACAATAGTATCATCTCCCCGATTTGAATATTTTAAACATAAGGATAGAACTATGTGCGGAATTGTGGGTTATATCGGTCACGGCGACAAAAAGCAGGTACTTATCGACGGCCTTCGCGAACTGGAGTATCGTGGCTACGACTCGGCGGGAATCGCCATGATGGATGAATCGGGGATCACTCACTATAAAGCTGTCGGAAAATTGATCAACCTCGAAAACAAAGCATCGGAGTATTCGAGCAACTCCTACGGCGTGGGAATCGGCCACACCCGATGGGCAACTCACGGAAAACCCAACGAAGTAAACGCTCACCCCCACCTCGGAGAATACAGTTTCGTTGTTCACAACGGGATTATTGAAAACTATCAGGAATTAAAAAAAGAACTTCAGGACGAAGGCGTTCGGTTCCTTTCACAGACTGACACGGAAGTGATCGTTCACCTCTTTGAAAAGTTTAATAACCAGTTGGATAATCCGTTCCAAGCATTTGAACAGACAATCGCGAAACTCCGCGGCGCTTATGCTACGTTGCTGATCACCAAAAAAGACCCGGAAACAATCTACTTTGCGAAAAACGGATCGCCCATGATCGCCGGCAAAGACGATCACGGAAGTGTGTACTTCGGCAGTTCCGACGCGGCGCTGATCGGCAAGGCCAAAGAGGTCACCTATCTCACTGACGGCGACTACGGTTTTGCACGATCGGGAACAATTCACCTCTTCCACGCGGGCGAATCTATGGTTCCAGCAATGGTACCCCTGAAATCGGACAAAATCTACGCACAGAAGGAGGGATTCCGCTTTTTCATGGAGAAAGAGATCTATGAACAGAGTTCCGTTATCAGTGACACCATGCTCGGGCGCGTTCTGGACGACGAAATTCATTTTGATGAGATTCCCGATGGATTATTCGATGGGATTCGTGAAATAAAAGTGTGCGCCTGTGGAACCAGTTACCACGCCGCTCTAGCATCGAGTTACCTGTTCGAACGACTCTCGCAGATCCGCGCTTCCGTAGAGATCGCTTCGGAATTTCGCTACAAAGAGCCACTTCTTCGAACTGACACGCTGTTCGTGGTGATCTCGCAGTCCGGTGAAACTGCGGACACGCTCGAAGCACTCAAGATGGCAAAACTGGCAGGAATTAAAACACTGGCACTCTGCAACGTGGACAACTCTTCGATCGTCCGCGAAGCCGATGCGACAATTCTACTTCGTGCGGGAATCGAAAAAGGGGTGGCAAGTACAAAAGCCTTCGCCACGCAGATGATGGTGCTTTGGATGTTGGCACTCTACCTCGCCAAAGATAAAATGACCGCGGAAAAGTATCGATTTGATCTCGAAGCGATGCGCTTGATTCCAGGGCTGGCGAAAGTGAACGAACGGATTCACGAAAAGGTAAAACGCCTCTCAAAACGGTACCTTCACGGGCACGGTTTTTTCTTTATCGGCCGCGACATTTTCTATCCACTCGCTCTCGAAGGCGCACTGAAACTCAAGGAAATCAGCTACCTTCACGCCGAAGGATATCCATCCGGCGAAATGAAACATGGCCCGATCGCGCTTGCCGATAGCGAACTGTTCACTATTGCGCTCATGCCGCAGACACTTTTGTATGATAAAACAAAATCGAACATAGAAGAGTTGTCCGCGCGAGATTCGACGATCTGTGCGATCTCGCCAAAATCGTTCGAACTGGCGGACGACATGATCCGCACGAGTGAACAAAAACACCCCATGTGCGAATTTTTCGAAATGATGGTGATCCTGCAGCTTCTCTCCATGGAAGTCGCGGTTCGCCGAGGAAATGACGTTGATATGCCGAGAAATCTGGCGAAGAGTGTAACTGTGGAGTAGACAGAACCATTTTCTAAAAACAATAGTACTAAAATCTAAAATGATAAAAGCGGCTACGGCAAAACTCATTGTATGTCTATGACAACAATACAATGAGAAATATGGGCCGCTATAAAACAGTCTACCATAAATGAAAAAAAAAATGAGTAAAAGACCACAATGCAATCATGCTTACCATCACTCTACTTGACGAAAGGAAAACAACTACGAGTTCAAACCTAACCGTGACTTATACAGAAATGGGAAACCTAACGGACTTAGCAAACATTGACTAGAATCGCCATTCTTTCCACAATGTGTCGATTGGAGTTTCAAAAAGGGAAGAGGGCACCGACTATCTTGTTGGCGATGCTGCCGATGAAGATATTGCCAGGTAATATTACTCTCATTTCAGCAGGAACCACCACCTAATCCAGAGGTACTTATTGGAACTCAAAAGGTGATTGAACTAATCAAAGCACCCAAAAATGACTCACGTAGGAATGTTTTTAACCCGCCAATCACAATGGTTGCAGAAACACCTGATGTATCACCAGATCTATGAATAGAGTATTGTTCGTAGTAGCCATAATATTCTCTTCGACTCGAGCAGTACTATATATGACAGGCCTGCTCAAAACAAACATCTTACGAGATTCAGATTAATTGTCAACAAGGTTGGAACATTATTTTCCTGCAGTTGTGGCAACCCTTTTATAATATGGATACACCTACGTTTTTCAAAAATATTGAAGCTGCATTTACCGATATTTATGAAAATATTTCGAAAGAGCTAACCTTCTTTACAGATAAATCACCCATTTTTCATTGATATTTTCATCTGAAGAACCTCTTTGACTTTAAAATCGTGTATTTTCTAAAACTGCGTAAATGAGTTACTCTATCAGGAGATTTAGACAGATGTCTACACCACTAACCGAAACCCGCCCGTGGGGATCGTACACAATCCTCGATGAACGAGCGTACTGCAAAGTCAAGAGGATCGAAGTAACTCCTGGACAAAAACTCAGTCTTCAATCTCACGAAAAACGGCACGAGCTCTGGACGGTTGTTCAAGGATCGGGAATTATGACTCTCGATGATCGTTCCTTTCCGGTGTCTGAAGGTGAATTCATTACGATACATATCGGCCAGAAACACCGCATCGAAAACAACAGCAAAGAGCCATTGATTTTCATCGAAATTCAAACAGGGACCTACTTTGGCGAAGATGATATCGTTCGCTATGAAGATAGTTATGGAAGAGTCTAACTGACTGATAACGAAATTAAACAAACTGTATTACTATACAATGGAGTCGCAAATGGCACAGAAAGTTGCACTGATCACCGGCGTTACCGGTCAGGATGGATCATATCTCGCAGAATTCCTTCTCGAAAAAGGATATATCGTACACGGGATTAAACGCCGTGCATCATCGTTTAATACACAGCGCGTAGACCATATCTACCAAGATCCGCATACGGACAACAAAAATTTCATTCTTCACTACGGTGATTTGACAGACTCTTCAAACTTGACTCGTATCATCAAAGAGATTCAGCCTGATGAAGTGTACAACCTTGGCGCACAGTCTCACGTGGCTGTTTCGTTTGAATCTCCAGAGTACACCGCTGATGTTGATGCAATGGGCGCACTTCGTATCCTCGAAGCAATCCGTCTTCTTGGTCTTGAAAAGAAAACTCGTTTCTATCAGGCTTCAACTTCGGAACTCTACGGTCTTGTTCAGGAAATTCCTCAGAAAGAGACAACTCCATTCTATCCACGTTCACCTTATGCCGTCGCTAAAATGTATGGCTACTGGATCACGGTGAACTATCGCGAATCATATGGCATGTATGCATGTAACGGGATTCTTTTCAATCATGAATCTCCTCGTCGCGGTGAAACATTTGTAACACGAAAAATTACTCGCGGGCTTGCAAATATCGCTC
>JAIFMU010000243.1 GCA_020048285.1 bacterium | reverse complement strand
GATTTCAGTTCTTCGATCGCGAATGTTGCGGTGGCATTTCGCGGGCAATTTAGGCTGGAATTTGTCACCTAACTGCGGATTTTAGGATAATCGATATACTCCTTGTCAACGCGACCGTAATGGCGGCACTGTGAATGAATCGAGTTCATGATTTTTTTCAACTGAGCATCCACCTCTTCACGAGTCCAATTGAGACGCTGAGCATTTTGGCTCATTTCAAGACCACTCACTGCAACGCCACCGGCATTCGATGCTTTCCCCGGAGCATAGAGAACACGCTTTTCACGGAACAGTTCCACCGCTTCCGGTGTGCAAGACATATTTGAACCTTCACCGATAAGCGTGCACCCATTTTCGATCAATGCAACTGCATCTTCACTGCTCAGTTCGTTTTGCGTTGCGCAGGGAAAGGCGATATCGCATTTGATAAACCACGGAGTTTTACCTTCGTAATATTCACAGCCATACTTCTCCGCGTACTCCTTGATCCGGCCACGGCGATTGTTTTTTAGGTCGAGAAGGAAAGCCAGTTTTTCGCCGGTGATTCCGTTTGAATCGTATATCGTTCCACCCGAATCAGAAAGAGACACCGGAACCGCTTCGAGCTGAAGGCATTTTTCCACAGCATACTGAGCGACATTACCAGAACCGGAAATAGCTACTCGTTTTCCTTTGATCGAATGTCCCGCACTGTGAAGCATAGCTTCGGCGAAATAGACTAGTCCATAACCCGTCGCTTCGGGGCGGATATGACTTCCCCCCCATTCAAATCCTTTGCCCGTAAGAACGGAATCAAACGAGTTTTTCAACCGCTTGTATTGACCAAACAAATAGCCAATTTCCCGTCCACCCACGCCGATATCGCCAGCCGGAACATCCGTGTTCGGCCCGATATGGCGGAACAGTTCGCTCATGAATGATTGACAAAACCTCATCACTTCGCGGTCGCTTTTTCCAGTGTGGTAAGTGAATTTTTGAACACCTGTTCAAAGGCGAGGAATTTGAGTATTCCCAGTTTGACCGTTGGGTGGAAACGCAAACCGCCTTTGTAAGGGCCGATCGCCGAATTCATTTCGATGCGAAAACCGCGATTGATCTGAATGACGCCCTGATCATCTTCCCATGGGACGCGAAACATAATCACCCGTTCCGGTTCTACCATTCGTTCGAAAATGCGTTCATCGGCATATTGGGGATTCTTTTCGATAAATGGGAATACCGATTCGGCAACTTCGCGAACCGCCTGGTGAAACTCAATTTCTCCGGGATTTTTTTCGGCAACGTTGGCCATGATCTCTTCAATATTCACATGAACTCCTTCTAGTAGTTGATCGCTCTATGAGAACTGATTCTACCATTGATACCAAAAAAGAGATAATGAAAAGAGACCGATTGTACGAAAACTTTTTTATTCTTGCCCATGTTTGTGAGAAGATGTTGTTATACACCTAATTCTGATTGAATAAAAAAGAGTGATTACAACTGCGTACATTCCAATCGATGTCTGACTGTCCCAGTTCAGAACTCACAAAAACAAAAAAGGGGATTCAATTCGGAATCCCCTTAGACTGGACAGAACACCCAGTAAGCTAGCCGTTCACTTTACTCATGACCATCTGCGCCAGTTCATTTGCACGCGCATCAGTTTTTGCTTCGGCGTAACAGCGCATAATCGGTTCGGTGTTCGAAGCACGAAGGTGAACCCAACCGTCTTCATAAATAATCTTGAGTCCATCCTGTGTATCGATCTCTTGATCGGCAAAGATTTTTTCGAGATCAGCGAGAACTTTTGCAGGATTGAGTGTTCCTAGTTCGATTTTTTCTTTTACGATTGGGTAGAGTGGCCAGTCAGCGGTAATTTCGGTGAGTTTTTTCCCCCGTTTTGCCATGAGTTCACAGACGAGCGCTGTTCCAGCAAGACCATCGCGAACCATCGACACGCGAGGATAGATCACGCCCCCATTTCCTTCGCCGCCAATCAGCAGTCCTTTTGCGCGAATTGCTTCAACCACATTAGCCTCACCGATTTTTGTGCGAACCACTTTGACACCGTACTTTTTCGCCACGTCGTCGATAATCATCGAGGTGGAAAGGTTCGTTGCCACGTCTGATTTTTCTTTCGCCAAGACATTTTCGAGTGAAAGTACCATGGTCATCTCTTCAGAAATCGGTTCGCCATTTTCGCCCATGGTGGCAAGACGGTCTGCATCTGGATCGAACACGAGTCCCGCCCACGCTTCGGGTGTGCTCTTGAGAAGTGCAGCGAGATCAGTGAGATATTCCGGGCGCGGTTCTGGATTGTGTACAAAATCGCCATCCAGTTTGTTGTGAACACCGGTCCACTTTACACCGAGCTGTTCGAGAAGTTTAGGGAAAATTACCCCTGCCGCGCCGTTGATCGAATCGACACAAACGGTCATATTAGCGGCTTTGATCACTTCCACATCGACCGATTTCAAGATCGATTCGATATGCGGCGTCACCGCGTCTTCGGTGCGTTCTGGAACATCTGAAAATTTCGCAAACTCTTCGTCGGATGGATATTCCCCAGCGTGAAATTTCGCGTACACTTCATCGCATTCAGCTCCGGCATAGAGGCGCGCTTCGCCATGAACCATTTTGTACCCGTTGTAAGGAAGAGGGTTATGACTAGCTGTGATTATTGCTCCCGCATTTGCACCAAAGTGACCAACGGCAAAACAGGTGGTCGGAGTTGGAGCGATTCCGATTGAGACAGGCGTTCCACCGGCAGCGCGAACACCGCGACAGATCGCCGCTTCCAGTTCAAGGCCAGAAGGTCTAGTGTCGCGACCGATGATCACGGTTCCGCCACCGGCGAGTTTCGTTTGAATATAAGCAATTTGCGACATGAACGATGTAGAGAGCGACTCTCCCATTTTTCCGCGGATTCCAGATACTGACATAATTGGAAGTGAATTCATTTGTAATCCTTAAGTTAGTTGAAATTGAACTGCTAAAATATAGTTGATACACTTCTCGAACTGTACTATGCGAATCAGTACTCATCGCATCTTTTACCATAAGAAGCAATCATAGTAACCACAACGCCCCCTACGAAAAGGGATCAAACAACAGGTAATACAAGAAGATTTTGAATCTTTCTTTACAGAAACTATTTTCGGCGGTCAATGTGGAGGAAATTGGTATGAAGATAGTTCTTTTGGGGATTCAGGGAAGTGGAAAGAGTACGCAAGCACATCGCATTGCCGATCACTTTGGGTTTCCGGTGATAAGCCTCGGCGGCCTTATTCGTTCTGCCATCGATTCCAATGACCCATTCGTGACTGAACACTACCCCCGTTCATCTCTTGATGCGGGATTTCTTGCGCCTGACTTTCTCGTGAAAGAAGTGCTCAAACGCGCAATTGATCAGGTGACTGATTTCGTTCTCGAAGGTTTCCCTAGAACACTCGATCAGGCTGATTTTCTTGCCAATCACGTTGCACTGGAACATGTTGTTGAACTGGTCCTCCCCGAAGAGATCGTGCGTGAACGACTCTTGGCTCGTGGCAGAAGTGATGATTCTGACCAGGGAATTCGCCGCCGCATAGATGGATATTACGCAAATATTTTTCCGATTCGAGAACGATTTCAAGAAGAGCAACTTCTGCGAATAATTGATGCAAAAGGCTGTATAGAAACTATTACCGATCAAATACTCTCGACAATGAAATCAGCTGAAAAAGAGCAGTGTAACCGTGAACACTGCTCGACAGCAGAAATGATCTAACAATCTATCCGGCACAGTTCTATCCAATTCAAGGGATTCGCACTCAAACGGAACATTCCAAACTGGAGCCACTTTGAAACCATTTCCTCTTTTTGAAGAATCAAAACCAGCTCTCTTTCTTGCACCATTAGCAAGTTTAACCCACTCACCATTTCGCCGATTGCTTTCAGACTTTGGCGGCTACTCAGCACTTTACAGCGAAATGCTTCACGGAAAAGGGTTGCTCAGTGAACAGTTCGAGATCTCTACATACACTCGCCGCCGTGAAGAAGAAGGCAAGGTGGTTTACCAACTGCAAATAAGCAACGACGATCCCATAGAAGAGATTCTTTCCCGATTGATCAGCAAGGCAAATCCTTTTGCAATCGACCTGAATCTTGGGTGCCCAGCCCCTTCGGCTCGTGCCAAAAAGACCGGCGCTCTACTTTTTCTCTATTACGAAGATGTTAAGTCCATTCTCACGCGAATCCGCGCGCTCTGGAACGGCCCACTTTCGGTAAAATTCCGCCTCGGTTCACGATTAGACGAAAATCAAGAAAAACATTTTATAAAGATGATCGAACTCTTTGGGACATTCAACCTCTCGTGGATGACACTTCACCCGCGATTTATGGAAGATCAACTGCGCCGCGGCCCCTATTACGACTGGTTTGAACGCATTAATGAAATAAGTACAATTCCACTTATTGGCAACGGGAACATCTCTCGCCGCGAACAATTAGATCGGCCAGAATTTAACTCTCTTTCTGGCGTGATGCTCGGTCGAGCGGCAGTCTGTCGCCCCTGGATTTTCCAAGAATTTAGTGATCCCGCTTTCGACAGCAACTCTATCGACTACCAAGAAGTGTGGAATCGTTTCTTTTCTTATGTAACAGAAGAGTTTATTCCCACAAAAGCTGCTGCGAGGATCAAACTGTTCACATCCTATTACTGCCAGAATTTCAAATTTGGACACGGCCTGTTCACGAAAATGATGCAAGTTAAATCATTAGAAAAGCTGTATGACGACGCAAATGCATTTCTGTCGACAAAACCAGAAATTGTAGATGAACTGAGAATCAAAGAATTTTAACGAAGTTGTATCAGATTGTTTTTCCCAGAACGTATTTGGAATTTCTACTGTACGATTTGACATTAGATATGAAAATCTAACATTAATTGATTATATTACATGTTCACGTCAAGACACACGCACTAATTATAATGTAATTCACTTCTTTAGCAGGAATGTACGTATGAAAATTTTTGTTATGAACCCCCCATTTCTCGCGATGTACTCCCGTGAATCAAGATCTCCTGGAGTTGCCAAGAGCGGAACGCTCTACTACCCAATGTGGCTGGCCTATGCCGTAGGATATCTTGAAAAAAACGGCCATGAAGTGAAATTTATCGACGCTCCCGGTATGAAACTCGAAAAAGATGATGCACTAAAGATCGCTCAGGAGTTCCAGCCGGACATGATCGTATCAGGATCTTCTACACCAAGTATTTACAGCGACTGCGAACTCGTTGCCGCCATGAAAAAAGCGATCCCCTCAGCATTTACCATTATCGTTGGGGTTCACGTGTCTGCAGTTCCAGAACAGACTCTCACCGAAGCACCTGCGGGTATTGATGCTGTGGCAATTCACGAATTTGACGCAACCCTTGTAGAATTGGCTAATCGCCTCAACAACGAGCCTGTTTCCGATGAATTACTCAACTCGATTCTCGGAATCGCATTTCGCGACTCCACAGGAAAAATCGTGGTAAATGAAGATCGCCCCTATATTTCAGATCTCGATGACCTTCCCTTTGTTTCTGAAGTCTACAAAAAACATCTCGTGGATATCAATCCTTACTTTTATGGTCACAGCCGTCACCCACTTGTGGTATTTGTCACCGGTCGCGGATGTCCCTATCATTGTACCTATTGCGTAATTCCTCAGACGCTCAACGGCCATAAATACCGCAAGCGTTCTATCGAAAATATCGTTGAAGAGTTCAAGTATATCAATGAACAATTCCCCGAAGCAAAAGAGATCATGATCGAAGATGATACACTCACGGCAGATCCATATCGCGCAAAAGCGCTTGCCGAAGCACTTATTGCGGCAAAAGCAACGCGAATCCCTTGGGCTGCGAACTCCCGCGCCGAAATTGACTATGAAACGATGAAAGTGATGCACAAGGCAAACTGTCGTCTCTTCTGCGTTGGATTTGAATCGGGTGACCAGACTATTCTCAACAACATCAAGAAAAACAATACAATCGAAAAAGCGAAAAAGTTCCGCAAAGATGCAGATAAAGCCGGAATCATGGTTCACGGCTGTTTCATGTTCGGAAACAAAGGCGAAACGCGCGAAACTCTCGAAACAACTCTTCAATACGCAAAAGAACTCAAACCGGACACGGCGCAGTTCTACCCGATCATGGCATATCCGGGAACTGAAGCCTACGAGTATTTCAAGGAACAGGGCTGGGTCGTTTCAGAAAACTACCGCGAATGGATTGACAGCGAAGGGCTTCACAGTTCGACGGTTTCAAATCCCGATCTTACCTACGAAGAACTTGTTGAGTTCTGTAACCGCTGTAGAAAAGAGTTTTATCTTCAGCCAAGTTATATATTCAAGAAGGCGATACAGAGTATCACCAACTGGGAAGAGGGCAAGCGCAATGTCAAGGCGGCTCTGGTTTTGGTGAAATATCTATTTAGGAACCGTAAATAATAATATCGCAATTTTCAGGAGCGAAAAATGCATCGTAATTCAGAACAATTCCAAGTAAGTATACTTGGATTCATTAATTTCGTTCTATACAGAAAGTTATCGTTCATAGCACTGCTAATTGTTTCAATAATAGTTTCATATTTAACAGTGCTGTTTACGATGAAGCCGCAATTCGATTCTTCTGCGACGTTAATTCCGATAACTCAAAGTGAACTATCAGGCATTACATCATTGATAAGTAACTTCTCAGCAATGCTTCCCTCTGGGGCATCCGCACTTGCTAAAGAATCCGAGATGGGTCTGTACAACACTATCATCATGAGTCGTACTTCCCTTGAGTTGATTGGTGATAAATTTGAGATTCAGAAATTACTGAAAATCAAATATCGATATAAAATGGTAAAAGCATTGCAAAAGATGATCACAATCACTACAACGCTTGATAATGCATACATAATTACCGTTAGATCACCTTCTAAACAGTTATCAGCCGATATGTGCAGTTTTATTGTCGACTATTTGAACAGAAAGGTTATTGAACTTAATACTACAAAGTCGAAAGAATCTCGAATTTTTCTTGAGAAACGATACTCAGAAACGATGAAAAAACTTACGGTCGCAGAAGAATCGCTGAAGGCCTACCAATTAAGAACGGGGATGATAGAAGCTGAAGGTCAAGCCAAAGGAGCAATTGAATTTTATTCTAGACTTGAGGCCGATATTGTGTCTAAACAACTGACCTATGAGATTACGCAAAAGTTACAGGGTGAGAAATCACCTGAAGCAGAAATTGCCAAAGTCGCGCTAGACGAATATAAAAACAAGTACAACTCCTTATACAAAGGTGATAACCAACGTTCCGCATATTCGTCGATTTCATCAATTCCTCAAAAGCTTATAGAGTATTATCGAATTTATAGAGACGTAAAAATTCTTAATGAAACAGTTGCGTTTCTTGCTCCAATTGTTGAACAAGCTAGAATTGATGAGCAAAAAGATATCCCAGTTATTCAAATAATTGATCGTCCCGTTCCTGCAGAAAAAAAAGCGTTTCCACCAAGAACTCTTTATGGACTTATATTTGGTTCTTCTGCAGCACTTATGACAATGGTATTAATGTATCTATCAAGAATAATTAGAAGTTCAAATAATGAACAAGTTGCATTGTTTAGAGAACTTCTAAGTTTTAAATCTGTAAAGTCGTAAAAGCACAATGCATAAAGAGTCCACGTTAAACTCATCGATTCTGCCAAACCGGAACTCTTGGATTGCTATTGGACTCATCACACTATTGTTCTCTATTCTAATTTCATACACTCTTCCCAAACAAAGTAACAACCCTATTCTCCTAACTTTATTTTCCATTTTTTTACCATTTTTAGTTTTATGTTTATTTAATATTGAGTATTTCTTATTAATTATGCTAATTTCAACGTTCTCAAGACTTGGAATTCTAGGTAACTACATCTCAGTTAGCCTTTCCTTTGTATATTTTTTTGTGTATCTATTTACGAGGAAAACACTTCTCAAAACTGAACATGATTACAGTAGCAAGATAGAGATCGCATTAATCGTTTGGATTCTCTCTTTCACGCCATCATTATTGCATGTAGCCGACTTTGCAAACTGGATAAAACCCTTTTTGAATTTGATTGCATTGATCATTGCAACCTTTGTAACATATAAATCGTACCGGGGAAACAGGACATTCATCCTCTTTATTTCTTCATTCCTGATCTTAACTTTTGTGAATGGTTTAACAATTTTTTACCAATTTTTTCAATCTACAAACACAGCTGAGCGCGTTTTTGGATTTATGGGTATTTATTACATTGACTTTGTGAATGTTGCTGTTGTTTCAAGTATTGCGTTATTAATACTTGGGCCAAAGACATACAGAGTCCCCTTAATTTTGTTAACTCTATTTTATCTAACATCGTTAATTTTCACGCAATCACGCAACAGTTTTTTATCTCTATTTATGACATTATCCATTCTCTTTTTGATATTGATGAAGTATAATTTCAAGTTTTCCTTTAGCCGTAAAGAAATCATTGTAAAATCAATAATTGCTCTACTCACAGTAATTATAATTTTAGTCCTAACAACAATAGCAGTCCCTGAGCTTGCCACGCGATTTACTGAATTGTTTGAATCCAAAGGGCCGGAAATTGGAAAGGAGGAGGAACTCGTTTCTAACTCTCTAGTTAGTAGAATGCTCATTTGGCATACAGCCTTAAATGCATTCTTGCAACACCCATTTTTTGGTATCGGCCTATATAATTTTCCCTTTATATCATTCGAATATGCAACAATTCCAATTTTTCTTTATAAGCAATTTGTAATCTATTTGACCCCTCACCAAACGTTTATTGCTATTCTAGCAGAAACTGGGATTGTAGGCATGTTTGGCTTTTGCACGCTTTTAGTGACACTTCTACGATTAAGTTTCAAGTGTTTTCGATTGTCCACTACAATTACGAATATGCGAATATCGTTAATTCTTCTTCTCTCGCAAATCTATGTGATATGCTCAATGTTTTTTACTGATGCTTGGCTATGGGGACAAAGTGGCATGCTATGGGCATTACTGATAGGTATAACATTAGGCCACCTGAAAAAGTTAGATATGGCAAAATGAATAACAGGAAAAACTCAATTTGGTTAGGTAGCCAATACCTACTCGTATTATTTATTTCTCTTGCAAATCTAAAGCTTAATCTCATGGCATTTGGAGTTGAGTTATTTTCTATTTGGTTGATGCTTGTATCACTCTGGGGGCTAGCAGGTTCACTTGATTTTGGTTTTGGTACCTCAACAATTCGATTTGTTGCTCTTTATAAAGAGAATATCCCAAAGATGCTCAAAATATTAGGTAGTTCGCTCGTGTTTTATATATTCTTTGGATTACTCATACTACTGTTTATTTTGGGGATTGGAAAGAAAGTTTACCTCGATAACCACACATTAATTTCATTACAATTACAATCTACTGTCACGACAACCTTTCTCTATATGGCAGGCCAATTTTATGTCACATATTTATCAAATTTTTTTAAATCAATATTGGAGGGACAAGGATTTTTTCTTTCTAGCGTCATAATCAACATTGTAAATAGTCTACTAATTTTCGCCTTTTCACTGATGATTTACTACCAACATGGTACAATACTACACTTAGCACAAGGGTATTTAACAGCATCAATTATAGGACTTGTGTTATCTATACTTATTGTAGAAATTCGGTATCCCCTGATATCTATAAGAAAACTTAAATTCGAAGGTCATTCACTCGTTGAGATTTTCAAATTCAGTAGTTCAGTCCAACTAACATATTTCATGAATGCATCAATTGACCCACTTATCAAGTACATTATTGGCACTTTTTATGATAAAAATTTTATTCCATCGTACGAAATCGCGAGAAAATTTGCAAGCGCAATTTCAGGACTTTTCCACACATCATTTAAATTCCTGCTAACTTCATCAAGCTCAATATCAAGCACATCAGACAAAGCATCATTTGTTCTAAATACTTTATCAAAAACGGCTCAATTTGGTGTTCTTTATTCGGTTTTAATGTTTGGTGTTCTATCACCATTCTATTTATTCACATTTGACAAACTTTATGGTCAAGCAATAGCTTACCCAATATTTATGATTCTTTGCTTAAGCGAAACGGTTAATATTTTTGGGAGCGGCTTATATACTTTTATCGTAGGAACTGGTGGTGTTAGATTTTTAGCATTGCTCCAATTACTGAACATTACATTAAGTTCTACGCTTCTATTAGTATCTGTACATTATTATAATTCGTATTATGGCTTAATTGGTTTCTTTTTGTCTTCATCAATCGGTAGCCTGCTAATGACGGTATATATCAAAAAAGGTATTGGTATACCTCTTAAGGTTCAATACAAGAATATGAATCTACAGTGGGAAACAATTTTTATCATTTGCCTTTTACTTAATCTCACCTTTGTGTCCATGACTAATGATTTAACAATTATAGTGCAACTCGCTTTCGCTTCTGTATCAGTACTATTTATTTTCTTAAATTTCCAACGTATTTACAACCTAATAATACGACGTAAAGAGGCGATTAATGAAGTCTGAAACACCTTTTTTCTCAATAATTACAGTTTGTTACAACGCACAAAAAACTATTAGCAAAACACTAGATTCATTACTCAATCAATCATTTGAGAATTTTGAATATATCGTCATTGATGGTGCATCACAAGATGGTACCTTATCAATTATTCGGTCATTTGAGCCATTGTTTCATGGTCGATTAAGAGTTGTGTCTGAGCCGGATGCTGGTATCTATGATGCAATGAATAAGGGTATTGCCATAGCGAGAGGGCAATACGTAGGTCTAGTGAATAGCGACGACTGGTATGAAAACAATACACTTGAGATTATATGGAATAACGTTTCAAGCGGTCATGGCAAGTACGATATTTTCTATGGGATACAAAACTTTTACAAAAATGACCAATTTTATAAGGCAGAATGTGTTCATCACTCATTTTTAAATGAAGCACCACTGTACCATGCGACTTGCTTTATTTCCAAAAAAACATACATACGACTAGGCAGTTATGCTTTAGATTATAAATTAGCTTCAGATTACGAATATTTCTTTAGATGTCGGAGTAATGACTGTACATTTTCCTATGTGCCCAAGGTTCTTGCTAATTTTTCTCTTGATGGTGCAACGACACAAAGAAAGATCCAATCTATGCTTGAAACGTATCAAATAAAACATCTATATGGAATTTTATCTTCCTTTACATACTATTCTCTAATCTTTCGTCTTATTCTAAATGGTGTTATAAACCATCTTCGCAATAAATTTGATAGAATTATTGGAAAGAAAAGATAATGCTCAACACAATGAAAGTATCAATAATAATCCCGGCATATAATGTTGCACCCTTTATTACACATACATTATCAAGTCTTAAAACCGACGATGATATTGAGCATGAAATAATCGTCATTAATGATGGTTCAACAGACCAAACGGCTTCCGTAATTTCTGAATACATTGAAAATAGCACTCAGAATATTAAGTTCATCAACCAAATTAATTCTGGGGTAAGTGCTGCAAGGAATGCTGGAATTAATGCAGCAATAGGTGAATTTATAATTTTTCTCGATGGGGATGATTTTGTTGAGAATGGCTATATATCTGAATTATATACAGCTGCGATTAATAACTCATGTGAAATTGTAACTTGCATGTATAATCATATTTGGGAAAATGGAGAGAAAGTAAGCAAAAACTTTGATAAATACATGAAGATGCCTAATTTATTTACTTGGGAACAATTTCTGCAGACCTTTCTTTACAATACAACGATGATCAATACAGGATCGTTGCTATTCAAATTATCAATAATAAAAGATAACAATCTACGTTTTGATGAGACAATGACTCATTGTGAGGATCACAAGTTTTTTGTCGACTGCTTTATTAAAGCAAATAAAGTGTACCATATCAAGAAAATTCTATATAATTATTTACAGAGATCAGGAAGCCTTACGCACAACGCTAAACCAATAGCTTATACAGATACTGTTGTATTCTATTTTAATCTACTAAAAGACACTCGTTTCAAACAATTTGTTAGCGAGAAAACAGAACAAATTGTTTCAATTTATTCTATTCCACAAGCTATAGAGTACCTTCTACGCTATTTTATTATTACAGATAAACAAGATCTCTTTAACCAATATTTTTCCGAATTCAAAGCACGGAAATATTTCATTAATAGGTCTATTACACTTAAAATTAGCATCCCATTTAAAATGAGACTCTATTCACTGTATATTGCATTCTTTACATCTTGTTACAAAAAACGAATCAAGCGATTATTCGGTAGATAATCATTATAATGAAATATTTCAAAGGTCTTCATATGAAAATTTGTTTTTTTACTGGTGAATTTACTACCCCGAAAACAGGAGGAGAAATTTACAACACAGCATTATTGGAAGCAGCAACGAAAGCTGGTTTAGAAAACCAGATTCATGAACTGTACCATTTCAACAATGGTAATAAAACAAACCTTTTTCTTATGAACCTATTTGTAATAAAACAAATTTGGAAGCTTCCAGTAGATACAATTGTTATGTATGACATGGCATTTCTTCCAGCTTTTTTTCTTGGTATTTCTTATTCAAAATTTAGAAAAAATATTCAAGTAGGAATGTTACACCACTTTGGTTACTGGGATTCAACAAAAAAAAGGGGGAAA
>JAIFMU010000139.1 GCA_020048285.1 bacterium | reverse complement strand
CTTGCTCCGGGCTTCGCTTTGCTCGGTGCCGAAATACGGCACGCCTTCGGCCCCTGCACATCCCTAACGCGTAATACTCTTTCAATCAACGATTTGGTTTTACAGTAACAGTTGTATATGTCGATTCGGGTGTTCGTAAAATCTTACGATTTTTCACAGATACTCTGTGTTGATCCGTTCGATCAGATCGGGGATGTCACGGAATCGGTTGATTGCAAAATCGGCACCCGCTTCGTAGAACCGTTCACGAACGACCGCCATCCGTTCGCCCTGCTCAAGCGGATCGAGAGAATCAAACTGATCTTTCGTGAGCCCCATTTCGCTGGAACCTTCGATAATTCCCACAGACCAGCACGCCGCATTCACCCCTTCTTGAATATCCGCCACGGTGTCGCCGATTTTTACCACCGACATAAGAGGATAGACATTCAGTTTTTCGCAGTTGCGGAAAATCATCCACGGATAGGGACGACCGGCAGGCACTTCGTCGGAAGCGATACAGAAATCAGGGGCGTACCCTTTTTTTGCCGCTTCGGGAAGAACCACATCCATCATCGCTTTGGTGTAGCCCGTGGTCGATCCGATCTTGATTCCCATTTCGCGAAGCTGTGCCACCGTTTCTACCACATCGGGAATCGGCGTGGTGTAGTTTTTCAGCGTCGCAAAGAGCGCCGGTTCAAACGTTGCGTAGAGTGAATCCACATCGGCGTTGGTCGGTTCTGATCCAAAGGCTGATTTCCATGCCTGAGCAATGCGCGGCATATCGCAGATCGCTCGAATGTGATCCCATTTCAATTTTCCCATGGGCTCGCGCGCTTCCGCATCGGTGAGGGAAATCCCGCGGTCGCCAAAGATTTTGAGAAATACTTCGAGCGGGGCAAAACAGCCGTAATCGACGGTTGTTCCCGCCCAGTCAAAGATGATTGCTTGAATGTTCATACTGGTTCCTTTCCTTGTTCAAACGATTAAGGGATTAAACGATTAAATGGAACGGATCGTTCGTTTTGTCGTTTAATCGTTTTGTCCCTTTTTCTCGTCACCAGTCTCCGGCTGGTGATGGAATCCCGTGAGTCTCCGGCTCACAAAATGATGCCAGAGGCATCGAAATACGCATTCCGACCAGAGGCCTGGAACGAGAAGAATCGTCGTTTTGTCGTTTAATCGTTTTTCCGTTTAGTCTATTTCTTCATTTTCAACTGCAAATCTGTTTCATCCGCCAGATAGTTCACATCGATGGAAAGCCGCATACGATCGCCTCGACTGAGATCTTCGGAAAATTCAAAGGGACGATCATCCTGCAAGTACATGGTTCGCTGAATCGCCAATCCCGCACTTCCTGGTTCACAGTCGAGCAGTTCTGCGTCATCGCCATAGAGATTTACCGCGGTGATCCGGTTTTTTGATCGAAGAAACACAAAACCTTCCGCATTGAGATGTTCATAGAGCGAGCCCGTTTCGATATCTGCACCGAACACCGTATTCCCCACCTCTTCGATAAACCAAGTTGTTTCAATTGTCCACGGTTCCCCATCCACAAACCGCAACCGTTTCACAAAGATTAGTGGTGAGTTCTCATCGAGTTTCAGGTGCGCGTACACATGATTCGGAGCACTCTCCACCCGTTTCAGTTCTACTGTTTTTCCCGAAGCCGTTTTTCCGGCGCGGTGAGCGATATGGGAAAAGTAACCGAAAATCTTATCTGCTGAATACTCCAGTTTTGGTTTCGCCACGATCGATCCCTTGCCGGGAAATGTTTCGATAATTCCCTCATTGGTGAGAATCTGCAGTGCCTTGCGTACACTTCCCCGACTGATATCGTAGCGACTGCAGAATTCACTTTCCGATGGAAGCAGATCGCCGGGAAGAAATTGACGATATTCGATCATCATTTTGAGCTCTTCCACAAGCTGATCGTAGAGTGGTTCACCTTTTGTTTTGTCGATTGACATAAAAACCTCATCTGTGTTGAATTCCCCTCTGAATCCGGCAAAAGTTTTCTCGCAGAAAACCATTGCGGGGTTCAGAATGGGGCGGATTGATCATCCGCCCGATCCAGTTTTTTTAATTCAGGGTACCCACAAGGGGCACCCCTACGAATCATTATTCAATTAAAAAATGTTCGCCTTGATTCCCACCAGTGATTTCACACCGTAGTATTCAGTCTGAACTTGACGACCTTTTTCAGGATCTCCAAGAGTGTAGACCATCGGCGTGTTCAACAGGTTAGAAACTTCTCCGAAGATCGTTACTTTCTTGTTGAACGAATAGCTTGTCGAAAAGTCCATGCTCAAGTAGTCTGCATAGTATTCATCGAGATACTCATTGGCAGCTTCGTTCTTTTCACCGGCGTGACCAGTAATGAACGCACCTTTGAAATTCCCCGCAAGGCGAGCGTTAAATCCGCCCAGTTCGTAGAATACCGCCGCGTTGAACAGGTGATCCGCCTGACGAGGAATCGCCACTTCGCGGAATTTCTGAACATTGTTCGAATCGAGATCACCATCGGGAATCGTCATAGACGATTTCGTATAGGTGTAGTTCGCTTCGAGACCGAATCCGCCGAGCACTTTGTTCGGGATGAAATCAAGTTTCTTGCTTGCCGCAAGTTCGATTCCAAAGATCGATGCATCGTCGCCATTAAGGGGTTTTGACTCTTTCCAGTCGCCTACATATTCAGTTCCGTAGTATACTGGATCAGTAATCTGCTTGTAGAAAACTCCCGCATTGAGATATCCCACGCCCTTGAAATAGTACTCAGACATAAAGTCATAGTTATTTGCATAGGTCGCTTTCAAATCGGGGTTACCCAATTTGCGGGCCTGGTCGTAGGTCATTTCTGATCCGCCGGGAACCATGTCACCAAAGGAGGGGCGAGCGAATGTCCGAGCGTATGAAGCGCGAAGATTCAGACGATCTACGGGCGAATATTTTGCGTTAAACACAGGAAGCCACGACATATAGTCATTGGTTTTTGTGACAGAATTACGTCTATAGAATAGTCCCTTAATCTCAACATCTGATGTATCAATGCGACTTTCGTTTGATGTCGTAAGAGTTCCATTCACTTCGGACCAGGTGCGTTCACCGCGAAGACCGCCGAGAAGCGTAATCTGGTCAGTTGCTTTCAGCTTACCATGAACATATCCCGCCTGATGCGTTTCGCGAAGTGAATAGTTTCTTCCGTTTGCACCGCCATTGAGAAGCGTTGCAGATTCGGAAGTGTCCATATACATATTTGCCCGGTTGTTCACCCACCATGCATCGATATCGTCAGATTTGATTACTTTACCGAAATCACCGTTCACGCCGCCCACTTCAGAAAGGAAATCTTCTACGCCAGGCTTATCAACAGTAGCAATCGAAGACCATACAGGGGCCTTAATTGAATCTCCCTTGGCATTGACTTTATTGAAATACCAGTATTCGTCAGAGAACGACTCGACCCGTTCTTTATCGCGATACTTTCCACCTACTTTCAGTTCCAACTTATCTGTCGGAGTGATTGTCAGGTCACCGGTAAGTACGATTTTATCTTTTTCTGTTTTTTCAACGCGATAGACACCGGCATCGGCAAAACTCACTTTGGCAGGATCAATCACTGCACCGCTAGTATTTACCAGATGAGTGTTCACCCCATCGTTATTGGGCATTTTCCCACCATCAACGGCAAAGTACGCCATCGAACCATAGGAAGTACTGTCTTTGCCATATTTGCGTTCTTCGAGACCGGTCATGGCAATCCCTTTCTGAGCGTATTTCAACGCAAAGTAGGAGTTGTCTTTTGAATCAGGTACGTCGCCGTAGTGGAAATTGTTTTCGTAGTGACCAATGGAGAGATCGAGTTTCAGAAGATCGTTGAAACGGTTTTCTGTAGCGAACTCTCCACCCCAGAACTGAGTGATCAGGATATTGTGGATATTCTGAATCTCTACGCGTCCAAGTCCGGTTCCGGTGTTGGGATTCCACTTGGTTGTATCGCCTTTGGCGTCAGCTTTGGCCTTGTCAAAACGAAGGCGATATTTATAGTGTAGCTCTTCGTCGTTGAGCGATCCGTACATCCCGAGGAATTTTATCTTGTGGTCATCATTGAACTTAAAGTCAAACGCACCGTTTCCGCCGTAGGTCTGACGAACACCTGTGTAGTCGCGAAGTTCTGTGCGGTAGATACCAAGGCCATCACCGCCGATACGGTTTTCCCAGTTGTCTGTTGCCCAGGCACGGCGCCAGTAGGTTCCGTTGAGAAGCATACCGAATTTTCCATCGGCAAAACGGTTTCCATAGAGCAGTGATCCGTTCATTGCACCACGACCAACCGCGTTTTCTCCGCCCTTGATCTCTTTTGAACCAACTCCTCCGGCCGCAGAAGCTTGAAGTGTCTGCTGATCCGGTGCAGTTTTTGTGCGGTAGTTGATACTTCCGCCCATGGCATCCATCTCTTTATCCGGTGTAAACGCTTTGTTTACTTCGATATATTCGATAAGATCAGTAGGGAAAAAGTCAAATGCTGTTCCGCGAGAAAGGTCTTCTTCTTCAGCGGCAGGAATGCGATTGCCGTTGAGAGTCGCCGAGTTCCACTCTTTTGGAAGTCCGCGAACCGCCACAAAGCGACCTTCGCCCTGGTCCTTTTCGATTGATACACCAGCCACGCGCTGAACTGCTTCGGCGGCATTTCTGTCAGGAAGTTTTCCGATACGGTCAGAAGCGATAACCGATGTGATCGCGTCGGAGTTTTGCATAATCATCTGAGCGCGAGCCTGGTCGCGGCTCATGGTTCCCACCACTTTCATTTTCGCCATGGTATCAACGCGATCGCTCATGGTAATGGCGCCAAGATCTTTTGTTTCACTGTCAGAGCTGATCGTTACATCTTTTACGACATCAGCATATCCAAGATAGGAAGTACGAATTTTGTACGAACCGACAAAAAGATTTGAAAGAATAAATCGACCGTTCATATCGGTGATAATTGTACTCTGAACGACACCCTTGTCATTGATAATCTCTACTTTAGCTGCCGGAAGAACACCGCTTGTTTCTGCGACTTTCCCCCGAATTTCTGCAGCATTAATTACTGATGCAACTGCAAGGAGTACTGCTAATTCTGTTTTCATACTATTTTATCTCCGTAAATAATAGATATTGATTGCGTCACTGTTTATTATGTACCGGCGTACCGGATCTTTCCGAATGCTGGGGCATCACATCTGAACCATGAGATGCCCACTTTACCTTATCACCGTTTTTTCCTGAGTGGCAAACCCCCTCTGTTTTGTACAGGTCTGTACAGGTTCACAAAAAAGATACACCCCTTCTGTGTGACCGCCATTGAACTTATGTGTTAATTTCGTGAGCCTACTGCTTGAATTTACGCAAATCAGATTTTAACCCTAAACACTAATGCGTACCGAATCATTTTCTTGCGGAGTTCTCACATCTCGTCGGTTGTTGGAATTAAAAGGGTGGTGGCATTAGTTCTGTTTAGCATGGTGTTCAAAATTCCACTTGTAATCACTGTCGCAAACACGAAAACCATATGACAAATAAAAAACAAAATTCTTCTGTAACAATTTATAAACTATACTACTCTAACAAACTCTTACGAGACAATAAACGGAGCGTACAATGATAGAAAAAAGACAGATTATTATTCTGGCGATCACTGCGGCGGTGATTGCCGGTTCGGTGGGAATCAGCAAAGCCATGAAACCGGGCGAAGAGAAAAAGCGCGGCGGAAAACCAGAACTTCAGGTGACTCGCGAAGAGTTTACCGTCAAAGTGAAACCATTTACCGAGACAATCTCTCTGTCGGGAAAAGCCGAAGCTGTGCAATCCATGGAACTGACTCCCACCGTGGCGGGAACCATGATCCCCGGAACAAAACCATTTCGCGCAGGAACTCGTTTTAAGGCAGGAGAAATTCTCTTTCGCATCGACGAAGGAACCTTTGGGTTTGATCTTCGAGCGAAACGGACGCTCTTTCACGGGCAGATTCTGAAAGTTCTCCCTGAACTGGCGGTGGATTTCCCCAAAGCGGCGAAGCGATGGGAACAGTTTGCTTCGGCAATTTCGGCGGACAAATCACTGCCGGCACTCCCCAAAGCGACCTCGGAACGGGAACGCATGGTACTGGTAGCGCGAGAACTCTATTCGACCTACTGGACAATTCGCGGGCTCGAAGATAAACAGGACGAGTACACCATTACCGCTCCCTTTGATGGCGTGGTCACCGTGGCACTCTCTTCGGGGCGAAGTTATCTCACGGCGGGAAGAAATGTGGGGACATTTACGGGAAATCGCCGATTTGAAATCGCTCTGGCCGTGCCTGCTTCACAGATTTCTGCTGTGGCGATTGGTTCGCCGGTGAACTGTTCGGTCATGGAAACGGGAGCGGAACTGAAACTCACCGTGGCGAGAATCAACACCGCCATTGATCCTCAGACCAGAACCGTGAACATCTATCTCACCACCGATTCGCCAGATCTCTTTGAAAACTCCTTTGTCACAGCAAAACTGAACGGGAAAACACACACCGATGCGGCTCTGATTCCGGCGCGATTTATGCGCGACGGCAGTTCGGTTCGTATAAAAGAGGGGAAAAAAGGCGGTACAGCACAAGCCGTCACGGTGATCGCCCGCCTCGACTCCGGCGTTGTTGTCACGGGACTTGCTGAGGGAACCACACTTACTCGATAGAGCTTATGGTTGTGTTTGTATTTGATTTCGGGGTGTTGCGGGGTGTCCCCGCACGGAAGGGGAAGCAAAGACCACCAGATTCTGAGCCTAAGCGAAGAGTGGTGGGCTGAAGCGGGGGGAAACCGGCCGGAGTACAGAAGTGCCACGAAGAAACAGCGTTAGCCCGGCGGGTGTCCCCCGACAGAGTAGCCACGAAGAAAAGAGATTCGCAAAGCACTGCTTTCAAAATGTGCAAAGAGAAGAAATTCAAAAACTTGGTGTAAGGATTTTCGATGCAAAAACTTATTGAATATTTTATCCGCTATCCCATAATGGGCAACGGAATTTTGATTACCGTGGTCATTTTTGGCTTGATGGCCTTGAAAGGGACAAAAACAACCTTTTTCCCCGATCAACCACTTCGCGACATAACCATTTCCGCCACCATGCCCGGCGCTTCGCCGCGGGAAATCGAAGAGGGAATTGTTACTCCTCTGGAAAACAGCGTGAAAAGTGTTTCCGGTATTCGTCGCTACAGTTCCACTTCCACGGAAAACAGCGGAACCGTGCGCATCGAAATCCTTCGCACTGCCGATATCGACGAAGTACTTCAAAATGTTCAGAGCGCGGTAAATCGCACGGCACTTCCCGCGGAAATGGAACCGATTTCTGTCTACAAAGAAGAACCGCGCGAACCGGCAATCGATCTGGCGGTGCGCGGCGATGTTTCGTTGGGTGAACTGAAAGCGGAAGCGCGACGGATCGAAAAAGAGTTTCTCGCTCTGCCGGGAATTTCCAAGGTGAGCGTGTCGGGATTTCCCGATGAAGAGATCGAAATTGCCGTGAACAACGAACAACTGCACGCATTTAATCTCACGATCAACGACATCTCTTCGGCGATTCGCGCCAGCAATGTGCGGATCACCGGCGGAACGATCAAAGGAAGCGCTGAACAAGTGCTCATTCGCGCCGATGCAAAAAACTACTACGCCGCAGATCTGGGAAATACGGTGGTAAAGCGTTCGCCCGATGGCGCGGTGGTACTTTTGAATCAGGTGGCAAAAATCACCGATCGATGGGAAGATATCGCTTCGAAATCCTTTTTCAAAGGCGACCAGAGCGTGATGATTCAGGTTTCCAGCACTCGGTCGGAAGATCTGATCGGCACGGCAAAAACGATTCGAACCTACGCGGAACAGTACAAAAACAGCAACGGAATCTCGTTGGATATTCTTCAGGATCGATCCACCACAATCAAGGAACGGTCGAGTATCTTAGTGAGCAACGGCTGGCAGGGAATCGTTCTGGTCATTCTGATTCTGGGCGTGTTCCTTCATTTTCGCCTTGCCTTTTGGGTGTCGCTGGTGATTCCCGTTTCGCTCTTGGGAATGTTCATTATCAGTCCGCTCTACGGATTTACGATCAATGTTATGTCACTCATGGGTATGATTTTAGTGCTGGGAATTTTGGTGGATCACGGAATTGTGATCGCCGAAAATATCTACACCAAGTTCGAATCGGGCATGGCGGCAATTCCCGCGGCGGTGAAAGGAACCATGGAAGTTCTTCCGTCGGTGATCGGTTCTGTACTGACAACGATGATCATTTTCGTGGCCTTTTTCTTTCTCGAAGGCCCAATGGGTGATCGATCGCGGGATATCGGCTTTGTGGTGATCGCCACGCTGGCAATATCTCTTATCGAAGCGATGTTTATTCTTCCCGCGCATATTGCGCACTCGAAAACACTTCACCAGAAACCGGGCAAAGAGAAACACACATTCTTTGCCGCAGTAGAACGGTTCATGGAGTGGGTTGAACAGAAACTCTACCGAAAATTGATTCGCTTTACCACGAAATCGGTTCCCCACGCACTACTCACCGTGGCGATCCCCTTTGCGCTTCTGATTATCACCATGGGCGCGGTGAAAAGCGGGATAATCAAAACATCCTATTTCCCTGAAATCGAACGGCGGTCACTCAATGTGTCGCTGGAACTTCCCGCAGGAACCGTAGAATCGGTCACCGATTCTCTCTTGCAGGTGATCGAATCGAAAGTGCCCGCGCTGAACAATCAGTTTGCGAAACAGCACGGCGGAAAAGAGATTATCACCGCTTGGTCGAGGGATATTCGCGGAACCAATCGCGGTTCCGTGAGCTTGACGCTTATTCCCAGTGATCAGCGAAAAGTCGATGCCGCCACCGTGGCCAACGCCTACCGCGAACTGGTGGGCCCTATTGTTCAAGCGGAACGACTCACTTTTGGCGGCGGTCGCGCGTTCGGAGCTGCCGTGGCTATTGCACTCTACGGGGATAATCTCGATCAACTGCAGGAAGCAAAAACCTGGTTGAAAACGGAACTCACCGCCTATCCGTTCCTCAAAGATATTGTGGACAGCGATTCTAAGGCGGCGCAGGAAGTGTTGATCACCTTAAAACCGATTGCTTACTCCATGGGATTGACCAATCAATTTGTCATGGCTCAGGTGCGCAACAGCTTTTTCGGCGGAACCGTCCAGCGTCTTCAGCGAGGAATCGACGAAGTTCCCGTGGTGATTCGCTACGACGAACAGAGTCGTCGGTCGGTGAACGATCTGGAAAAACTGACGATCCGCGGAATCAACGGCGAACTGATTCCTCTCAGCGAAATCGCGGAGATTTCTCTTCGCCCGGGAGTGACCTCTATTGCCCATCAAGATGGCGAAAAAGAGATTATGGTCAGCGCCGATTTGGGAAATAAAGCGATGACACCGGTTTCGGCGAATGCAAAAATCAGCGAAGAACTGATACCTTTGTTAAAGTCGCGGTTTCCCGGCGTCACCGTGAGTCTTCGAGGTGAAAGCGAAGCGAGTGCGGAAACGACGAACAGCGCAAAAGTGGTTGTTCCGGTGGTTCTGTTTCTCATGTACATCGTGGTGGTTTACACATTCCGATCATTTTCGCAGGCGGCGATCATTTTCCTGCTGATTCCGGTCAGTATTGTGGGGATTTATTGGGGACACTTTTTCGAAGGGTATGCGGTCAGTATGCTGTCGCTCTTTGGAATAATCGCGCTTCTGGGAATTATCGTCAATGATTCGCTGGTCTTGGTTTGTACTTTTAACCAATACCTCAAGGAGGGATTTAGTTTTTCAGAATCACTGCGTATGGCTGGTGAAAGTCGTCTTCGACCGGTAATTCTCACTTCGCTGACCACTGTGGCCGGTTTGTGGCCACTCATAAAAAACCAATCGCTTCACGCGCAGTTTCTTTCGCCCATGGCAATTTCCGTGGGATACGGTCTGCTCTACGGAACGCTCTTAACCCTGTTTATGCTCCCGGCGCTGCTTCTTATTTTGAATCGAACCAAGCGGGCGCTGCTTCAACTCTGGACAGGAAAACCGGTGGATCCTCTCGATGTGGAACCGGCGATCCGCGAAGATCGCGAATCGAATATTCTCGCCACCGATGGCTTACAATCAGGAGATATCGCATGAAAACAAATCTACTTATAGCGACATTGGCCATGGGAATCAGCGCGGCGCAGCACTTGACACTGAAAGATGTGTTCACCGCCACGCTCAAAGAAAATCACTCTCTTCAGTTGAGCCGACGATCCACCGAATCGGCAGAACGAACCGCTTCGTTGAGCAATGCGGGACTCTTGCCCACCGCATCGCTCACGGCGGGACTTACCTACACCAACGGTGAACAGCGCGCGTCGTCGGGATCGGTCACCGATCAGGAAAAAACAACTGCTCAAACAGGGATTCAGTTCAACTACACTCTGTTCGATGGATTCTATACGATCAACAACTATCGATCAAATCAGAAGCGGTCGGAACTTTCGGAGTTACAAACCCGCGCCTTGGTGGATTTGACTCTTCTTCAGAGCGCCACTGCGTACATGGCGGTGCAGAGTGCTCAGCGGTCGGTTATTTTGGCTCAGCAGAGTTGTGAACTTTCGAACAAGCGCGTTTCCTTTGCGCAAAACCGAATCGGCTATGGTCAGAACAGTTCCCTCGATCTGCTCTCTGCTCAAGTGGATCTTCGCAGTGACAGCACGGCCCTTTTTCGCGCAGAAGAACAACTTCACGCGGCGCAGATCGCCCTGAATCAACTGATGGGGAAAACCGAACCGCTTGCGTTTACCGTGGATCAATCGATTTCGCTTGATTCACTCCCCCCGCTGGAAGAGTTACTCACCCGAGCCGTTGCCTACAGCCCGACACTCAAGGCGGCGGAAAGTGAAAAAGTAGTTTCTGAACTGACTCATTCGCTGGCGAAATCGGCATTCTTTCCGCGCCTGAATATCGGAGCCGGCTATGGATTGTCCAACAGTCGCGAAGGGTTTGGGATTCCCACAGAGAATTCACCCACGGGGCAGTTCACGGGATCACTTTCACTGAACTGGTCGCTCATCGATGGGCGAGCATTCACCACCTACCGCAACGCCGAATCGTTGATCACCGACAGCGATATCAAAATCGATCGCGAACGAATCGCCATCGAGTCCGAACTGCGCACGCTCTACGGCGCGTGGGAATCGGCGAAACTCATTCTTTCCACGGAAGAGCAGACCCGTTCGCTTTCCAATGAATTGCAAAAGCGTTCGCTGGAACAGTATCGGTTGGGGCAGATTCAATCGGTGACACTGCGCGAATCTCAGTTGGCGTATTTTCGCACAGAACAAGCGGTGCAATCAGCGCAGAGTGCGATAAAACTAAACGAATTGAAAATCCGCCGGCTCGCGGGGATGTTGTAAAGAGAATTCTTGTTTGTGAAATCGGGCTAAAGGGAGAATTTTCGATCTGGTGAATTGAGCTCTCCCCTACTTTCCTGCTGAAACAAACAACTCTCCGCACGCGGCGGAAATATCATCACCGTGAGCGGTTAGGCTCTTTCAAAAACTTTCAACATCATTCAGCTACCTCAAACCACAGAAAAGGTATTCCCGTATTCAGAAGTAGCCTTCACAACTTGAGTTCCCGGTTCCAGTACAATTGTGCCTTGGGTCTGAATCAAAATTGAGCGAATATCCCCCTCCCCGATTCGTCCTAAATTTCAGGGAGGTTTCCTTCCCGCCCAAAACTGCTTTTACCCTAAAATCCGCAGTTGCATCTTGAATTTCATTCTAACACTATATCATCTTTAGAACTACACCAAATACTCCTTTCACCCAATAGGTGAAT
>JAIFMU010000222.1 GCA_020048285.1 bacterium | reverse complement strand
TTCGAATATCTGACGAAACCGATTTTAGCATTGTTTTTTTCATGCTTTAAAATACATCATGCAGATCCATATTTGGCAGTCTGCTTAATATCAAAGCCATCGAGATCGCCATAACGAGCGAAAGAGCAATCGAACTGACGAATACCAGAATCATGTTCCGTGTTTGTAAAAATTCCGCAGTGAACCCATTGGCGTTTCGCCATGGTGTATCAAATATCGAATACCAAATTCCTCCAACGAAAAAGGCGGAAAGAGTCGCCCCAATAATTGCGAGCCAGTTCAGTTCGGATAGTTGAATAAGTTCCATAAAAACTCCCTTGCTGATAGTTAAAAAATATCTCGATTGCCCTGTTACGGCAGTAGCCTGACTTGGTGAACCAAAGCCTCAAGTCTCAAGCCACAAGTTGGAATTTTCTTTACACTTTTGACTTGGGGCTTTTAGCTTGGGGCTTTTAGCTTGAGGCCAGATACTTTGGCTTTTTAGTATCACCTCAATCGAGTTACTGCTTTAAATGGGTTATCAGGTATAAAATTACAGCGAAATCTCGTACTCAAATGCATAAAAATGAGTGCCATTTTCAATTTTGATTGCCATGGAACCGGTCAATCCACTCAGTTCACCCGTTCCTGAATCGGGAACCACTTCGAGAATTAGTCGATCCGTTCCGCGATCCATAATCCCGAAATGTTGCAGAACAAAACTCCCTTTTTTGCCGGAAAGTTCCCCCGTCACCTGTTCGATTGCGGTGTATCCCGCCGAACCTTTTACCGCGGTCATGGCCATGATCATTTCGCCCTTGCTCGAACCGTTCAGTTCCCCGAGAAAGCGTTTGTCGATCGACATTCTCCCCAAGGTAATACCTTTAACACCCTGAGCGTACGGTTCCAATGGAGCCAGATCGACTTCAAATATTCCTGAAATTTTCATAAGATCTCCTTTGGGAGTTCGTAAATGGTTCACTCATGTTCAGGCGTGTTGAAAGCCGAAACAACTGTTTGTATATCAATTTTTCTCATTTTAAACATCGCTTGAATTGCTCGATTAGCAGAAATTTGATCGGGTGAAAAAATTAGTTCCGGCAGTATTTTTGGAATAATCTGCCACGATACACCAAATCGATCCTTTAACCATCCACATTGACTTTCCGATCCACCATCCGCAATAAGAGTATTCCACAAACGATCTGTCTCTTCCTGATTTTCTGTCGTCACCACAATCGAAGCTGCTTCGGAGTGATGAAACTTCGGGCCCCCATTCAGCGCCTGAAATGAAACTCCGCCAATGGTAAAGTGAACTATTATTGGGGAAACTGAAAGAATTTCGGAATTTGGCACGAGTGATGTGTAGAACCGAGCTGCTTCTTCGGCTGAATTATCAAACCAAAGACAAATTGATATGGGAAATTCATTGCTCATACTTGCTCTCTTGTTTCATTGTTTTGAGTTGCCTTTTTTTATCTCAAAAGAATTGAGATTACAAAAGTATACGTGATACGTACAGATTTTTCAATGTCAATTTACCAAAGAAAAAAAGTGGTGTTTACTCGGTAAATGACATTTCAAAACTTGCGGAAATGGTGTTTACTCGGTAAATGACATTTCAAAACTTGCGGAAATGGTGTTTACTCGGTAAATGGCATTTCAAAACCTGTGGAAGTGGTATTTACTCGGTAAATTGCATTTCAAAACTTGCGGAAATGGTGTTTACTCGGTAAATTGCATTTCAAAACTTGTGGAAGTGGTGTTTACTCGGTAAATGGCATTTCAAAACTTGCGGAAATGGTGTTTACTCGGTACATGGCATTTCAAAACTTGCGGAAATAGTGTTTACTCGGTAAATTGCATTTCAAAACTTGTGGAAATGGTGTTTACTCGGTAAATTACATTTCAAAAGTTTTTGAAGTGGTATTTGCTCAGAAAAGGGAACGCCCAAACTGCATCGAATTCCGTGAGTTCGATTCGAGGAATTGTCGAGATTGATGGGGAGAAATGAAATCGGCGAACTGGTGAGGTTCGCCGAGGGGAATCTAATTGAAATAAGCTTAGACTAGAAATTAAGAAAGAGTCATTTCTTTTGGCCAAATAAAATACGGCCCAAACTGTTTGCTGTATTTAAACTCGGCCCCCATCTCTTTTCCTTTTTCTGTAAGTGTATGTTTGCCATTTTGATCTATAAGCAATCCATGTATACAGCAGGCATCAAGAAACTCTTTTGTACTCAATTTGAGATTTTTTGCAATTTTCGAGGATGTTATCTTTTCGGTTTGGCTGAGTTCATCACCGTTTTCAACAGCATCTGCCGTTGCTGATTCTACTTTTTCCATTGAAATTCTAATTTCATCACTAATTCGAATGATTCGCTGTGCTTCTTCATAAGCGTCTTTGTAGAGTTCAGAATCTTCTGAACGGCGTATTAATACACCCATTTCATTGTTATTCACTTGGCTAAACTCATACAAATTCAAGCTGGTAATGATGCAAAGTTCTTCATTAAGATAGCACTTTGCATGCAGGTTTTTACAAAAGCTTGTTCTGATATAGGTAAGTTCTTTGAGCCAGTTTAGTTCTTCTGGCAGTAGTTCACTCTTCCCATAGATAATTCGTACATCAATTTTAAGACGATTCTTGTCTGCAAGAAGTTCTTTCATTCTATCATTTAGTTTCAAGAATGGACTTATTAGAATGAGACGATCTTTAGCATCTTTGATAAGTTCTTCAAGAAAGTAATTGGTAGCACTGGTATTCAAAAACTTTGCCATTTTAGCCTCAAATCTGTGTCTAATTTTAACTTGTTATATTCTAAAATCATGATTTATTGCGAGAGAGAAAAACATAAGAAGTATTCGCCAAATAATATAGGTTTTGCGTAAGATTTAGATAAATACTATCAATTTCCTTAGGTTAGGATTAAAATGCATAAACTATTCTTTTCCTCCAATTCCTTGATCCCGATCAATACTCAAACTCCACCGATCGGGTATATTATCATTGTAGCCACAAACACCAAGCGAAAAGCCACAAGAGAATCACTTGAAACTTTCGGCTCGAGACTTAGAACTTGAAACAATTTACTTTCGGCTTGAAGCTTTTGGCTTGAGTCTGAAAAGGAGCTTATATGAATCTTGTAACATTCTCCGGACCACCATCATCGGGAAAAACATCGGTCATTCTCAAGACCGCGGAATCGCTGATCAAAAAGGGTGTCAAAGTGGGTGTGGTGAAATTCGACTGTCTCTCCACCGATGATGATCTGATCTACGAAAAGGCTGGGATTCCGGTTCGCAAAGGATTGTCGGGAGCACTCTGCCCGGATCACTATTTCGTTTCCAATATCGAAGAGGTTACTCAGTGGGGACTCCGCGAAGGGATGGATCTTCTGATTTCCGAATCGGCGGGGCTTTGTAATCGCTGTTCGCCCTACATCAAAGAGATCGGTGCGGTCTGCGTGATCGACAATCTTTCCGGAATCAACACACCAAAAAAGATCGGGCCTATGCTGAAAAGTGCGGACACCGTGGTAATCACCAAGGGCGACATTGTTTCTCAGGCAGAACGGGAAGTGTTCGCCAGTCGAGTCAATTCGGTAAATCCGAAAGCGAACATTATGCACGTGAATGGACTTACTGGTCAGGGAGCGTTTGAGTTGGGAACGCTGATCTACAAAGAGGAGATTCATGTTCCCACCGTTGTGGGCAAAGAACTGCGGTTCCCAATGCCGTCAGCGCTCTGTTCGTACTGTCTTGGCGAAACCCGCATCGGGGCAGAGTATCAGATGGGGAATGTTCGGAAGATTGATCTTTCATAATCATGCGAAATGTAATTCGTTTTTGAGGACAAAAGGTGTCCGGCAGATTGTTTTGGTCGGTGGGAATACACCGAGCCAAAACGCCGGCCCCTTTCGTAACGCAATCCTAAGGAATTCCCCCCAACCCCCCGGTGGGGGCTTAATACAATTCGGGGAAATTGAAGACCGAAGGTCTGGCTTATACCAACCGAGTGGCGAAAGCCCTCGTGCATGAAATAAAGGAAAAAATATGAATGAAATAGAATTAGAAATCAACCGCCTTTCCGCGGTAATGCTTCTCAAAAAATATCCGTTCTTGAATGGATTTCTCAGCGGGCACGGAAGGAAGACAAAGCGATTGATATTCCCGCGATTCTCGAAGGAACCGCCAGTTATATCGAACAGATGCTCATGTTTCTCGGCGGGGGCGAATCGCGAACCGTGAACTCCGTGACGCTGTTCCCGGGAACCAACAAAAGCGGTGAACCAGAATCGTTCACAGAACTGACATTTAAGCGTGGAGAAATCGTCTGTATCGTTGGACCCACCGGTTCGGGGAAAAGTCGCTTGCTCGCCGACATCGAATGGATGGCTCAAAAGGACACGCCCACTCACCGCCAGCTCTTGGTAAACGGCAATGTTCCCGATCCAAAATGGCGGTTTAGTTCCGCCGATAAGTTGGTTGCTCAACTGTCGCAGAACATGAATTTCGTTATGGATCTCTCCGTCGAGGAGTTCGTGAGACTTCACGCGGACAGTCGTATGGTGAACAATGTCGAACAGGTCGTGGCGAACATTATCCGCGAAGCCAACGAACTTGCCGGTGAAAAGTTTGCTCCCGACACGGCGATTACTTCGCTTTCCGGCGGGCAGTCGCGAGCTTTGATGATCGCGGACACAGCGATTCTTTCGCGGTCGTCCATTGTGCTTATCGACGAAATTGAAAATGCGGGAATTGATCGTAAGAAAGCACTCGACCTGCTTTTGTCTGAAGATAAAATCGTGCTCATGGCAACCCACGACCCGATGCTTGCACTCATGGGTGATCGCCGAATCGTGATCAAAAACGGTGGAATCCACGCGGTGATCGAAACAGACGACAAAGAACGGGCGATCCTCACCGATATCGAAGCGCTGGACAAAAAGGTTCAGGCCATGCGGACGCTTTTGCGCAACGGCGAATCGTTGGAGAATTTTGAGTTTTAGGATATCTTCAGCGAGGACAAAATCGCAAGATCGGTAAAAGTCTACTTTTGCCGATCTTTTTGTAACTCTCTGATTTTTGCCGAAACAGTATAAATTGTGTTTACATTTGGATCTAATGGGGTGTAAAATGATGGAGAAATTCTTATCAGGAGACGCTTCATGCATTTTTCAAACTCCTACTTAATTCGCCTGCGAACACTTCCGCTTCACCCGCTTCCAATGGCTATTGTAATTGCATCATTAGTACTACTCTGTACTATCGGTTCCGGTCTGAGCATTTACGTTATTCTGAAAAATGCTTATGTGGAGGAGCTTCGCAACGATTTGCGAAATACCGCAGTCGCACTTGCCGCATCGGTTGATCCTGAGTTACACGAGCAACTTCAAACTCATCAACAGCAGAATAGTTCACTCTACAGCACAATGAATCGTCCTCTCACCGAGGTTATGGAACAAAGTAGAGGCATAATTACTTATGCGTACACCATGGTAAAGCGCGGCGATTCACTTTTCTTTGTTCTAGACGGTACACCTTCAGGTGACCTAGACAGTGACGGTATCGAAGATAAATCACAGATTATGGAGCATTACGAAAGCACTACACCTGAAATGATGATACCCTTTGAAACCGGTGCTGTTCACATTGATTCAAAACCGAGTTGTGATAAATGGGGGTGTTTTCTCAGTGCCTATGCACCTATTAAAACAGCATCAGGCGAGGTGATTGCAATCCTTGGGGTCGATATGTCTGTTCATGAATATGAAAACAGAATGGTTATGGTGTATAAAACAGCCGCTGTTCTTACTGTTGTTGCGTTGATACTATCCATCCTGATTGGTATTTTTACCTATTATGCACTGTTCTACATACGAAAAATGATCCGGGAAGCTGAACGACTTGCTCTGCTCAAAGGGGAGTTTCTAGCGGTAATGAGTCATGAAATCCGCACTCCACTGAACGGAATTATTGGAATTTCACACAATTTAGATCACTTTATTGAAGACGCAGAAGGTCATGAACTTCTTCAGACAATGCAGATGTCGGGAATGGGACTTCTGCAAATTATTAATGATATTCTCGACTTTTCGAAAATTGAAGCGGGTAAAATGACCCTTGATCCTCAGCCAACTAATCTTATGGCCGCGGTAAAAGATATTGAAAGGATTTTCTCCGCTGATTTTTCTAAGAAAGATTTAGAATTTATTTCTTTAATTGATGAATTGGTTCCATCAAAGGTACTTGTCGATCCACTTCGTTTGAGACAAGTACTGACAAATCTTGTGGGAAATGCGGTCAAATTTACTCACGAAGGTGGGCAAATTACCCTGACTATCACAGTCGTCGATTCACTTCTACATTTTTGTCTCGCTGATACCGGAGTTGGTATTGCTCCCGAAGCAATTAATCAACTCTTCCAACCCTTTGTACAGGCTGAAAAAGGTATTTCGCGTAAATTCGGAGGAACTGGGCTTGGTCTAATGATCACTAGAAATCTAGTCAACCTCATGGAAGGAACGATTACCTGTGAAAGTGAACTCGGCAAGGGCACGCGATTCCTGTGGAATATCCCTTCAATCCCAATTGAACAGAGTTCCGTCGAAGAGACCATTGAACCAATAAATTCAATTTCTATACCAGAAAGTGATTCCGGTCGATATCGCCATAAAAAGGTACTTGTTGTTGATGATCAAGATGTGAATCTAAAAGTGGCAAAGCTGATGCTATCAAAATTTGGAATTGCCGCAGATGTCTGTTCCAGTGGTTTTGAATCTCTTGAGATGGTGACGGCTCGAACCTATGACCTGATTTTTCTTGATATCCAAATGCCCGAAATGGATGGTATTACGACATTCTCGCTGATGAATCAAGAGATCGAAAACTTTGCAGTCCCTGTGGCCGCGCTGACGGCAAATGTGATGCATGAGGATCAATTGCATTACCAAGAACAGGGGATTCCCTTTTTCTTGGCAAAACCGATTATTATGGGAGAACTTGAACACCTGCTAGATCGCGTGTTTTCTCAATCAAAAGTTTAAAAAAGGTGTTTCTCCTTGACCTAGGTCAAGATACTTATCGCTGATTGTTCGTATATTATATGCAGAAATGATTGAATGTACTTATACAAGGAGATTACTATGCATGACGGATGTTCTGGCTCATTTGATGATGGAAAACAGGTTGTCGATAAAGTTCGTATGATGGGATTCGCGGAACAGTTCATGCCAATTCCGCTCACAGTAAACTGCGGAAGTTGTGGTGCCGAGTTTGAAATGGAAACATTCGAAAGCAAGTGTACGGCCTGTGGATGCGTGCATGCGGTAACTCCGTGCCATGCTTTCGATCCGGCAAATGTTGCTTCGGCGGGAATCGGTTACTAAACCCAGCGACTATAGTATGAGTATCATCTTGAAAGAGGGACTCATGAAACAAAAGAACAAAATGAGCAAAGTTCTGAAAACAGTTCTCTTTGCAGGTATATTTTCGTTGATCGGTTGTGATTCAGAACCGATTACGCGAACTAATTCGACAACGACGAAGGATTCAACATCGACGAAGGATTCAACATCGACGAAGGATTCGTTGTTGGTAAATGCCGAAAAGGTACGCCTTTTATCGCTTGTCAATGAGATTCGTCAAACCGGTTGTCGCTGTGGAGCCGATTCAATGCCGCCGGTAAATCCTGTGAAATGGAGTGATACTTTAACTTCCATTGCGAAACTTCACAGCGAAGATATGATAGCTCGCGCATATTTTTCTCACACAACCCCTGATGGCGTAAGCTTTAGTCAGCGAATTACCAACGGCGGATACCTCTGGAAAGGGTGTGCGGAAAATATTGCTGCCGGACAAACATCGGCAGAATCGGTTATTGCCGCGTGGAAAAACAGTCCCGGTCACTGTAAAAATATCATGGGGGGAAGCTATACCGACATGGGTGTGGGGCGCAGTGTGAATCATTGGACTCAGGTGTTTGCAACTCCTCGCAAGTAGATCAAAAAATACTAAAAAAGGGATCGCATGAACTGTTCATGTGATCCCTTTTTCATTTTGACTATGCACTCGAAAAAGAAATATTCTGCTAAAATGACACAGAAATGAAACGACAAAACGCCGAAAAATTTCGTTTTGTTCTTTCATCGATTACGCGCAGAATCTGCGATTTTATTACTTCACGCATCAATAATCAGTTTGAATAGACCTTCAAACGTTCGATTGTGTACTGTTCTAAGAAGAAGCGGAACTGTACGCGCGAATCCCCTTTTTCCAAAACCACGCCACAAAAAGAGAGAAGCCCACGGTCACTGCAATAAATTGAGCGAAAATAGTCCACGAAAAACCATCGATCAGCAGCGATGCAGGAAAACTTGCCATCACGGAGAACGGAAGAACTGACGTGAGAAGAACTCTCATGACGCCGGTGAAAATCCTGTGTGGCCGTTCGATAAACCGGTTCAGTTGGAAAAATACCATGTCAAATCCTCTTCCCGCGTGAAGCCAAAATGTGGGAATCAAGAAACACATGCGAAGTAAATAGCGAAGAATCGCTCCCACCACGAGTAACAGTATAAAGAGGATCACGCCACCCACCGAAAGAGTTCCTTCATACTGAACCAAGGCGTAGATCAGCAATCCAAACGCCGCAATCAAATTGACAAAGGAGTTCGCCGCAAAGTCGCGCAGGCTGAGAATGAAGAGCGAACTCACTGGCCTCAGAAGGTAGTAATCGAGTTCGCCTTTGTTGATAAAATCTGGGAGAACCCAGAGATTATTGGCAAACACGGTCATATTGATCGCATCCACCACCAAAAATCCCGCCACAAATACAAGCATCTGCGATTGATTCCATCCGCCTAAGGTAGTCGTGTGAGAAAAAAGAATCAGATAAAAACCGATATTGATTCCGTAATAGACCAAGTCCATAACGATTCTGAAAAAGAAATCGAACCGAAACTCCATGGCGCGGCTAAATGAAAACTGAAGAAAATAGAGATATAGACGTATATAGCGAATCATATTCCCACTCCTGTGTAGCGGCGAATGCCAACTTTCCAAACCTTATATGCCAGAACGAAAAAGATTGCCGTCCACAATGATAAAATGACCATGCCTTCGCACCACGAGCTCAATGAAATGCGCCCCATCAATAGATCCGCGGGGAAAGCGGTGAGATAGACAAAAGGAAGTTTGTTCAGTATTTCCTGAGCTTGGCTAGGGAAAAAAGCGAGCGGAATTAGACCTCCTCCGAGAAGTCCCACGCTGAATCGAACAATCACCAACAGTGACCATATATTGTCAGCCCAAAACGCAAAAAGTTCTAGGGTTGTAGTAATCGCGAAATTCAGCATTGCCGCCGCAAAAAGTGTGGGGATAATTAGAATCATTATGGCACTCAAGGTGATTTCTGGCGGTAGGCCAAAGAGCACTACGAAAAGAAGAAGTGCCGTAACAAGCTGAATTGAATAGATCAATGAATGTGCTAAATACTGCATTATCTTGTAGAGAAAGTAGTTGACGGGATAAATGAGATAGCGAGTAAGCGATCCGTCGTAGATTTCCCGACCGATTGCGCCCAGTTCAGAACCGAAAATAACTCGCCCCAGCAGCGGCACCAGAAGGTAGTAGAGCATCATTCCGGAAAAACTGTATCCCTGCATAGTGGTCACGCCGTTGGCTGTGAAAACTGCTTTCCACAGGTAGAAAGCCACGCCGATGTGAGCGATAATATTGACTAAGTATTGCACCCAGAAATCTGCTCGATAGGCGAGAATACGGCGAATTTCCCCGCGGAAAATTTCGCCGAGCCAGCGATTATTCATGATGGCCCCGCATGATTGATTCGATTATCGTCGAAATATCCGGTTCTTCGATAGAGAGATCGCTTATTGATAGGTGTTCCATGACATAGGATGTTGCCGAGGTCAGCTTGGGCCGAGGAACTTGCACGGTAATCCGACAGTTGTCGGTGCTGATGATCGTACCCAGTTCAGAAGGAATGGAGAACCCTTCGGTGAGTGAACATTCGGAAAGGGTGGCGGTGATAATTTTCCCGGGAGTATGTTTTTCAACCACATCAGCTAAGGGGCCATCGTAGACGATTTTTCCTTCGCGAATGATAATGATTCGCTTGCACAGCGTCTCGATATCTTCCATGTAGTGCGACGTGAGAATCATAGCTGGTTCGTGTTCTTGACGGTAGTCGGCTATGAACTGACGGATCGCTCGCTGTGAAGTGATGTCCAGACCGATGGTAGGTTCATCGAGAAATACCACCTGCGGATTATGAAGTAGTGCGGCGATAAGCTCCATTTTCATCCGTTCACCTAACGAGAGCCTGCGAAGCTGAATATCCATTTTTGAGGTGATATCCAATGTTTCTGTTAATCGATTGAGTCGTTTCGAAAATTCATCTTTGGGAATTCCGTAGATTTCTCGCAGAAGAAGAAAACTGTCTGCGGCGGGAAGGTCCCACCAGCGTTGTGCTTTTTGGCCCATGATTAAGGCGATATTCTTGCGGAAACTGTTTTTGCGTTCCCACGGATTTTCGCCCATAACGCGAACCGTCCCACCATCGGGGTGAATAATTCCAGAGAGAATTTTTACGAGGGTCGTTTTGCCCGCTCCGTTTGCTCCCACGAGACCGACTATTTCGCCTTTTCCGATCGAAAGTGAAACTGAATCGAGGGCTGTGTTATTAACCCATTCGCGGTGGAACAGGGATTTTATCGAATTAACTAATCCTGGTTGTTTGCGGTGAACGCGGAATGTCTTACTTAAATCACGTACTTCAATCATGGGTGTTTCCGGTCATACAGGTAAACTATACTACTATGGTGTTAAAATATGTTTCGATAGGGCGAGACATGCAAAATGATTGATAGAGAGTCAAAACAAAAAGGCGGGAAAACTCCCGCCTAGTTATTTATCACAAAGAAAATCTTATTTCAGTGGACGTCCTTGACGGGCATTTTCCGCCTGAAGTTCTTCCACGTCTGAGATTGGTTCACCGAGGTGAAGATACATAAATTCAGCATCATCAGCGAAATCACAGTCCGGTCTGTTTTTCAAAACCCAACGATAGTTTGACGCTGCAAGATCAATGTTGCTCAAATATTCACCATATCCATAGGCGATCATGAAGAACACTTTGCACCATTCGTCATTCGGTTCAGAAAGTAGAAGGTATTTGCGGTAGTTCTGGATCGCCGAAGAGTAGGATGCTTCATCGGTTTCGACCATGGCAATTGCTCGATACGCTTCCACGCCCTCTTTGGTGAATGGGTAGTACCGGATCAGATCGCGATAGTACTTTTTGGCCATCTCTTTATTTCCGAGATTGTTAAGAGAATCGGCATTGAAAAGAATACGGTCGCTAGTTTCCGCAAGTTCATCTTTATAGTCAGCGTGAAGGAACGTGACCTTTTTCTTTAATCGTTTCTCTGTGATGTATTTCAACATCTGAGCGTCTGATTTCAGTTTTACCGCATCGTCGAGTATCGTTCCCATTAAAGTAGAATCCGAACCGGACTCACCGGTACGCCCTTTGGAATCCCACAGTGCAAACTGAGCAATCTCTGAGTTGATTGCACTGCGATCCACGCTGAGTTTATCTGTAAGAACCGTGTTAACGTAGTGGCGAACTAATTCATATTTTTCGAAATAGCCCATTTGACCAAGGAAATCTTCAGAACGAGCAACGCCGTTCTCTTTCGCTTTCCGTGCGAACAGTTTCCAGGTCATCATAAAATTGACAATCTCTGCAAGTGATTTCGGATTTTTGAGATTCTCCTGAGTTCCTTCGGGAAGCCACTTGGCGACAATCTGAAGATCTGCAGGGGTGATCTCTTTACCTTCTCCGTAGAATACATTGATATCACTAGGATAGGGTTTCTTGAAATACTCCGCGTAGTAGGTGTCTCGGAAGAAATCGACACGGCGTTTCTGCTGTGTTTCGATCCAATACCTGTTTACTTCTTCGTCGCTTATCCCTTTGAAACCCTTTTTGAACTCTTCTGTTGGAGGAAAGGCTGTTACAAAGCGATGCTCCATGATTTTTTTGATGTTTGCTTCATACGAAGTGTCACCTGCATTTGATTCGTAGAGGATTTTCCCTTTGTTTGCCTTAAAGTGCTTGCGAAGTTGTTCTTCGGTGGCACCAAGATTCGGGCGAACGATATTTCTCTGGTAAAATTGACCGAGAAGGAACTCTTTTTTCCACTCCCACTCTTTGCCACTCATTACTTGAGATGAATACTTTTTTGCTTCTTTGTAGAGCAATTCTGTTTCAATAAAGAGGGTCGGGGCGTAGCGATCACCGGGGAAAAATCCTTTGCGCACCAAGTCATAGTGATTGTACTGCATGTTCGTGAATGTTTTAAACTCATTCAACGTATAGGTTTTTCCACCGATTTTCATAAACGGTTCAGGTTTCACCGCACCTTTTTTTGAACAACTTGCAAATGAACCAAGCATTGCAATGGTAGATACTGCAACGACGGTCAATTTGACTTTAGAAAGGAATTTCATCACTCTCTCCTCTGAAAGTTACTTCGTAATTGAAGCTGTCGCATCTGCAACAGTATCATAGATTTCAAGAAGTGTGGTCGCCCCGATAATGTCAATAATTTCAAATACATTTTCATTTATACAGCAAATCTTGAAAAACCCCTCTTTTTCTTTTGCTGATTTGCTGAAATGGAGAAGAATCCCCAGGCCGGTACTGTTGACATAGCGCAGTTTTGTGAAATCTGCAATTAGCCGGCAGGAACCGTTGTTCATTTTTGCAAATATTTTTTCTACAACATCTTCTACATTTGTTGCGTCAAGATCACCACTGAATGTTACCAAGGTGACTGACTCATTATTTTCCACAGGAAAAAATTCTAGCCCAATTTGAGTTTGCATGTTATACCTCTCTGTATTTAGTTACGTGAACGCATGTTCCATCTTCGGAACTATCGATGTCAAATTCGTTTGCCAGCATACGAACCAGCGCAAGACCACGTCCGCGCGGGTTGTCAATTGAATCACTCGGTTGGTCACGGAAATTTTCCATGACACGAGTGATTGCTTCGGGTGACCGTCCCTCACCATTAATAAATTCAATACCGTTGGCGATATTAATTTCAATTTTGTTTCGTCCAATCGAGAGAGCAACTTCGATTACTCCTTCAACTCCGTGCGCTCCGTGCTCGACGGCGTTGTTGCAGAGTTCATCTACAATTGTTTCGATCTGAAATGCTTCGCGGGTGGAGTAGTTTTTGGCTAACACGCACTTGCGAATCAGGTTTCTCACCGCAGGAACAACGGCAATTTGATTGGGAAGAGTGAGCAAGATATTCTCGGTCAATCCTTTGTATTCCCAGTAGAGATAGTTTACCGCCGACTCTTCATCGGGGAATAGTTCTATAATTTTATCGATACCGAGATCTCTGATTGTTTTGTCCAAAGCGTGTGCTGCGCCTGCAAAGACCAAGTCGCCGTGGTAGCGCTGAGCAAATCGGTGGCGCCACTCGAGCAGTTCACCTATCACGGCTCCGCTGAGCGATTCTGTCTCGGTGAGATTAATTATGATAAATGGCCGTTCCATGCCGAATAGTTCGGTGCACGAAAGAGCGACTTCATTTAATTGGGCGGAGTCAATAGTTCCGGCTAATCTGATTCCGCAAATATCGCCGTACTCGTGAGAAAGATAGGATTGAATCATATTGTCTCCCTTTTTCTGACGATATGAACTGATGTAATATTATCAGCATCGACAGTTACGTCGATTTGTTCGGAGAGAACTTTTACTATTTCAAGCCCAAGGGTCTCTTCGCTAATGGCTGTTAGTGGATCTTCCCGTCGAGGAGATTCGATGATTCTTTTCAGTTCTGTCACATTTTCAAGGGAACCACCCTCGTCGATGACGGCAAGATCAATGTGATCGGTGTACCAGGTCAGTCTGATCTCGATGCGAGAAGTGGTACTTCTGCTTCCGAACTTAATCGCATTTGAACAGAGTTCATCCACGATAATCTCTGTGCGATAGGCAAATCGATCTGAAAATCCGGCACGAATCAGTGTGTCGGCAACAAATTCCCGAAAGAGTGGGATGTAGAGTTTACTCGCCGGAAGCGATGCTGAAACTGTTGAACTGCTTATACACTCCATAAGACCAGCCTCGTTACTTTTCGCCGTACAGTACGTATAGTTCTTCGTCGGAAGAGAGTGATTTGTTTTTCAGCAACGTCTCTACCAAGCGAGAATTCACCGCGAGAAGGTGCGAAAATGTTGGTGTTTCCCCGAGAGTTTGGGAAAATTGCGATTTCTGAGACTCTTTTTCGGACGTATTGCGGATAGAATCCAAAATACACTCCATTACATACATGATTTCGCCGTAGGTAACGTTACCCTGTCGATAATCGGTAAACTCCTGAATCGCTCCGAGAATGAGATCGTTTAAACGATTAAATTCGTCACGATCATCAAACACATTCCGGTAGGTTTTCTGTTCAGCCATGAATCCCCCGTCTTTCCCTGTTTTCCAACTGGCAGTATTTAATATAATTAACTGATCTTCAGTGATGTGAACTTGATGCATCTTCTCTGATCTTGTTGTCAATTCCATCTACGATAATGAGACAATTGATTCGAGATATATATTACCGAAACGGTGCTGTTTACGGTTTGTTTAATTCAAAATCGCAATGGCCTGTTTTGCCGTGAGATCATAACTCTTTGATAAAGGTTGTATTGTGGAAACAACGCCAAAGTCTCTACGACTTCAGATTGGCATTTTTGGCCGAACAAATGTGGGGAAATCCAGTTTTCTCAACATGGTGAGTGGGCAGGATGTTGCTATTACTTCCCCCACTGCGGGGACCACTACCGATGTTGTCGAAAAAGTGATGGAACTTCTTCCTATTGGCCCTGTTGTGTTTCTCGATACTGCTGGAACTGACGATTTGTCTGAACTGGGTGCTCTTCGCGTTCAACGCACTGAAAAGGTCTACCGCCGTGCTGAAGTTGCTGTTTTGGTCGCTGAATCGGAAATCGGTCCGTGGGAAGAGCAAATAATTGAAGAGGTTAAAAAAGTAAATCTTCCGCTAATCACGGTGTTTAACAAATGTGATATACAAGAACCTTCGGCAGAAACTATCGAACGGATGAAATCCTGCGGGCCGGTGATTTCAGTATCCGCCACAGCAGAACAGCGCGAAGCCTATGTGCAGATGTTCAAGAACGCTCTGATCGCTGTTGTTCCCGAGGAGTTTTTGGTGCCACAGCCGTTGATTGGTGATCTTTTGCCGTCGGGCGGGCATGCGGTGTTCGTGGTTCCCATCGATCTTCAGGCTCCGAAAGGGAGATTAATTTTACCGCAAGTGCAGGCGATTCGCGATATTTTGGATGCCGATGCAATCGTGTCTGTTGTGAAAGAACGAGAATACCGCTTCTTTCTTGATACGCTTAAGCGCATGCCTGACCTGGTTGTGTGCGATTCTCAAGTGGTTCAGAAAGTTGTTGCTGATACGCCGGACAGCGTTAAGTTGACCACTTTTTCTACACTCTTTGCGCGATTTAAAGGAGAACTTCTTGAGTTGGTCCGCGGTGTCGCTGCGTTGGCTTCGCTTAAATCGGGTGATCGCGTGCTCATTGCAGAATCCTGTTCGCACCACTCCATGGAAGATGACATTGGTCGCGTAAAAATTCCTCGGTGGGTAAAACAATATGCGGGAGCTGATATTCAGATTGATCATTATGCGGGAAGGGATTATCCCCAAAATCTAACTGAGTATAAAGTGATTATTCACTGCGGAAGTTGTATGCTCACGCGGCGAGAAATGTTGATGCGCATCGATGCGGCCAAGGGATCTTTTATTCCCATTACCAATTATGGCTTGACAATCTCTTTTGTACAAGGTGTTTTTAAGCGAGTGCTTTCTCCTTTTCCTGCGGCCTTGGCACTCTATGAAAGTGAAATGGAAGACGATCTATATTGAAATCA
>JAIFMU010000088.1 GCA_020048285.1 bacterium | reverse complement strand
ATGACCTTTGAAGGTGTAAGTGGTACAAAAAAGGAGAATCTGTACTGTGAAACGAGTAAAACAGGTTGAAGAGTCGAAAAATTTGATTACAGATGCGTTAATTTCACTTCTTCAAACCTATGAACTAAGGGAGATTACGATTTCTCAAATAACTGCAGAGGCAGGGGTTGGTCGAAATACTTTTTATCGTAATTTTGAGAATAAAGAGGATATTATTCACTGGATGTTCGAACAGATTTATGCCGAAGCAGAGGAGGTACTTCAACAGAAGAAAAATCCTCGACCGAAGGATCTCCTTCTTTTTCGTTTTCGATTGATAAAAGAGAATCCTCAACTGACCATTATTGCTAAGCGTCGAGAAGTATTTGATATTATGCATAAATTCAGACTTAAAAAAAGTACCTCCCTTTTTCAAAATTTTCTTATGCCCAAAGGGTATAAGTTAGATTTCAATATTGGCGGACTCTTTTATGTAACCTCTCGATGGATTGAAGAAGGAATGAAAGAGTCCCCTGAAGAGATGGTAAAGATTTTGAGTAAGTTGTTTCGTATATAACAACGCCGTGGTGTGTCCGAGGAACGAGGTCACGCCAACTCAAAGTCGTTAGAAATCTTCGCGCTCGTCCAAACTTCCACATGAGTTCACTGGCATATAATAATATTCGTGACAAATAAAAGGGCTATTTCAATCGAGAAACAGCCCTTTCTTGTATGTCATATCGTATGAAAACGATTATTTTTTCGCATCAGCTTTCACTTCGGTTTTTTCAGCTTTTGCATCAGCTTTCACTTCGGTTTTTTCAGCTTTCGCATCAGCTTTCACTTCGGTTTTTTCAGCTTTCGCATCAGCTTTCACTTCGGTTTTTTCAGCTTTCGCATCAGCTTTTACTTCGGTTTTTTCAGCTTTCACTTCGGTCTTGGCAACAGGTGCAGGTGTGTTGGCTGTCTTTACATCTTCTGCAACAAGTAGTGATGCTGTACAGAGCATTGTAGCTACGGCGAGTTTTGTCAGTTTCATTTGAAACCCTTTCACTGATATTTATTACTATTCCCTGTATTTCAGGGCTTTTATAAAATAGTGTTTAGAAAACATATTTGCTTAAAATTATACCGTTTACTACTACATATTATTCCGGTGAAAATTTAGGTCACCTTAATTTGAAAACTTTTCCGTAAAAAACATCTGAACCGAATTTGATTTTCCAAGACATTAGTTTCCAACTTTCAGAAAATATTCCTCTGGAATTATGAACTTCCAACCAGAATTTTTTCATTTTTCCAACAGAATAGAATCAACAGAAATTCGAAAGATCAATCGCCAAATATTTCAATCTGCCTAACAACCACATACTGTGACCAGAATCTGAAAATACTATGGCGTTCGTATTTCCACATCAACAATCTGTTTGTCGTAAAAATCCCAGAATTATAATCTACGCCAATATCTATCGCAAAATTCCCCAAAACCATTTCTCCAAATTCCCGTTTAGGAATTGGATGAGTGTATGAATTTGCAATTCCTGTTTAGGAATTGGACAGCCAGAGGGATTTTGTTCAATTCCTGTTTAGGAATTATACAGCCAGCGGGATTTTGTTCAATTCCTGAGTAGGAAATGACCAGCCAGTAGGATTTTGTTCAATTCCTATTTAGAAATTGGTCAGCCAGAGGGATTTTGTCCAATTCCTATTTAGGAATTGGTCAGCCAGCGGTTTTTCCAATTCCTGCATAGGAATTTGTTATCACTCGCGGGGCAAATATGTGGTGAACAACACAAATACTACGGTTCGACAGGCTCACCGATCACGGTGTCTGAGCTTGTCGAAGACAAATAGTCGAAGTGACATAGTTGAGACGCGAAGCAATAAGAGATTTCATTGCAAATCCTGATTTAGGTTTGCCTCTCGGCAAGTGATTCAACTCCTGTATGGGAATATGAACCCATGCCGATTATTCAGAAAAATAGAGCGAAACAAAAAATAGTGTGAAGATCACACTTTGCGTTATTTCATTAGTATATTAAAAATACAAATGCATGTTCAGTACTAAACAAAGGGAGTAATTCATGCTGATCCAGAAACTTTCGACCAGCTGCAGTGTTAATGAAGCAAATGGTTTGAAAAATGATATCATTCGTGCATACGAGTCATCCACAGAGCTTGCGGGGGATATAAATCTTGCCGGTGCAATAGCAGATGTTCGTGAAACCGGTGCAACTCTTTCTGCGGCAATCGAACACCAAAGAGCAGAGAATACACTGAAAGCAAAAGATACTGATCGCGTATCTGCATATCGTTCTCTTGTCGGCGCAGTAACCGGATATACGTTCAATCCTATCGAAACGGTTGCACAGCCGGCAAAACTGTTGGAATCACTGTTTACTCAATTTGGTTTAAGTATGCTCAGTGAACCATACGTTGTAAAAAGTTCTAAAATCTGTGTGATTCTGGAAAAACTAACAGAACCGTCTATGGCATCTGCTGTCAAAGTTCTTGCCGGTGTTGATCTCCTTCTCGCTGATCTTACAAAAAAAGAGTCTATATTTGAAGAAACCCGTGTGGTCTATGAATCTGCCGCTGCTCAGGAAAAGATTTTAGTTACCGCTTCGGATGCAAAAACTGAAGTTGTGGCAGCAATTAATCTTAAGCTGGTAGGGTATGTTAACGGCATGGCGGCAGTGCAGGAAAATCACTATGGTGAATTTGCCCGCACCATTGATAAACTGATCAGCCTTATTAACGATGCAGTAAAACGGCGCCGTGGTACAAAAAAGAAACCCGACCCTCTCGATCCGAAAACAACAATTGATGAGTAGACGATAAAACGGGAACTTCGCAAGAGGTTCCCGATTTTTGATCTACACAATCGCCGAGGGCACGGTGCCGATAAACTATTTTCTCGCCATGAATATAAAAGAGATCCCCGCCCCCGATTCTATTGCCGCCGAAGGTTTTTGCGTGAAATGCAACACCGTTCACACCATTCGCCGTGGCACCGCTATCGATCACTGTATTGCCATTATGGAAAAACTGCGCGCAGAGAAGCGCATTGATTTCGACACGCCGATTGAACAGGCTGACCCACTCTGTTCAACCGATATTCTCTATTCGCGGCTTGGTCAAATGTTCGGCGTGCTCGTGTGCCATGACTCGGCGGACAACGAAGTGGTATTGAAATCGTTTTCGTATAAACACGGTGGCCTGGTTTGGGATGTTCCCGGCTGGGTTCCCACACTGGCTGATCCCGAACGCTATGATGCCACGGTTGAGTTTGGCAATTCGCTGATCCATCCGCTGACTCACAAGATCAATCTCATGGAGAAAAATGACCCCGCCCGCGAACCTCTTGTGGAAGAACGAAAATGCCATTCGCATCGGATCATGGACGATCTCTACAATCTCTACCACGCTCACAATTTCTGTGGAGAAGAACGGCTCCTCGAGGAGATATTCCATTCTGATCAACCAAAAATGCCCATGGGAACCGGCGACTGCTGTGCCCCAAAACTGCTCAACTACGCCGCGAGGCAAGGACTCACACCGATTTCCATGGCAGAGTTCTACTGGGGAAAATCAAGTCACGACGGGTTGCGGATCGAGGGCGAATTCTACAGCGCCTGCGAACGGCGATGTCAGCCAATTTTGGGCTTTATGCTCTGCGGAATAGAGTGATTACTGCCGAATCTTTGCAAAGGCAAGATTTTCAAAACCGCTCATCTCAGCCGCATCCATACACTGAACCAAAAGATCAAACACCACACTGGAATCAGAACCGATTGTCACATCGTCGCGATCCTTTGCATGAACTGCTTTCGACCGAACCGCGCGCAAATGGCTGGCAAGCTGATCAATAGCGCGAAGTGGGCGTTTTTCGCAGATAATCGTATCGCGAAGGCTGAGTCCATTCAGGTCGCCATTTTTCCAATAGGGTATTCCTTTTGAAATTGCCGCCACTGCTGTTCCTGTCGAATCGGTCAAAAGATCGCCCGATGTAGTTTCATACAGCGCTTCAATGGGTGTTCCTGTGGCGTTTACGGCGACAACAGTTCCGTTATCACTGCTGTTTTTGGAAGCTCGAAAGCGAATCGTTTCGCGGAAACCGGTGGCATAGCCGACAGTTATGGTCGAATCAGAGGTGAGAATGGTCGCCTTTAGCATTCCGGTCGAATCCATGGCCGAGGAGGGTTTGCCGTTCGCAAGGCGATCCATTTCGCTCTTGGCATCGATCGTGGCGATCTTGGAAAACTCCACCGAAGCGAGCAGTACGGGAATAAGAACCACCATTAGGTTCATGAATGACGAGAGATCAAGGCTTGTACTTTCAGACAGTTTTCTGCGTTTCATACTAACTCCTCAGAAATGGGTACATCTTCTGGGAATCTAGCACATCACAATACAAATCGCGACAGTTGTTCGATAAAAACCGAAACTGCACTACAATTTGTCATACAGCGATCGAGTTGACTCAAGGAGCGTAAAAAAAGGATCGCCACATCGGTGACGATCCCCCATGATTCAGCGTAAATCGATTACTTACTGATTTACAACGATTGTGTTATCTTCTTCAACAACTTCTTCTTCTTCATTCATGGCAGTCATAACTTCACTAGTAAGATCGTATGTTTTTCCACCGCTCACTAATTCAACTTTTCCCGTAATTTTTGGCTCTGCAGTTTCGTCAGTCATTGACACTACCATATTAAGTGAGTAGATAATTTGTCCTTTGTACTCTCCTGCAAAATTCATGGCGCCGTTATACGACATGTTCATAGCTGTCTCAGACATAGTAAATGCGCTGGTAAGTGCGCCACCGAGGAAAATTTCCCCATCATCAGAATAATCAAAAGCGATTAATTTAATAGTTCCCGAACCTTTACCAGTCTGATCATCCATTGATGCACTCGCCACCATTTTCATTTCGCCTGAATTTGCACCAGCCATTGTATACGAAGTATCATATTTAACAGTAGCACGAGCACGCGCTTCCGTCATGCTAAGAACTCCAGCAAGAGTGCTTAACACAGAGTCTTTATTTGCATCAGTGATAACTAAATTCTTTTTATCAGCGTGAGCACCGACAGTTCCTTCTGAAATAGCTACAGTCCCATCAGGGTTACGAGAAGTTCCCTGTGATACGACATCATCCTTACATCCTACAAAAACCATCATTGCAACAACTGCTGATGCCAAAATACCCATTCTACGCATGACACACTCCTCGGTGTTTTGTTATAAATATGGCGGTACTTCCGCCTTTGCTTGGAGAAAGTGTGCCATTCCATTTTCATGTTGTCAAGAATGATTCAAAACATTTTTGTTATTTTCTGAAAACGCACTTATCCTCTTAATCCTTTAGAAAAAAACGTCCTTAACTTTCGCTACAGACGTTTATACGAAGCGTAGTCAAAATGGATTACTCGGAATCTTCCTCTTCGGTCACTTCCGGCGTTTTCGGTTCTGCAAAGAGCGGAAGGCCGTTCAGCACAGGTGCATCGATCGGTTCAGCATTTTCGTCTCCCACAGACGAAGCAACCACTGCTCCACCGGATTTGTGGAACTCAATGACACTGAATTCGCGATCAGTCACCTTGTTCCCACGAGCACTTACCCCTTTGATCGCAAACTCATCGAGCGGACAATCCACTTCGAACCGGCGCATTGTCTTTGTCGGCACAAAACGCACCACAAACCGACCTTCCGTTTCGGTGGTAAGCTCCAACAGTTCGCCGCCTTCGGGAATAAGCTGATACTCGCGGTTCGCGATGAATTTGGTGATCTTAAATCGTTTGATAAAGACCACACCATCCTTGTCGCGATAGAGTACTGTGAACACCGTATTTTCGATAGTCGCAGTATCGGTAAGACCGACGTAAGCAAGGCGATATCCAATAAACTTTTTGTCGGGAACATCGATAACCTGATATACCCCTTTGCGATCGATATAGAGAATCCGGTCGTAAATCGAACATTTGAACCGCTTGGGGCCATCTTTCAGATCGTATCCAGCGTATCCATTGTTCCCATTATAGCGGAAATCGAGATCGCGAATTGCCGCTTCTTTCATGTTTTTCTGATCGAGTTGCAACAGTTCCGTTTTGCGCGGATAGCTGTCGCGATATTTTTCGATCATCATGTCGAGCCAACTGTGAGCGTAGCCGATAATATCGTTCAACAGCTTTACAATTTCTGCGAGTCGGCCGCGAATTTCACTGAGTTCGCCCTTGGCTTTGTTCATGTCGTACGCTGAAATTTTGCGAATCTGAAGACGCAGTAAGTGTTCGATATCGTCGTCCGTAATCGGGCCCACCACTTCAGCCATAAACGGTTTAAACCCATCGAGCACCGCTTTTTTTACTGTTTCTAGCGTTTTGCGCGTCTTGATCAGTTCGTAGATCTCTTCTTTGACGAAAATCATTTCCAACGTGCGACGGTGTAATTTTTCCGTGAGTTTCCCCTGCTCGAGAATCAGTTCACGGCGAAGAATATCCTGCAGTTGTCGCGTCGAGTGTTCGATCACCTGATGAACTTTCATTTCCAGCGGGCGATTTTCGTGAATCAACAAAAGATTGACCGAAATCGACATTTCGCAATCGGTGAACGCATAGAGAGCATCGATAATTTCACTGGCACGGAATCCCCGTTTCAGTTTCAGTTCGATTTCTACCTGATCAGTCGAAAAGTCGTTGATTTTGGTAACCATAATCTTGTTTGCACGAGTTGCGTTGTCAATCGAGTTAATCAGCGATTCCGTGGTACAACCATAGGGAACTTCCCGAATAATCACGGTGCTGTCGTTGACAATTTCCACTCGAGCCCGCGTGAGAAGTTTTCCCTGACCATCGTTGTAGTCGGTCACATCGGCAAGCCCACCGGTAGGGAAATCGGGATAGAGAATGTACGCTTCACCATTGAGTTCTGATTTCATCGCTTCGAGCACTTCGATCAAATTGTGGGGCATGATCTTAGTTGCCATTCCCACAGCGATACCTTCGGCGCCATGAACAATTGACACGGGGAATTTCGCAGGGAAATTAACCGGTTCTTTGTTTCTTCCATCGTAAGAAGGTTCGTATTCGGTCAATTCGGGATTGTAAATCGCTTCGCGCGCCATGGCAAGAAGGCGACACTCAATATATCGAGCTGCCGATGCGGGGTCACCGGTGTAAATATTACCAAAATTCCCCTGTTTTTCGATAAAGAGGTCTTTGTTCGCCAGAACCACTAACGCGGAATAGATCGACGCATCACCGTGAGGATGATATTTCATACAGTGACCGACTACGTTGGCCACTTTGTTGAATTTCCCGTCATCCATTTCGAACAGCGAGTGAAGAATGCGTCGCTGAACCGGTTTTAAGCCGTCAGACAAGTAGGGAATCGCACGATCTTTTATCACATAGGATGCGTATTCCAAAAAGTTTACATCAAAGAGCTCTTTTATGTAGGCCATGTACCGCTCCGTAAAGTTTACCGATTTATGGTGATAAATATACTCTATGGCGATTTGTGGTTTGCAAAATCGGAAAATCTCTTTGCTGAACGAAATGTCCCACTTGTTGTGAAACATAAATCGTTATATTCGAGACAGAACGAAAGGAACTACCAATGAAATTAAAACGCTCTCTTTTAGCGGGAATATTGTTGATTGTCGGATGCAACGAACGAACTGTTGGAATAGCAGGTCCTTCACTTCCACCGGAGTATCGCGATGGTATTTATCGGTACAATCAATATGAATGGACTGAAAACAGCCAAAACAAGTTAGTCTACAACATTCAAGGGCCACGAAGCGGGAATACAGAAAAAATCTATGTCGATTTTAGATTCAACGGAATTCAGATGTCAGCCACGGGCAATTACCCTAACACTGATGCGTTCTGCCAGATTCAATTTTACACACCGGATGGAAGCATGCTGACCAACACGCGAGTAAATATGAATCACGGTGTTTGCTACAGCAATGTATGGAGTCCCAGTGGTCCGGTGAGTTATATCGTATTTGATTTTAACGGATATTTCGGGGAGTCGAAGTTCGTGATTGAAAGTTTCGCTCGCTGAGCTAGCCGCGAGTTACCTGATTTCGGCCGTTCTCTTTTGACACATACAAAAGAGAATCGGCTCTTCTGGTGAACAGATCTTCTGTTTCCCCAGGAATGTACTCAGTCACCCCCAATGAAACAGTTACATGAAGTTTGTCAACCGTGTATGATTGTTCAACTCGTTGACGAATTCTCTCCGCCACGAGATGTGCATTCTGCCCGTTAGTCTCTGGACACATGATAACAAACTCTTCACCACCATAGCGAAATGCTCGGTCGCTCGTCCGAATCGTCACGGCAATCGTCTTAGAAACAAGCTGAATAACTTCATCTCCAGTTTTGTGCCCATAGGTGTCATTAAAATTTTTAAAATGGTCAATATCGAGAATGATCATCGACAAGGCTCGATGGTAGCGCGAAGCCACCGATGTTTCAGAACTGATTATTGCATCAAACATTCGGCGATTAAACAGTCCGGTCAAACCATCTTTGGAAGCATACTCTTCCTGCTGGCGAAGAATTGCCGCTCGTTCCAATGTGGCAGAAGTTTGTTGTGCCGCCAAAGCAAACAGCGTTCGCGACGACTCAGTAAACGGTTCCCCTTTGGATACTGAAATCAGAATGCCGACCAATCGCTTTTCCGTAATCAACGGCGTGAGGTTTATCGAGTAGAATTTCATATTTGACCACGACCAGCGAGGGATTTTATGAAGATTTTCAATAAATCCACTTCCCGTCGGAAATGTTTCAGCCAGATTTTTCAGATACACGCCATGCGCATTCGGGCTCCCACCGAGATAAAAATCGGGGTCGGTTTTTTCGATTACCTTCAAAGAGTCTTCATCTTTCACCGCGATCATCTGAACAGCACTCCCGCTAAGCGACACAATTTTTTCAAAGGCCAGGCGAATTATATCACGGCGTTCCAGCGTCTTTTCCAGAATCCGCGTAATTGACAGCGAAAACTGAACACCACGCAGTGTTTGCTGGTTAATGCTGTTTTGGTGAATGTGATCGATCGTCGATGCGAGAATCGTTGAAATCTCTTTGAGAAGCGAACCCAGTTCTGTGAGAATGGCACTGTCGGACACATTGGCAATGCGAAATACGAGCGTTCTGCGTTTCGTAAACACCGGCACACAGGCGACATTGTATTCCGGTGGGACTTGCATCGTTGGAACGTGGAAATAGCGATCTTTCAAGTCCGGTACAATCACCGTGTTATTAGTGTGAATTGTTTCCCCCAAGATTGAACCGGACTCGTCAATTTCAGGGATGAGCTCACCCTTGTAGCCAGAACCGTAAATATAGTTAAACTTAAATTCATCTGGATTGTAGAGAAAAATCCCCACATAGGAAGCGGTAAATGCTTGACGAAAAAAGAGGACCGACTCTTTTAGGAATTCGTCAGCGGTATGGTTTTTGGAAACAAATGCGAGAAATTCACGAATAAAAGAACAACGCAATTTTTCGTACTGAAGGAGCTCAACAGCACGAGTCAACTTGGCAATGCGTTCATCTTTTTCGCGGATCGAAGGATTTATCGATGTACTCACATGCTTATCCATTATTCCTCATTTCAGACAATCACCCTTAAGTGTACTATTATCTCTAAAGCCATGCAAGCAGTAACGACAGAACAGCAGATACGAAAAACGAAATAAATTATATTAACATGAGCTAACCACTTAGAATCCGTGTGGAGGATCTATGCTGAACAATGATCTAATGTACTTAATGATATTGACGGCACTCTCAATTATTGCAATAATGATAGCTGTGAATGCCGAAGGCAAAGGTCGAATCGCGATTAGTTGGCTTCTCAGCGCAATTCTTGTTGCGGGTAATGCCATCGTAGTAGCTGATTATTTCAAAAGCAACCGTTCCATAAGCGACGACGCATCATACAACCAACGCTTGGTAGACGAAAAAAACAAAATATCAGAATCGCTTGAAGTGTCATCAGTTGGAAATCAAGATCTTAATGAAAATGATCTAAAAAGTGATGAGATTTCTCGCATTCTCGAAATCACTTCACAGGGAATACCATTAGCGGAGAAACTCTCTTCGCTCAATCTCGACGATTATGCTCTTTCCGAAGAGAGACGAATTGCAGAAGCTGCATCCCTAAAACGGCAATCACAAGAACTTATCGCGCGATTTGAAACAATTAAACCAACAATTACCTTTTATCGAGACAATGCATTAAGCCAAGCATTAGAAAAACTTGACAAGAGTGCAATGTACTGTAAATTGTACTACACTTCTGCAGATAGCGATCAAGAAGGCGTCCGAGAAAAGGCTATGCGAACCAGTTCTATTGCCTCTAAAGAACTGTTTTTAAAAGTAAATCGTAAAATTGAATCACAGAAGTGAAAAACTCGCTTGACTTTTATAGAGCGACTTTACTATTTTGCCGACGCTATGTTCATTGATTTAAGAAAAACACCGGAAGGTTCGTCCTCTGCAAAGGTGATGCTTTCATTCTCAAACGATTTGCGAGAATTAGGGCAATTAGCCGCAGAGTTTCCCGCAACGGTATCGACTCAACGATACGGATCAATGATCCGCGCAACCGTTGAGTACGAGTGTTCGTCACGACAGGAGTGTGCTCGCTGCTGTTCAGAGTTCGAACTTCACACGGCGGGAACCGTTTCGTTTATCCTTCGTTCTTCACAAGAGGAAGAAGAAGATGGCGAACTTGACGAATATGTGTATGAGTCTGAAGATGACAAAATCGATTTCAGCCAGACAGTGTATGACGATTTCATGGTGCAAGTTCCTGTTCAACCGTTGTGCTACTCCGAGTGCAAAGGATTTGAATCAGAAAAACCATCGCTTGAAATTGAACATCCAGCGAATCCGGCAGTCGATGCCCGTTGGTCGGCACTGACAAAACTGAAAAACAAGTAGATATTACATAAAAGTTGGAGAACTGAAATGGCAGTACCAAAGAGAAGATGTACAAGCACCCGTCGCGACAAACGTCGTTCCCATGATGCGATTCGCGCATTTGCACCATCTGTATGCTCGCAGTGCAAATCTGCAAAAATGGCACACCGAGTGTGTCCTTCATGCGGATCATATGGTGGTGAAGTAGTTATTCAGATGGAAGACTAATTTGTCTTCTATTACGCTCTCAATAGATGTTCACGGTGGCGATTATGGCATTCAGAATGTGATGCCGGCGGTCGCCAAGGTGCTTCGCGAGAGCAACCAGACTTTTCGACTTGCTCTATGCGGTCGAAAATCTGAAATTGAACAAACAATTTCTGAAATGCGGTTGGACTCCTTTGTGGAATCCGGCCGCATTTTTATTGTGTCCGCAGAGCAAGAAGTACCCAAAGGAGAATCGGTTAGCCGAATCTGGAGAAACTATCCCGAATCCTCATTGGTTAAAGCAATTGCGATTCAAAATGATGGCATCGCAAACGCTTCATTAAGTGCGGGGGACACGGGCGCACTCTTTGCGTCATCCGTGTTTGTCCTTGGGCGCCAAGATACAATTTCCCGGCCAGCTCTGGCAGCAACCCTGCCTACAGAAACCGGTAAAACCGTCCTATTGCTCGACGTAGGCGCAAGTCTTGACTGCAACCCTGAACACCTTCTTGGCTTTGGCCAAATGGGCTACGCTTACATGAAACTTCTCAACCGCGAGCAAGATCCGAAAATTGGCTTGCTAAATGTGGGAACAGAAGAGCACAAAGGCACGGTTAAGATTCGCCGCGCAAATGAACTGTTTGTTCAGAGTTGCCCTGGCTACATCGGCTATGTCGAAGGTGGCGATATGCTTCGCGGTAATTGCTCGGTTGTTGTTTGCGATGGATTCATAGGAAATGCCTTACTAAAAAACAGCGAAAGCTTGTTCAGTTTCATGAAAAAGCAGATCGCC
>JAIFMU010000149.1 GCA_020048285.1 bacterium | reverse complement strand
CACCTTGATTCGTTCTATCATTTCATTCATATCCATACATTCATCCTTCATTTCAAAAAGCTAAAAGCCTCAAGCCAAGAGTGTCTTTGGCTATTCTTTAATCCCGAAACATGTACTCAACATCAAAGTAGAGTGTTGTTTTTGTCCCATTAGGATCTTTCGTAATGAATTTGTCGTAGTGCCGCCCATTTGACAGAAGCAGTGCTTGCTTAACAACGGTCAAGCGTAATCGCTCTAATACTGCATATTCTTCTAAAAGATTGATTACCACATACGCTGATTCAAAGGACTTACCATCTTTCTCATTCATTATTGATGATACGAGTAATTCTCCGATTCCGTTGTAAAATTTACCCAATGTAGAGTCACCTAACGCATAGTAGCTTAACCCAACTACTTTTTGAGCAACGATATCAAAGAAGTTTAATGTTAAAACTGAATCACCCATAGTAATTGCATTTAAATAGTTTTGGGATTTCCATGCGTTCAGCATATTGTTACGAAATTTTCTGTACTCACTGTTCATGTGAATGTATGGCTTGTATTCTTTCGAAGATGCAAATTGCGTTCGCATTGCAGAATAATTAGTTTGGTCAAAATGAGCAAGACTGTCTGCGATTAAATCGAAATATTTATTGGGATATTTTGCTTCACTTTGGCAAATTAATATCATTAGTAAAAATATGAAATGTACAAACGATTTCATTGAATAGTATCCTCTTCTACCTGCTTGCTCTGTATATGTATTGTGAAACTAATTGGGTTCAAGCTGTAAACATTTTTTAGAGACACCCACAAGGGGTGTCCCTAAAATTCCAATTATTTCAACGAACAATTATTCGTTGTCCGTAATATTACTCGACCGTTTCATTGCACAAAACTCTCCGCACATCGAACAAAGTCCGTCGCCTTCACCGGTCGGAAGAAGTGACTCGCGGTATGCTCGTGCTTTTTCTGGATCGATCGCCAGTTTGTATACGGTCTCCCAATCCAACGCCTTTTTTGCTTTTGAAATTGCATTGTCCCAAGCGATCGCTTCGGGGCGACCTTTTGCAAGATCCGCGGCCTGAGCTGCGATTCTTGAAGCGATCACACCCTCTTTTACATCGTCAACCGATGGAAGTCTGAGGTGTTCTGCTGGAGTAAGATAGCAGAGGAAATCTACTCCGGCCATTCCCGCGAGCGCTCCGCCGATTGCTCCGGCGATATGGTCGTAACCAAGAGAAACGTCCGTGGTCAATGGGCCAAGCACGTAGAATGGTGCGTTGTGGCAGAGACGTTTCTGAATCTGAACATTGGTGATTACCTGATTGAGCGGCACGTGTCCCGGACCTTCGACGAATGATCCCACGCCAGCTTTGCGAGCACGTTTCACCAGTTCGCCCAAAATCGAAAGCTCTTCGATCTGAACGCGGTCAGTTGCATCTGCGGTCGCTCCCGGACGGAATGAATCGCCAAGAGAGATCGCAACATCGTACTTTTTAAGGATTTCAAGAAGTCTGTCGTACTCTGCGTAGAGTGGCGATTCCTGTTTGTTGTGGTGAATCCATTCCATAATGATTGTTCCACCGCGCGACGTTGCTCCCGCAAGACGTTCGACTTCGCGGAAACGTGCGAAGGTCTGGATGTTTACACCGCAGTGAATGGTAAGGAAATCTACGCCGGCTTTACAGTGATCTTCGATTACTTCGAACATCTCATCGGACGTAAGGTCGAGAACTGATTTTTTGTTGGCTGCCGCGCGGAATGCCATTTCATAGAGTGGCACTGTTCCGAGAGCTACAGGGCATTTTTCAAGAAGTTGTTCGCGGATTGCTCCGATATCGCCACCGGTGGAAAGATCCATGATCGCGTGAGCACCATATTTGAGTGAAACCGCAAGTTTCTCCATCTCTTCTTCGATATTTACGTTTGAAGAAGATGTTCCGAGATTCGCATTAACTTTGATGGAGGTTCCTTCGCCGATTACCAGCGGTACGATATCGCGAAGATTGTTCCGAACGATGCAAACTGTTCCTTCTGCAACTTTTTGGCGCATGATTTCAGGATCCATTCCTTCAGCTTTAGCCGCCGCGAGCAGTTCATCACTGATAACACCACTACGAGCAAGTTCCATACGAGTCATTGTAATCTCCATCGTTTCAGTCCAATTTTACGCACGGAATATAGATAATGTCCAAAACAGATCAAAAGAGAGGATGTGGAAATATGGATTCGCCAGTGCTAAATGTCCCATTGGATGGATTTTTTCCATTTTTGAGTCGATGAAGTTACACAAAGCGATAGTTATTGTGCTGACTGTCTAACTATGTATGCGATTCCGATTTTATGCGTAAAAAACATATAGGTAATATCTTAGGTAATACTTATTTTATTCTTGAATGATCCGTTATTGTTTCATGAGAACTGTATTGTTGTTTTAGGAGATGGTATGAGTATTCGGATTCTGTACATAACCGAAAGTTGCGCCGGCGCTAAAGAAAATGACTTTTGCAAGAACATCTACGAACTCACAGAGAAGAGTAACGGTTCATTTCGTGTGAAATGGATTTTCCCCGATTTTGCTAAAAAACAGGTAAGTCGATCTGCGGTACTTCCACGAGAATCGGTAATTCCTCAAATTGAACAGATTGCAAAGGGAAGCGTGCCACTGCTTCCGGCAGTTTCTCAAAAGGATGATAAGGAGATTTGTTCGCTTCAAATTATGGGGATTGGTGCTGTGTCTGTTGCACTGAGTTGGACCGGTGTCGAACTGAAAGGTGTGCCTCATTTAGAATCGTATATCGATTGGATTTGCACAGAATGTGAAGCGATCGCGTAGATAATGTCGCAGGATTAGCCCCCGTCGAAGGGATTAATCTGATAAAAAATTCGTTCTTTGCCATGTGTAAAGAATGTTTTAGTGAGAGAGAATGTTGCTGAAAATAAATGAGATAGTTCGCTTAAAGAACGAAATGATCCACAGGAATAGAATATTCACGAAAAACTTGCAGAAAATTGTGGTAAATCTCGTACTTAATGATAAAATTATCGGCATCTTGTAAAAAGGTTTATACGACAAGTCTGAAAACTGCATTGAGGAGACTAGATGGTTGCTGAGAAAATGAGACTTTCCAAAGAAGAACTTTCCTATTTTAAAAACCTTCTTCTTGAGGAACGTGACAACATCATTTCTGATTTGAAGTACTTGAGCGAAGAGAATTTGAAGCAGACGATTACCCAATCAACCGGAGAAAGCTCTTCCTATTCAAATCACCTAGGAGATGCCGCTGCGTTATCCTATGAACGCGAATTCGCGATGACACTTTCTGAGCGTCACGGGAAATATCTTGAACAGATCGACGATGCTCTTCAACGCGTTAAAGATGGGACCTATGGGATTTGCCAAATTACCGGAAAACTTATTTCGACAGAAAGACTTGAAGCTGTTCTGGTTGCAAAGTACTCTGTGGAAGGCAAAGAGCTTCTCAAGCGCCGCACTCGTGAATAATTGCTGTTTCTTTGTACTGATTCTTGCGGGATTCCTCTTTGGGGAGTCCCGTTTTCAATTGGATTCTATCGTAACTCCCGTTGCAGAAGCTTCTGGGACTGCCAATTTATTGTTAGCTCATCTCGATAGGGAAGGGTATCCGTTTGCGATGCTGAAGTCGGAAATCTGCTCGACACAATCGGGGGAGTGTGTTCGCTTTGAAGTTGATTCAGGTCCGAAAATAGATTCTGTTCGATTTCGTATTCAGCCGACCGAATCTGTTCCTAGTCGTCTCTTGAGTCGACCGCTTGGTGGCAGTGTTGCGTTCTATAGGCCTAACCTTCTCGCGGATGTGCCATCACTTCTCGAGTCAAATTCCTATATATCTCTGGCCACGACGCGCGTTCCGATGGTCGATACTACTATCCGTGGACTGATGGTCGTACCTGTGGATGTCACTATACGTCGATCACTCTTTGTCGATGGTGCCGTGTCGTGGAGTTCTACAGATAATCGCGGTTTTGTAGGCGATCTCGATCTCGACTTGATTAATCTATTTCGCAACGGTGAATCGGTTTCGTTCCAGTTTTATGGCGATAAACAATTGCAAAAGGCGGATATTTCTTTGGCCGTGCCGTGGGTATTCGACACACCGTTTTTGATACGCGGCGCTGGATCAATTGAAGTGCTTCGGGAAAAATATGGACGGCTGGAAGGCTCCGGTGGGGTGGGATACCGAATCGGCGGACTGTGGGAATGCGGTTTTGCCGGAAGGTACTATGAACTTTCCGATTCCTTGGTGAAGCGCACATTTGCTGGCGTGACAGTTACAATGGATCGCTATCGGCCGCCTCTGCGTGCTGGGGCGATGGTGTGGGGAACAAAACTTTCCGCGGGAAGTGGCGTTCTGCGCGATGGGGCAAGCCGGATGCCGCGCAGTGATTTCTCTGCTTCAGGGGAAATGCAAGTGCCTTTGAATCGCCGGTTTGCTGTTGGAATTGAGGGGTTTGCCGGAGCTGTGGCAGTTTCTACTCCAGAACAACTGCATCGCACAGAAAAAATTCGCGTCGGTGGAAGCAGGTCGGTTCGCGGTTATACAGAACAGGAAAAATCCTTTGTGGGCGTGGGATTGGCCCGCACTGAACTGCGATTCTATTTTAGTGAAACTGGTTCAATTTTTCTGTTGGGTGATCCCGCATTTGGTGTTCCTGTTCATTTTTTGCGAGATGAAATAGAATATCTTTTCGGATATGGGGCCGGAGTTCGTATTCCCGCCGGGAAAATGAATGTCGCCGTGATTTGGGCTCGTCACTTCCGCGAAGGTTCGGGTGCGGGACGAATTCATGTAGGGATACGCAATTGAGTGTGGGCAGAGGGGATGGGAAAAAACTATTTTAGAGCCGCGTTTCTTTTATGAGTGTGTATACTTTGATCTGAGATAAAACATTTTGAACATAAATTCCGTGAGAGGAACTGATTCTATGATGCGTATTGTTCTATTGGCAGTGACACTAATGACAACAGGTGTATCTGCAAAAAAGATTTTTGACAAAGAGGCTCGGTGCGATAAAAATTTTGCAAAAGGCATTGAAGCTGTTCAAGATGGGAAGAATAGTAAAGGTGTCCAGCTCCTTTCTAATGTACGTCTCGAGTGTATCGGAGGACTTGAAAATCCCGACTCACTCTACTATTTCCTCGGCGAAGCGTACCGCAAAGGGAAAAAACCAGAAGAGGCGCGTCTCGAGTATCGCATGGTTGTTGAAGAGTATCCCTATTCGCTTTTCCGCGAAGAGTCTGCGTACAAAATGGCTCTGTGCAGTTTCAAGGCTTCACCGATAAAAGAGCGGGACAGCAAAACTATTCGCCGCGCCATGAGGGAATTTAATACGTTTATCGCCGATTTCCCAGAAAGCAAGTGGACAGATACTGCTACAATCTATGTTGATTCAATCTATGCCCGTCTTATCGACAAAGAACTGGCAAATGCTCGATACTATGAAATCGTAGAACAGTGGGATGCCGCTGTTATCTACTATCGTAGTATTATGACAGAATTTCCTGAAAACAAGCGCGAAGACTATATCAAATTGCAGATTGTGAAAAATCTAGTCAATGGGTATCGATTTGCCGAAGCTCGCGACATCATGAAAGGTTTTTCGGCACGCAATATCTATGGGGATGAAATAAAATCGCAAGAGTCCCGGATCACTTATTTGGTCGCCAAGCAGGAAAAAGAGAGCAAACGCCGCCTCCGTCGTGCCGGCACAGCGAGTGATGCATGAAAAATATTGGATTGTTTGGGGGAAGTTTCAATCCGATCCATTACGGTCATTTGGCGATGGCTCGCCTCGCTTGTGAATCCTTTGAACTCGATCATCTTTTTTTGATTCCCACGGCTGAACATCCGTTTGGGAAAGAGTCACTCACGATTTCCGCTGAAGACCGCGCTTCCATGGTGGAGTGTGCGGTTCAAGCTGATCCACATTTGTCGTGTTGGCGCGGTGAAATGAACCGCACGGGCGCGTCCTATGCGATCGACACGGTGGATCAATTTCACCGAGAATATCCCAATGCAACCATTTACTACATGATTGGCGCGGATAATCTGAATGATTTCCACAAATGGCATCGATTTGAAGAGCTTCTTCAGAAGGTGGTTCTCATTGTGGCTTCTCGCCCAGGAAATCCAAATGAAACCTATGGATTGGTTGGGGACATTCGTTTTTTCCCATCCCCCGATTGGGCATTGGCGTCATCGGCACTTCGCGAGTATTTAGCGAAAGGGCTTTCCTGTCGCTATCTCATTCACGATGAAGTTAGAAATTATATAGAAGAAAACAGGTTATACCGATAGAAGAGGTTTGTGTCATGAGTTCTACGATTATTTCCCCATCGATTCTTTCTGCAGACTACGCGGCACTTCGCGATGATATTCTCCGCGTCGAAAAGGCTGGAGCAGATTGGATTCACTGTGATATAATGGACGGACATTTTGTTCCCAATATCAGTTACGGTCCGATGATCGTTGAACAGGTGAATAAAATGACCGATCTCACTCTTGACGTTCACCTTATGATCACAGAACCGATGCGCTATCTCGAACAGTTCGCCAAGGCTGGATCGGATATTATTACCGTTCATGCCGACGCGTGTGAAAATCTCGAAGCGACAATCGATAAAATTCACGAACTGGGCTGTAAGGCTGGCGTTGCGGTTAATCCTGATAAATCGATCGATCTTTTCATGCACCTTCTGCCTAAGATTGAACTGGTTCTGATCATGTCGGTCTATGCAGGTTTCGGAGGGCAGAAATTTCTTCCTGATGTGATGGATAAAGTTCGCACTGTTCGGGCAGAAGCTGATCGACTCAATCTGAATGTCGATATTCAAGTCGATGGTGGTGTGAACGGCGAAACTGCAAAAGTGTGTCGCGAAGCAGGAGCAAATGTTCTTGTTGCAGGAAGCTACATCTTTGGTACTGAAGATTATAAAGCAAAGATCGATTCACTTCGATGAACCGCTCTGCCATTTTCCGCGTGCTCGACGCCAATCTCAATCGGCTTCGCGAAGGAATTCGCGTAGTGGAAGAGTATTATCGTTTTGTTCTGAATGATGGGATTGAAGCAAAAAAACTCAAGACCCTTCGCCATGAAATTCGTCAGATCGAAGCGGGGCTTGATCGCACTGAACTTCTTGCGGGAAGAGAGAGCGATCGCGATCCTTTTCGCACTGGTTCTGAAGCACGGGAACGGGAGCGTTCAGGGATGCAAGAGTTGGTGACGGCAAATATTCGTCGAGCTCAGGAAGCGGCCCGCGTTCTCGAAGAGTACCTCAAATTAGTAGAAAATTCACCACTGTCAGAAATTGCAAAAGAGATTCGTTTTTCGCTCTATTCAGTAGAAAAACGATGGGGGATAGGCGATGGCAAATAAGAAAAAAAGTGCTGCTGATACTGAGAAACCGGCCAAAGCAGCAAAAACCGCTAAAACAACAAAAAAAATACCCGCCGTAAAGCGAGAGCGCTCACCCATTGAACACCAAATTTGGGGTGTTATCTATATGGCTTTGGCTGTGATGGTTTCTGTGTCACTGGTATCACACAAAACTGGCGCAGATCAGAATATTCTTGGCCCTTGGCTTGGACAATATTTATCAATGGGGCTCGAGTTTTTCTTTGGTCCTGTACCGATTTTTCTTATCCCTTTTATGATTTTCTATGTGGGATTGAAAATGTTTAGTGGAGCGCCACTTCATATTGCATCGTTGATATTCACAGGCGCAATTATTTTCGAAACATCCCTTCTTGCTGCGATTCCCGACCTGCCTAAATTGGCTCTCGACAATTTCACTTCCAACGGCAATGCATTTGGGTTTCTCATTTTGAAATCAGCGGTTCTTCCCGTGTTCGGCACTGCCGTCTTTGGCCCTTATTTTATTACCATTATTGCACTTGGTTTGACCATTGTTGGGTTCCTTCAGATCGATATGAAACAGCTCTTTACACGCGCTTCGGCTAAAGTAGCTGCTCTCACTGATGAACTTCGTGCAAAAGCTGAAGCGAAAAAGTTTGCTGAAGAAGAAGCGGAAATTCGTCGTGAAGAACGACTCACGCGATCAATGCCGGCAGCAAATGTCTCTCCTATGAGAAAAACGACTGGAATTCCTGTTGTTGAAGAAGAACCGTCGCAGGCGGAACAGGATCACATGACACCGTTTATGACGCACGAAATGGTTGAAGACGATCAGTCTGATTTTGTACCTCCCACAATCACAACCTATTCTGATGAATATGTCCTTGATGAACCCGCAGAAGAAGAGACTGACGCAGATTTCAACGACGCGGCGTTTCTCGAACCAGCGCTCGTGAAAGGTGGCGACATTTCGGAAAAACCGGAACGGGTGATGCCCGTTCGAGCACAGGCTCAGAAACCATACGTACTTCCTTCGCCGGATATCCTTTCTGAACCACCTGCTAAAAGCACTGAAATCAATCAGTTCTGGATTGAAGAGCGCAGTCGTGAACTGATGAAAACATTGGAAGAGTTCAAACTCGGCGGTTGCAAAGTGGTCAGCGCCAGCCCTGGACCGGTGGTGACGCAGTTTGAAATTCAACTCGCACCGGGCATTCAGGTGAAAAAAATTGTCAATCTTCAAGATGACATTGCTCTAAAGGTGGGAGGAAAAGCTATTCGTATTCAGGCGCCGATTCCGGGGAAAGCTGCCGTGGGTATCGAAATTCCCAACGATGATCGCGAAGTCGTGTACTATAAGGAGATTCTTATGTCGCAAGCGTTCAAGCAGGCGAAAGCAAAACTCCCGGTTATTGTGGGAAAATCAATTTCAGGGAAACCGCTTATTGAAGATATTGCGAAGATGCCTCACGTGTTGATTGCGGGGCAAACCGGTGCCGGTAAGTCAGTGGGAATCAATTCGTTTATCGCATCGCTTTTGTTTAGTAAAACACCCGAAGAGCTTCGACTCATTTTGATCGACCCGAAAAAAGTTGAAATGGCCTGTTACGAGGGAATTCCTCATCTCATGTCGCCCGTTGTGACCGAACCGGAAAAAGCGGTGGCAGCACTTCAGTGGGGCGTGAAAGAGATGGAGTACCGTTATCGTTTGCTTGCAAAAGTGGGCGCAAAAAATCTCGAATCGTTCAACGGAAAAGTTGAACAGGATTTACTGATCAAATTTGTAGAGAATGGTTCAATCGAAGAGGAAGAGAATCGCAAACTTCCTTTTGTCGTAATTATTGTCGATGAGCTTGCCGACCTGATGATGACTGCTTCGAAAGACGTGGAAGCACTGGTTCAGCGCATCGCTCAGCTTGCCCGCGCGGTAGGGATTCACCTCGTGGTCGCTACACAGCGCCCATCGGTGGATATTATTACCGGACCGATCAAGGCAAATCTCACCTCGCGAATAGCGTTTCGAACTATTCAGTCTCAGGATTCGCGGACAATTCTCGGATCGATCGGCGCAGAAAAACTGCTCGGCATGGGAGATATGCTCTACTTGAAAAACGGAGCTCCGGCAATTGAACGCTATCACGGAGCCTTTATTTCCGAAGAAGATGTGGAAAAACTGGTCGAAGCGATTAAATCTCAGGGATATGAAACGGGCAAGATCGAGTTCAAAGCTGCGCCGAAAAAAGGTGACACTTCTGATGATTTTGACGAAGGTGGCAACGAATTTGACGACGATGACGGCGAACGGGATGAACTGTTCGAAGATGTGGCGCGACTTGTTCTTTCTAATGGACTTGCGTCAACTTCGATGGTTCAACGAAGATTTAAAGTCGGATATAACCGCGCTGGCCGTATTATGGATCAATTGGAACAGTATGGCATTGTCGGTCCATCTCAGGGCGGAAAAGTGCGCGATATTCTCATGTCCAAGGATCAGTTCGAAGAGATGATGGAGACGATTCAGTAAAAGGAGTTTTCCATGCGCGTTATCTGTGCAATTCTGATTTTAGCCATGTCGATCACGGCGGGGCCCAAAGAGTCGTTTGATACTATTCTCAAAAAGATTCAGAAATCCCCGGTTGAGTTGGTGTTCACTCTCGATATTTGGTGGTCAGTTCGCGAAAAAATGGAGAAGAAAAGGGGGACACTTCTTCTTGCACCGCAGAATCGATTTGATCTTACCTTGGGAACAAGTCGATGGACCAGCGATGGCAAAACGGTGTGGAACTACTCGGCTGCTCAGAAACAGGTGGTGATTCGACGGTTTAATGAAGCTGATCTCGCCCTCAATCCCTCGTCACTTTTTGCGCGGTTCAACGGCAAGTCATTCACTGTGGTGGCGGGTAAAACCGGTCTTCTTCAATGGAAAGGCAAAGATAGCGAATATCAGCAGATTTTTGTCCAGCTCTCGCCGGATGGGTCAAAAATTAATCGCCTCGAATTCACCGACAACGAATCAAACAAAAGCACCTTTACCTTTTCCAAAATGAATTTTCCCTCTTCGGTGAATACAAAGAAATTCACCTTTGTGCATCCTGCGGGAACGGAGGTTCTTGATGAACGCTAAATTATGTGTGGTTCTGCTTGCTTCTACACTTCAGGCTCAGATGAAACAACCGGTTGACGGATTTCTTGACAACAGACTGTCTGATCTAGCCGTTCATGGTCAGCGCGTGGTCGTTCGTTCACCTAACGGAATTAGTTGGGTTGATTCGATTTCCCAGCCAATTCTTCAGTGGAAATCACTGGCTAATATCTCCTCGTATACAGAAGAGTATCAGATTGAACGCGATGATATCATTCTCAACGATTCTTCCATGGTCGTGACGCTTCCCGCGGATACGAATCAATACAAATGGCTTACGGGAAATTTTAAGACCAATGAGTTTACCGTTAAAACATTCACCCCCACAGCAGCACTCGGAAAGTTGGTACTCGATGGGCTTGGTGGATCAGAACGACTCGGACGTTTTTATCTCCCCGTGTATGATGGAGGGATTTTAGTGATCGAGTCCGGTGAGGCAATCGGTATTATGATTCCCGACTCTGCTGCGCTTTTGCCATTGAATTTCAACTACGTTGCTGCAGTTTCTGAGGAAAATCGCCCGAGAAAACTGACTACCGATGATTCCACCATGACTGTTCTTGCCGCCCAAAATCTTTTTGTGTGGAATTTCAATACGTTGCAATGGACTAAACGGCCACTTCCTTCCAAACACACGTGGATCGGGATGTCAGAAGTTCCCGGTGGGGTAATTCTCTCCGGTATTGACAGTGCTGGTGTTTCACAGCAATATCGCAGTGACTCTCTCTTTACTAAGCTCTATTCTGGCGCTACCGGTGCAATTCGATATGGAAAGTCGATTTTGTATTCTTTAGACACTACCGGTGCTCTTACCACGCGTAATGCAGCTACAGGAGAAGTGTTAGAATCGATTAATCAGCTGAAAGCGCGCATTGAAACTGCCGATGGCTTTACAGGGAATTATCTCGTAATGGATTGTGGCTATACTGTTTCCGGCACCGATACGATTTTTTCAGTTGCTACGACAGCGGGATTACTTTTTTCTCTAAATGAACACTATGACGAGGAAAATAACACACCTTTTTCGTATGTACGCAAAGATAAAGTGCTAGCTGCGGGATTGTCTCAAACCTATGCGATTCCCTTTATTATTCGCGAAAACGATCCGGCTGTAATATCCTACAATCTTGGAGAGAGCGCCAAAGTCACCATTGATATTCTCGACTATAATCTCGATTTTGTCTGCCGTATTGTGGAGAGCGAACTGCGGGACCCGGGAACGAAAAACTCATCAGGTCAAAGTACGAATCGCGCACGGGATCGGTGGGATGGATCATTGGACGGAACTGGCGGCTCGACAGCAGCTGCAGGAGTTTATTATTACCGTATCACGACTGACAAAGGGGAGCGCGGTTTTGGAAAAATCATTCTTGCAAAAAATTAGTTTTTTGTCTTTTTTGTTACTTTCGACCGTTTCTGCAAACAATAGTGGTGGACTCGGTGGTGTGGTTAACCGTATGCCGCTTTCTGCCGTAGCAATTGGACGCGGAGGCGCTGCAACAGCTGATCCGGAACTAGGCGCGGCGTTTTGGAATCCCGTTATGGCAGGTCAAGGTAAACTTGGCCGTACGCGACTCGCTCTTTCTGGGTTGTTTTATTATCGTGGAATCAATGATTTAGGCGAACAGTTTTTCGATGACGGAAGTTCTGTTTCAGGCGAAAGTTTTACCAATCTCGCTGCAAAATTGGGTATGGGTGCTCAGCTCTCGAAAAAATTCTCTTTAGGGATTTCGATGGGGTGGTACTATGGATCAATGCCGGTTGATTATCGCGAAGGAGTTGTCGTTCGATCAAAATCATCTTCAATCGGTGGTGTAACACTTCTTGGTTCGTGGAATCTTCCGCGCGGCTTAGTCGTTGCCGCCGGCGTGAAAGAGCTCCTTCTCACCGATGTATGGAATGAAGAAAACAGTTCGGGCTATGCGGTTACTCTTGCCGATACGAGTTTGTCTCCGGTAGTGGGAGCTGTTTCGTATGAAAAAGAGCTGTTCGGTCAGAAACTACGGGTTGATTCTGATTTTAATCTCTGGTTATTCAACAGTTATTTCAATTCGATAGAACATCCCTATGCAACATGGAACAATGGTCTAACGTGGACATTAAACGATTTAGTTCTCTTCCGCATGGGAGTGCGCGATTTCTTAATCAATTCGACCATGTTCGACGATGGTGAAAGCTACAAGCTCGAGTCTTCACCACGGCTTTCCGGTGGGCTTGGTTTGAATTTTGAAAATCGCATCAAAGTTGCCGATCTTCGCATAAACTACGCGATTTCCGCTTCGGGAGCGAGTGCCGGCGTGGATCACTACTTTGATTTCCTCTTCGACTTTTGACGGAGTACACTATGAAACATTCGGTAATGTTACTTTCATGTTCTGCTGTGACGCTTTTGGCGGGCACCGTTGACCAGTGGGCTGGTCGTTCTGGATTTCAACTATTGAATCGACCATTCGGAGTCGCCACTATAGCACGAGGCGAAACGGGAACGGCGCTTCCCGGATCATTCAGTCGTTGGTACAATCCAGCACTCTATGGTGCAGATAGCGGTTATAGTGTAGAGTTTGAATTTTCACCAGCGCGTGATATTTCCGCTCGAACGTCTGCCGCTTTTGATCTCGGCATTCGAACCGAAGAGCTTTTTGTAGGGTTCGAAGGGTCGAATCATGTGGAAGATGCCGGGTCAGAGTTCTGAATTTGCCTTTACCATTGGCCGCAAGAGAACCGAATGGCTCACGTGGGCGGCAACGCTCGGAACTGCCTTTGAACAGATCGATGGTGAAACTGCTCACGCTGTAACCTTAGGAGCGGGATTTCACGCTCATCTTCTCGACGATCGGCTGCTCTTTGGCCTTTCGGCAATCAACTGGGGAATCACTACGCCACTTATCAATAGCGGTTCTGAAGAGTACGGTTCTGGCGAGTCGCTTCCATCGAAAATTCGAGCGGGGGCTGCTTGGAATCAAACTCTCAAAGTGGGGAGGATTTCTGTCGCGGCCGATGCAGTTTACCATCATACGTACGACACGACCCGCTCGGTCTTCACCGACGTGGGCGATCGAATTTCTGTGCCACTCGGTATTGAATACTCACCGGTAAAATGGGTTGATCTTCGTGGAGGCCACGAACTCTTTGGCGGTTCTGCGAAAGCGAATTTTGGCGCAGGGGTTAATACTCCGTGGGTCGATGCTGATCTCGGTTTTGTGGTAAATAAGTTTGGCAGTTCCACCGAACTGAACTGGATGGCGGGCGTAAAATTTCATTTGACTCAGGCCAAACCAAAGGTTGTTGATCTGTACGAAACTAAAAAGC
>JAIFMU010000040.1 GCA_020048285.1 bacterium | reverse complement strand
TCAAGGGCGGCCAAATCTGTGTTGGTTTTGAAAGGAATCAAGGCGGTGATTTCCCGATCGTTCTGAGAAATGAGTGGAAACATCATGCCGATATTTGCGGTAGACGCGTAGGAGCCGTTGGTGCGAATCAGTGGTGTTTGATCGGAAATAACTGTCCCCAACGGAAAGGAACGATACACATTGGCCGTAGAGTCATCGATTTGTGCAACGTGATCTCTTCGAATCCATCCGCTGCAGAGATGTGATGACACAAGTGCCCACTGGTCTGATTCGTGGCAGATTTCAATCGGTGTCCCCGCAGGAATGGTCGAAATCTGCCAGTAATCGAAAGGGAACCCTTCGCCGGGAAGGGCAAACTCTTTGAAGTATGGCTTGTCCGTAGGGAGTTTGCGAAGCGACGTTGTGTGAACCACAATCCCTTTTTTCCGGTGAAGGAACTGATCAGGAAGTGCGGCATTCTTGTGAAGTTCGCGTATTTCATTCGAATCGCGGCCATGAAGATTTTCGCCGAAACCGGGATAGTTGATGTATGTGGCAAAACTCTGTTGCTGATATTCGTGTATGGTTTTCATCGCACTGGTATCGTTTAAAGATGGATCGCTCCACACGTGGAAATAGGATGCGTGTGAAATTTTGGATTGGCGTTCCTGAAGTTCTGCTATGATAAGCGCGGAATCGGGAAGGGTTGCGGCATAGGTTCGCGGATCTTGCGAGTAGCGAGTGAGATCTTCTATGGAGGTAGTGATGGAGCCGGTTCCGGCGCAAGAGAGAATCAGAAAGGGTAGGGCTAAGAGTATCTGTTTCATTACATTTCCAAACTAGTAAAGTAGCGGTACCTGTGGAGTCGTGAAAATCGCATTTGCTCGACGAAATAAACAGGGGAAACCGTTGCCGATTTCCCCTGCATAAATGCGCTGGATCAGGTATCCTACTCTTTCTTGTGTGCAGGAACGGGTAGGGTTTCATGTACCTGAACCGTGCGGCCGTTTGCATCGGTGATCGTTACTACGCCGAGATATGCGCCAGTTCCGACGCGGCGTCCCCCTTCGTTGGTTCCATTCCAAAGAATAGCAAACTGTGAACGACCGTTAACAACAATCGATTTACATTCAACCGCATCAGTTCCTTCTTTGATCGAGCTGAGCCCGAGAATGCGGTGGCCCAGTGCATCGTAAATCATCATTGTACCGGTGTAGCGTTCCCATTCAGATTCGAGGAACCGCGCCTGAGGATCGACGAGAACCAGTATGCCGCTGTTGTTTTCAAAGCCATCTAGTTTCTCTTTGAGCCCACTCATTTCCGATTTCGATCCATCGTACCAAATCGTGCTTACCTTTACATTAGAAGGTACCGGTTTCACAATAAGCGGAACGGTAACATTGTTCGAACCGTCTTGAACCACACCAGTTTTCGATGCAATCACATTGGCTGCCACATCAATGGTAATCTGATCTTTCAGGTGTTCTGGAAGGTAGCCATCTGGTTTACCTTCGGCTTTTTCCACGAGATAGATATGACTTTTTCCGGTGCCGATGCTGTCGCGAAGGCGGAACGTATAGCGGTTCCCGTCCTTGTCATTGCTAATGAACGGCATATCGGTGGAAATGTTGTTCACTTCCTGATCGAACACAATTCGCAACGTATCCGGATTCATTTCCGAAGTGGCGTAATCTTTGAGACTCCCTGGTGAGTAGATCGCCGAATCGATTACCGGTGGAGCTACGTATTCATAGGTCACCGTGAGCGGGTCGCTGGTTCTCCACAAGTGAGTTGAATCGCTGAACGCAATCACTTCGATCTTGATGTCAGCTTTCGCTCCTGCCGGAAGAGTGATTTCTCCGTTTGAAGGGAGTTCATCGCTGGAACTGATTGCCGATCCGTTGATTGCATAGCGAACGGTGTAGTACTGGTCGCCGGGATATTCAACGGAAATTGCTATTTTTTTAACCGACTGGGTGTTGCCGCTGTTCGGATTCGCTTTCGGTGTTGCGATTTTCGGAATCGCCCGTTCGCGCACCGTCAGTGGAACCATCCGGTTGTTTGCATCATCCTGAACGATCCCGTCCTTGCCGATGATTTTCGCATTCACATCGATTCTGAGTGAATCTTTCAGCGTTTCAGGAATATACCCAGCCGGTTTACCTGTGGTGCCAATTCGTTCGAATCGCATATACTGGCCTGCTGTTTCGATATATTTCAGTTGGAACCGATACTCGTTTGAACCGTTGTCAAAGGAGATAAACGGTTTGTCGTAGCTCACGGTGTTCACTTCCTTGTTGAAACGGATCAACAGTGTGTCCGGCCCGAATTTCGAGGTTTGATAATCCTGAATCGATCCGGGTATCAGTTCAGCTGTTTCGATTACCGGACCGCCCACATATTCGTAGGTGACGGTCATGGTATCACTGGTTTCCCAAAGATCGGTGTCGCGGGAAATTGCCACCGCTTTGATCGTGATGTTTGACCCGGTTTTCGGAAGGGTAATCGCACCGGTGTATTCACTGCTGCTGTTGGTGACATTTCCGTCGATCTGATAGCGAAGCGTGTATAGTTTCGCATCTGTGGGGTATTTAACCGATAGCTTAACAGTTTTCACGGTCTGAGTGTTCCCGCTGGAAGGATCTGCTTCCGGCGTGGCGATCTTCGGTTTTTTGATTCCATCGACCTGAACAACCACGTAGCGATTGGTTGTTCCATCCTGAACGGTCCCGTCGACGTCGCTCAGTTTTGCCGCAGGATCAATTGCCAGTGAATCTTCTCGGTCTTTGGGAAGATAGCGCGCGGTCATCACTGAAACGGTGGTGATAACAAATTTTGCTTCCTTGCCACTTTGAGAAAGTTCTTTCAGGGTGAACTGATAGTTAATGCCGTTTTTATCCTTGGAAATAAACGGTTTTGTGGAAGTGAAATCTTTCATCTCCTTGCTGAATGTCACGAGAAGGGTGTCCTCAGCCCGTTGGCTGGTGGAAAGATCGATAGAACCAGGAATGATCCGCGCCGATTCGAGAACCGGCCCGCCGGCGTATTCATAGATAAAGGTTGCCGTGTCACTTGGGGTGTAGTTCCCTTTGGGATCGGTGGGAATTGCACACGCCCGTACTGTCACATCAGATCCATCAATAGGGAGTGCTATAGATGTGTTGTAGTCGTTCCACGAACCATCATCGAGCTGGTATCTAATTTTATAGAGCGATGCCGTGCTCGGGAAACCAACCTTGAGCAATACTGTTTTGACCACATTGGGTGAACCATTTGGAGGTGTAGCAGTGGGCATCTCAATTTTCAACATCTCTTTTGCTTTAGAAGCCCAGAACATTGAATTGTACACAATCTGCTGTGAAGCCTCGACTTCCTGAATAAATTGTGGCTGATAGCAGAGCATTACCACGCGATTCAGCTTTGCCTGAAGTGCGGCGATCACTTTGTAAAGATCTGGAGTTGCCGCGGGAGGAATATCGCCTTCGTCACTTTTACCGCTTTGTATGCCAATTACTGCCGCAGGGATATCTAGTTTTGAATTGTCAATATCCCATACATCGGCATCGGCTTGACCACGCCCATTTTTCTGCCATGTTTTGAAATTAAGGCTCGTTGCAGTAACCCCGCGGAGTATTCCTTCATCGGGAAGTTTTTTATTTTCAGAAGGATTCAGTGCAATTTTAAGCGTCGGAAATCCTTTTGTTGGTTTCCACCCTCCCGCATCCCAATCTTCCTCCCAAATCACACCATCTGACATATACGGCCCTGGAAGTCCGCCGGTCTCATCGGCAGACGTGGCATCGTCGTCATAATCGTGAAGTTGAATAATCGCACCCTTGCCTTTGTAGCCAGTGAGCGGGAAAATGGTTTTGGCATCGTAAGCCGCATCATCACCGATTGCCACGATTCCAACTCCGGAATCGGAGGCTTCCTTGAGCAGTTTGAATGGCGTTGTCGATTTTGTCTTTTTAGTTTGATCCCATTCGTAACCGGCATTGATATAAGCGATAACATCGGGAAGTTCTCCGCCGAACTCTTTCTTGAGATTGGCCACAGACTGTGAAATCGAACTCCATTCGGGCGATGTTCCCGTAAAAACTTTTATGTTGCTCTGTTTGACCGTACTGAGCGATTTTAAGACAAACGAACGAGTTGAATCACCGATTTCGCCGGTTTTCTGCGGCCAATCGAGAGGCATTGCGTCGGTTCCCGTTCCTTCGTTCCAGATGATACAGATTTTTACAGAGTCATTCCACGCTGATTTTGTCTGAATTGCTCCCGATGCAGAAAAAAATGCTGCCAGAACAAACAAGAATGATGTTAGCTTTTTCATACGGCTCCTCGCGATATCATTGCATTAAAAAACATAATCCAATAGTAAAAGAATCTATTATTCGCGGAAATGCCGAGAAAAAAAAGCTGGCCTCTATGCTGAGCGGAAACTTTTTTTGGCAAAATTGAAATGTAAAGAATTTTGTTCGTCTTGTAAAACAGGCTTTGCCTTCAGTTGCCCTTTAATGTGTTGTTTAAGTTGGTCTTGCGGTGTTGTAGTTCCGGTGGTATGTGTTGCCTCTGTCGGTGGCTATTTCGACTAGTGTAAAGAATTAATCCGCCGTTGATCTGTGAATGTGTGAAGGTTAAATCGTTACACTCTCTATAAAACAGGGATAAATAAGATCTATCGTTGAAAATTGCCAAAGATCTCTGAGAGTACATCGACAGTTTCTTGGATGGTTCTGGTTGGTATGAGCTTGTATGGCTCGAATCGGTTTTTGTATGCCAACGATGGGCATTCGCTGTTCCACAATCCCAAGTGAAGAAATGAAATATTCCGAGATTTGCACGTGTCGATTTCTGAAATAACTGACCACGTTCCCAATGATCGATGGCGATAGTCGGGGTCGTAAAAGAAGTAGATCGAACTGGCGCGACTACCCGCGAGATCCAGAAATCCTACGCCGATTAATTTTGCTCCATCGTAGATTTGGTACTCTTCGCAGAAATGGTTTCCTTTGATAAACCCATCGAAATAGTCACGTTCATCGTGTTCCAAAAGATTCCAACCGATGCACTCGGTTTGAGATTTTTGAAACTGGTTGAGCAGGGTTACTTTCTCGGCAGTCACCGATGGCGCCGATCGTTCAATCCGCAGATCACTATTTCTGTTAATAATCTTTCGCTGTGATTTCGAAGGTGAAAATGTATTCACATCGATAAATATCCCCTGGCAGGCGGAACATTCGGGGCAAGCGGGGATAAACCAGTGTGTGCCGAAATGTCGAAATCCAGCCGTGAGTAGTTTTTCTGTTGCCGATACGTTTTCGATGAGCATAGTAAATGTCAAATTCTGACAGGTTTGTTCAGGAAGATAGGGACAGGGGTGAGGATGTTCAAGATAGAGATCCATACAATTTCTCCTTTGGTTTCTATGAAAATACATCTCCATTAAATAATTTACTGGTTCTATTGACAGGTAAAAGCAGTTCCTTTGACAGTTAAAAACAGTTCCTTTGACTAATTCACCTGTTCCTTTGACAGTTAAAAACAGTTCCTTTGACTAGTTCACCTGTTCCTTTGACAAGTAAAAGCAGTTCCTTTGAATCGTATACCCGCTCCGTTGAAAAAGGAGTGCGGGATTTCTTCAATGGAATCATTCGGCGTTTCAATGTAAGAGTAGAACCGCTCATTGTAAGAGTAGAACCGCTCATTGTAAGAGTAGAACCGATCATTGTAAGAGTAGAACCGATCATTGGTGTGTTGTTTCAATCCCAAAAAAAGGTGAAAACGATGCGGGGAAATGCTATTTTAACGCGAAAAGAAAACTATAACCAAATAAAGGATTCAAAATGAGTAAAAAACCTATGACTTATGCTGATGCCGGTGTCAATCTCGAGGCATGGGATGTTGCAAAAGGAAAGATCGGAGCTCAAGTTAAGACTACGTATAATGATCGTGTTGTCGGTAAATTCGGTCAGTTCGGTGGAATGTTTGACGTTTCGTTCATGAAAAATATGGAAAAACCGATCATGGTTTCTTCTGTTGATGGCGTTGGTACAAAGCTGAAAATCGCTGTAGAAACGGGTGTTCACAACACTGTTGGTAAAGATATCGTTAATCACTGTATCGGCGATATTCTCGTTATGGGCGCTCGTCCGCTCGTGTTCCTTGACTATATCGGAACCGGAATTCTTGAGCCTGAAGTAACTGAACAGATAGTTGAAGGTCTCTGTGCGGCGTGTCGTGAATCAGGAATCGCGCTGATCGGCGGCGAAACTGCTGAAATGCCGGGGATGTATTCAAAAGGCGACTACGATATCGCCGGTACAATCGTCGGTGTGGTTGATGAAGCCAAGGTTATCGACGGATCAAAAATCAAAAAAGGTGACGTGATTGTCGGGCTTCGTTCAAGCGGACTTCACACAAACGGCTATTCACTTGCTCGCAAAATTGTCACCGAAGCAGCCGACAAAAAATGGTCTGACATTTTTGCACCTACGGGTAAAACCTTTGGCGAAGAACTTCTTGCTCCACATACAGCATATACTCCGCTCTTCGGTGCGATTGATGAAGGATATGTGAAGGGAATCGCTCATCTTACAGGCGGTGGTTTCCCGAACAATATCGACCGAGTTCTTCCTGAAACCTGCAATGCGCTTATTCATACAAATCTCTGGGAACCGTCGCCGATTTTCAAATTTCTTGTTGAAGAAGGAAACGTTGAACCGTTCGAAGCGTATCGCACGTTCAATATGGGAATCGGTATGGTTGTCGTCGTTGCTCCTGAAGACAAAGATCGTTTGCTCAACGACAAATCTCTCGCGATTTTCAGCCCCGTTGTTGTTGGTGAAATCACTGACGGAACCGGCGTTGTCGATATGGATTTTGGAGCGTAATCGATATTCCGTTTTGATTGTTTACTTTGGAGACACGGGAAATCGTGTCTCTCTTATATAAGGATGAAATATGAAAGAAGTTCTACTCTATAACACTGCTCTTCGCGACAAGGTTCCGTTCAAACCGGCCAAAACTGAAGTTGGCATGTACTGTTGTGGGCCTACGGTCTACAACTACGCTCACATCGGAAACATGAGAACCTATGTGTTCGAAGACATTTTGAAAAGAATGCTCTGTATGGCTGGTTATACAGTCAAACACGTGGTAAATATTACTGATGTTGGCCATTTGACGTCCGATGGCGATACCGGCGATGACAAAATGGAAAAAGGCGCAGCCCGTGAAGGCAAATCGGTGTGGGATATTGCAAATCACTACACCGAAGCGTTTATGAGTAATATTAAAGACCTTAACATCCTCGATGCTGATTTTTGGCCAAAGGCGACTGATCATATCCAAGAGATGATCGATATGGTTCAGGACCTTATGAATAAGGGCTTTACCTACACAACTGCTGATGGAATTTATTTTGATACAAGCAAATTTCCTCAGTATGTGGACTTTGCACGGATCGATCTCGAAAATCTTCAAGGTGGAAATCGCGTTGATATGGGTGAGAAAAAGTCAAAAACGGACTTCGCACTCTGGAAATTTTCTCCTAAGGATGAACAACGCGCCATGGAGTGGGAATCGCCGTGGGGGATTGGTTTCCCCGGATGGCATATCGAATGTTCGGCTATGTCGCTGAAATATCTCGGTCAGCCTCTCGAAATTCACTGTGGTGGGATTGACCATGTGCCAATTCACCACACCAATGAAATAGCTCAGGTTGAGGCTGCCACTGGTCAGAAATACTGTAATACTTGGGTTCACGGTGAATTTTTGGTGATGGACAACGGGAAGATGTCAAAATCTTCGGGCTCTTTCATAACTGTTGATACGCTCAAGGAACTGAAAATCGATCCGCTTGCGTTTAGGCTGTTCTGTTTTAGTTCGCACTACCGCAAACAGCTCACATTCTCGGTGGAAAATGTCGAAGCTTCTGCGGTGAGTCTTTCGAATCTGCGTAAGCTGGTTCAAAAAGAGTGTTCTGAATCAGGTTCTACCGATTCTGCAGCGGTCGAAACTATTCTCGAAGAGTTTTACACATCTGTTCTTAATGATATGAATATGCCGCTTGCCATGGGATGGCTCTGGACTATGCTTCGTGATCATTCGATTTCTGCCGAGGTCAAACGGTCTGCGGTTGAAAAGGCTGAAACGATCCTTGCGCTCGATCTGTTCCGTGTAGAAATTGAACAGGAGTTGATCATCGACGGTGTGAAATTTGTAAACGCCGAGGGGAAATCCGAATCTGAATTGAAAGAAATTGTATCGGTGATCAGCGAACGAAAAGCCGCTCGTGCCGCAAAGGATTGGGCAAAAGCCGATCTTATGCGTGACAAGATCAACTCTCTGGGCATTTCTGTCGCCGATAGTGCTGATGGAACTTCGGTTTGTACATTTTGATTTGAGTTTATCGGTGTTAATGTAAAGGGTGCAGGTGTCTGTGCCCTTTTATTTTCGCCTCTGAATTGGGTAAACATATATTTATAGTGAATAACATAAAGGAGTTCCTATGTGGCTGTATCGCTGTGATGATGAAGATGAAAAAGATGATGAAGCTAAACCGGCACCGATTGCCTCAAAAATTGCAGAAAAGTTCCTCGAAGATCGAGCGATCTTTCTCTGGGAAGATGTAAATGATAAAACAGCAAAAGCGGTTGTTCAGCAGATTCTTTACCTTGATTCATTAAATGATAAAGATATAACATTTTATATAAACTCACCTGGTGGATCAATTTCTGCCGGCATGGCAATCTATGATGCTATGCAGTTTGCAAAATCGGATATTCGCACCGTCTGTATGGGGCAGGCCGCTTCGATGGGAGCGGTTCTTCTTTGTGCTGGTGCTGCGGGTAAACGCGAAGTATGGGAGAATGCACGCGTCATGATTCACCAGCCTCTTATTGGTGGGCAGATGTACGGTCCTGCATCAGATATTGAAATACAAGCAGAAGAGATGCTCCGTATTCGTAGTATTTTAAATGCAATTCTAGCGAAACACAGTGGCGCAGATGTAGCTAAAATCGAGCAAGATACCGACAGAGACAACTTTCTTTCTGCGGAAGATGCTGTAGAGTATGGACTTGCAGATGTAGTCGTAAAAAAGAAGTAAAAAGAGTTTGACAAGTGCGGGTGTTTGCTTTTATATTTTGCCTGTTCTTTGAAACGATGCCTGTTTAGCTCAGCTGCTAGAGCAACTGACTTGTAATCAGTAGGTCGGGGGTTGGACTCCCTCAACAGGCTCCATATATTAATACGGGTAGGTGTCCGAGTGGTTAAAGGAGATGGACTGTAAATCCATTAGCGTAGCTTACGGTGGTTCGAAACCATCCCTACCCATATTAATTTCATTTCCGCGGGTATAACTCAATGGCTAGAGTCCCACCCTTCCAAGGTGGTTGTTGTGAGTTCGAGTCTCACTACCCGCTTTTTTCTTGCCCGGATAGCTCAGGGGTAGAGCATTTCATTGGTAATGAAAAGGTCGGCAGTTCAAATCTGCTTCCGGGCTTTCAGCTTTGTAATTAACGTATTTTATTAATAATCGATTCTTTTTTCTGGAGTGTTACTCATGGCAAAAGAAAAATTTAACAGAACCAAACCGCACGTAAACGTTGGTACTATTGGTCACGTTGACCATGGTAAGACGACTCTTACGGCTGCAATCTGTCAAACCCAAGCTAACAAAGGTCTCGGTCAAGCTAAGAAGTTTGATGAGATTGACAACGCTCCTGAAGAAAGAGAGCGCGGTATTACTATTAACACAGCTCACGTTGAGTATGAGTCGGAAATCCGTCACTATGCTCACGTTGACTGTCCTGGTCACGCTGACTACATCAAGAATATGATTACTGGTGCAGCGCAGATGGATGGATCTATTCTTGTTTGTTCTGCTTCTGACGGCCCTATGCCGCAGACTCGTGAACATATCCTTCTTTCTCGCCAGGTTGGTGTTCCTTCTATCGTTGTGTTCCTTAATAAAGTGGACCAGGTTGACGATGAGGAGCTTCTTGAGCTTGTTGAGATGGAAGTTCGTGAGCTGCTTTCTGACTACGACTTTGATGGTGACAATTGTCCTGTTATTCGTGGGTCGGCACTTAAGGCTCTTGAAGGTGAAGATTCCGAAATTGGTCTTGGTGCAATCGCTAAGCTTATGGAAGCTCTTGACACTTATATTCCTCAGCCTGTTCGTGAAACCGATAAGCCTTTCCAGATGCCTGTTGAAGATGTGTTCTCGATTCAGGGTCGTGGTACAGTTGCGACTGGTAAAATCGAGCGCGGTGTAATTCATCCTGGTGATGCGATTGAAATCGTAGGTATCAAGGAAACTCTTAAGACAACCGTAACAGGTGTTGAAATGTTCCGTAAGCTCCTTGACGAAGGTCAGGCTGGTGACAACGTGGGATGTCTCCTTCGTGGCGTAACTCGTGAGCAGATTGAACGTGGGATGGTTCTTGCGGCTACTGGTTCTATTAAGCCTCATACGGACTTCAAAGCTGAAGTGTATGTGCTTGGTAAAAACGAAGGTGGACGTCATAAGCCTTTCTTCTCTGGTTATCGCCCTCAGTTCTATTTCCGTACTACGGATATTACTGGTGATATCAAGCTTAATGAAGGTGTTGAGATGGTTATGCCTGGTGACAACGCGACCTTTACTGTTTCTCTTATTCATCCAATCGCGATGGAAAAAGAGCTTCGCTTCGCAATTCGCGAAGGCGGACGTACTGTAGGTGCAGGTGTTGTTACTGAGATTATAGCGTAATTAAAGTTTTGATATGTTTGCGGGAACCTCGATCTCGAGGTTCCCGCTTGCTATATAAGGTCTAGGTGAAAAATGCCAAGAGAAATAGTAATTCTCGAGTGTACGTCCTGTAAAGAGCGTAATTATACGACTAAGAAGGACAAGAAAAAACACTCCGGTCGTATCGAGCAGACTAAGTTCTGTCCGCACGAGCGTATGAGAACAACTCACAAAGAAACAAAATAGTTTTAAAAGTTTGATAGGTGCGTAGCTCAGTTGGTTAGAGTAGTGGTCTCCAAAACCATTGGTCGTGAGTTCGAGTCTCTCCGCGCCTGCCACTCTTTTTTTAGGAAAGTGCAATGAAAAAAATTATCGCTTATTTGGCAGCTGTTAAAGAAGAGATGGGTAAAGTTACTTGGTCCTCGAAAGATGAGCTTGTACAAGCTACCACACTTGTGGTTTCATTTGCGCTGGTTTTATCGCTCATTGTCTATAGCCTGGATTTGGTTATAGGTTTTGTTGTTGGTAAAGTCCTTTAATTGATTAGGAATTTGATGCATGATTGATAATAGTGGTTTCAAATGGTATACGGTTCAGACATATGCAGGGCAGGAGTCAAGGTCGGCTTTGTATATTCAGGAATTTGTAGACAATGGCGATCTTGATGGGATGATTTCTGCTGTGCTTGATCCTTCTCGTGAAATAGTTTCGATGAAAAACGGAAAGCGTGTCAGTTCGCAACGTAGAGATTTTCCTGGATACATTCTTGTTGAAATGGATCTGTCAGAAGAGAGTACTAAACGTCAGGCGATGCATTTTGTTCAGAATGTGAATGGAGTAATGGGTTTTGTCGGTGGCCTTAATCCGCGGCCGTTAAAGCAGGCTGAAGTTGATCATATTCTCGGAAGAGAAGTTGAAGTATCTTCGGCTGAAATTACAGAAGTTCCATTCGCAAAAGGTGATTCTGTTAAAGTCACTGGGGGCCCTTTCAAAGACTTTGATGGCTTTGTTGAAGACCTCAGTCCCGAAAAAGGTAAAGCCAAAGTATTGGTGTCTGTATTCGGGCGATCAACTCCGGTTGAAGTGGATTTTTCTCAGATTGAACCAGTTTCATAAATAGTAGTGACTACTGTATTGAAGGGTAATTACATTGGCTAAAAAAGTTGTTGGTCAGATCAAGCTCCAGATTCCTGCGGGCGCGGCTAATCCTTCTCCGCCAGTAGGCCCTGCACTTGGTCAGCGTGGTGTGAATATCATGGAGTTCTGTAAGGCATTTAATGCCAAAACACAGGATCAACCTGGTATGATCATTCCGGTGGTAATCACCGTGTATGCGGACAAGTCCTTCACGTTTGTAACCAAAACTCCGCCTGCTGCGGTGCTTATCAAAAAAGAACTTGGACTCAAATCCGGTTCACCTATTCCTAATAAGACTAAGGTTGGTAAGCTTACAACTGCTCAGGTGAAGAAAATTGCAGCGATTAAAATGCCCGATCTGAATTGTTATGATGAAGACCAGGCGTTTAAAATTGTTGCCGGTACTGCGCGAAGTATGGGCGTGGATATCGTAGAGTAGAGATTGATTGATTTGCGGAGATATAATTAAATGAAGCGAAGTAAATCATGG
>JAIFMU010000218.1 GCA_020048285.1 bacterium | reverse complement strand
TTTCGAATATCTGACGAAACCGATTTTAGCATTGTTTTTTTCATGCTTTAAAACACATCATGCAGATCCATATTTGGCAGTCTGCTTAATATTTCGATACTCTGACTACGTCCGCGTAAGGAAGCGAACCGCCGAAAATATCAAGTGCCGATCCAATTGTTATATGAACGTGGTTCTTTCCTGCGTTTCGAACCTCTTCGATATGCTCAAGCGATGCAATTCCACCTGCATAGGTAACAGGAATCGGTGAAAGTTCCGCGAGCAGTTTAACCAACTTCAGATCTGCACCACCCTTAAGCCCTTCCACAGTGGCAGCGTGAACAAGAAATTCATCACAATAATTCGCCAATGTTTCAAATGTTTCTTTGGTAAGAGCTGTACTAGTGAAATTTTGCCAGCGATCAGTGACGATATAGTACAGGCCATCTTTTTCCTTGCAACTCAAATCGAGAACAATCCGTTTTTTTCCAACAGATTCGAGAAGTCTTTGCAAATTTTCAAAATTGATTTTACCATCTTTGAAAACATACGAGGTAACAATTACGTGCGAGGCACCGGCGTCTATCCACTGAATCGCATTTTCTGCCGTGATTCCCCCGCCGATCTGCATACCGTTCGGCCACGATCCAAGAGCTTCACGAGCAGCGCTTTCATTATTTGGCCCCAATTTGATCACATGGCCACCGCGAAGATTATCTTTTTTATATAGATTTGAATAATACGAGGGAGAAAGCGAACTTTCAAAATTGACAGCCGCCGAATTATCGCTATCGGTGAGAGTCGCGCCGACAATCTGCTTAACTTTGCCATCGTGAAGGTCGATACAGGGGCGAAATTCCATGAAAACCTCGAGAAAAAAGATATAACCGCGGCAAATATATATTAGATGCAAAACGGATTCTGTTCTGGGGGATAAATGGCAGTTCGTATCGTACTTATTCTCGCACTTTTGAGTGTCCACACACCGGCGCAAGTCTTTCGATCATACACATCCGAAGAGTCACTACTCGACAAAATCAACCTTACCAGAAGACGTGAATTAGTAAAGCAATATCGCGCTGATGGCTCCTTGGAGTCAGAATCGGAATACCACAACGGTCGCCGCGACGGTCTAACGCGTGAATACTACTCTAACGGAAAAATCAAGGCTGAAATCTATTTCAAGAATGGCCGCGAAAATGGCATCGCTCGTTTTTACTACCCCACAGGAATAATTCAAAAGAAAATCACCTATGAGCGCGGGAAAATCGAGGAGTTGTCAATTCACGACAAACGAGGCAGGCGTGTTTCACAGTAGAACAAACACATCCAATTCGGCTGTTTAGTACCTGTCCCGCATTGAAGTAGTACATACCAATGTACAACAGCGACATTCCATCTTAATTCGAAAACGTTATTCCATTCTGTAAAGATATTTCAAACGCGATACGATATATACTAAGTACTACTCACGAAATGGAAAATGTAAAGGGGCAACTGTGAATACAGAAGATACACAAAAAAAATCAGACTCATTTAATACAGCCTTGGCAGCAATTCATTATTGTCGCGCTTCTGAATATAGTAAGAGTGGCGCCATTGAAACTGCTGTTCAAGAGTGCAAGACCTCGCTTGAGTTTGATCCTCACTTTGAACCCACTTCAAATTTGCTTAAGACGCTGAAACTAGAACAAAAATCGTCAGGTGAAACTCTTCTTGATCGGGCACTTCGAGCTTTAGATGAAGAGTTTGAACGCGATACGACATCAATCAATTCTAATAACGCAATAAATCAGGAATTCACGACCTATCCTGAACTCGTATATATGAGTTATTTAGAATCGCGCTACCCGAATCAACTCGATGCCTATGGCCATCCACTATTTCGCAAAGAACTAATGAGACTATTTCTCGCACAAAAGCGATGGAGCCATGCTGAACACCTGATTCCGGTAGGGGACAATTGGCATGAAATCCTTTTCGCCCGAGCGTATTCAGAACAGGGAGATCAAAAACGAGCAAAACAGTGGTGGGAACGAGTTCTCGTTGCAGATCCGCGGTCTGAAGAAGCATCGAAGGCACTTGCATTACTGAATCAAACCAATTCGAAGGTTTCTCGCCATTCACTTCCTGGGGAGTTAGTGCTATCGCTAACGTCATACCCTCCACGTTTCAACGATCTCGCAAAAACTATCCGCACCCTTTGCAACCAATCAGTGACACCGGATCGCATTATTCTCTGGATCGCTCATGAAGACAAAGATAAACTCACCGATGAACTTCTGGACTTAGACGGCCACAGCATAGAAATATCCTATTGCAATGATATAAAATCATTTAAAAAAATCATTCCCACTCTAAAAAAATACCCCGACGCCTTTATCGTAACTGCCGATGACGATATAAACTACGATCCCCATTGGCTCGAAGAGCTCACTTCTAAGTGGAATAGCTCGTGTACAAATGTGATCATAGCACACCGCGTCCGAAACATCATTCTCGATCAACAGGCTTTCCCTGTTCCCTATGTCCAGTGGCCCTTTGCATTCAATACTTCGCAACCGTCTTCACTCAACTTTGTGACAAGTGGCGGCGGAGCGCTATTTCCTCCTCGTGTTTTTCACAGCGATGTCACGAATGAAAAGCTCTTTTTAAAGTTGTGCCCCAACGCGGACGATCTTTGGCTTTATTGGATGGCTCAACTAGCAGGAGCTCAGACGATTTCCACCGGAAAATATACAACTCAGTCCGACATCATAACTTGGCCGGGTTCTCAAGCAATCTCACTGTGGAATCAGAATGTCACCGGCAATGATACTCAAATATTCAACCTCATTGGATGGTACGGGTTCCCGTTAACTGCCAATGTAAACAAAGAACTCCTTCAGCGAGAGCTTAACAGTGGCACAAGCGCCGATGCTCTTCTCACACCAGAAATGGTTGTGGGATTACAGAAGGAACATGATCTGATCAAAGAACCAGAGTTTAAAACAGTGGAAGAACGCGTTCTTCACATGGTCCATACAAAGGCATATGAAACTGCAGCACGGCTTCTCACAGGAAAAAAAGTACTAGACTTGGGGTGCAACACCGGATACGGTACAAACATTCTATCAACTTCCGCAGAGTCAATTATCGGTGTAGATGTTTCGGGAAATGCGATTGCGTACGCACGGCAAAAATACCCTTCCATAAAGTTTGAGCAAGTGGATGGGCAAAAACTTCCATTCCAAGACAAATCATTCGATTACGTGGTTAGCTTTCAAGTTATTGAACACGTGGCAAACCACGAAGGGTATATCTCCGAATTAAAACGAGTTCTTAAAGATGACGGCGCAGTGATTTTCACCACCCCCAATGCATCGTATCGCCTGGAACCAGGAGTGAAACCTTGGAATCGCTTTCACGTGCGTGAATTTAAATATCGCGAGCTTAAAAGTCTGTTAAGCATCTACTTCAGCAATTCGAAAGTACTCGGTCTCTTTGCAGAAAAAGAACTTCATGCAGTTGAACTGCGTCGCGTATGTCCTAACCTTTCCAATCCCGCTCGGGATCTCCCACCCTATGCTCGAGAACTCTATACAAATCCTCCGAAAAAACTCACTGTAGAAGATTTGAATCAACGCACGACTGCAGATTTTTTCTATCTCGATGAAGAGATCGACTCGGCGATAGATATGTTCAGTATTTGCTCCGACGGAGATATCACAACACAGGTTGCCACCGTTCAAAACCGCAATTCTCAAATATGCGAAACGGCGAAACTGATAGAGACTATTAACAGTGGTTCCTATTGGGAAAGCAGATATTCATCAGGAGGCAACTCTGGAGCGGGATCGTATGGTCGCCTCGCAGAATTTAAGGCTGAAATTATTAATGCATTTACGTCAGAGCACCAGATCGATTCTGTTATTGAATACGGTGTTGGTGATGGCAATCAGCTCAAACTGGCACACTATCCACGATATCATGGATTTGATGTGAGCCACACTGCAGTAGAACGGTGTCGCGCCACCTTTAAAGCAGATTCGTCCAAGCTGTTCAGCCATGTTGACGACTATGCGAATGAAACTGCACACATGACCATGTCCCTTGATGTAATCTTCCATCTTGTTGAGGATCATGTATATAATAAGTATATGCATCGACTCTTTGACTCTTCAGAAGAGTTTGTAATTATCTATGCATCCAACGACGACAGCGGCCCACTGCCGGATGCGGCTCACGTTCGCCATCGCCATATAACCCAATGGGTTGAAAACAATAAACCAGAGTGGAAAATGATCGGAACTGTGGCAAACCGCTATCCATACCAGAATAATTCGCCCAATGACACCTCATTTGCGGACTTCTTTTTCTTTGAACGAAAATAATCACATAAGACCGCTTCAGCATATACGAAGCGGTCTCTTTTTTTTTATAGCAGAAATGAGGTTCTAGATGAATAGTGTACAGTGTCCGATTTGCGGTACAGTTCAGGAAAAGTTTCTTTCCGGCGGTGTGACACCACGCCCCGATGTACTTTGTTGTAAATGTGGATCATACGAACGCCATCGCCTACTTTGGCTCTATTTTATCAGCGAACTAAAACTGCTCACTACTCCCGCACGTCTTCTTCATTTCGCACCGGAGCAAGCTTTTCACTATTTCTTTTCACAAGCAAAAAACATAGAATACTGGCCGGTTGATTATTCACCAGAGAATTTCAACTATGGAGGGAAGCCAATTTCCAAGTCGGACATTACCGATATTCCTTTTAAAGACAATTGGTTCGATGCAATTCTCTGCAATCATGTACTGGAACATATCCCCGATGACCACCTCGCTATGACCGAACTGTACCGCGTTTTAAAACCGGGCGGCTGGGCAATTCTTCAGGTTCCTTTTACCGGAAAAGAAACCACATACGAAGATCCTTCCATAACCTCTCCACAAGAACGCCTGATCCATTTTGGGCAAAGCGATCACGTCCGCTGTTACGGTTTTGATTACAAAGAACGGTTGGAACAAGCGGGATTTACAGTAACAGTTGATCGATTTGTGGAACGTTTTTCTGAGTCAGAACAAAAATTCTACGGAGTTCTTCCTGATGATTTCATCTACTTCTGCAAAAAAAACGATACTGTAGACCAAGTTCCGAAAGAACCCAAAAGCACCACCACTTCCCTTCATGCGTTCCCTATCGCCACTTCTCCAACATTGATTAGGAATACAGTAATCTCATCACAGGGCAATGTTCTCAACATTCTTATCCGAACGTCCAACCGCCCCAAGGGATTTGCGCGAACACTCGATGCGATTCAATCGCAGATGGGCAATTACCCCGTGAATATCGTGGTCTCTGTAGACAATGACAGTTCAGCAACATACGCGTGTAGCCATGCATTGGCATCAACGGTCATTCAGTTCCCTGCAACCAAACGACTCCACGCAGACCACAATCCCTATAACGAATATTTCAACGAAATGATCAAGCACACCGTTCCCGGTTGGGTATGGCGCATCGATGACGACGACATTGTCGTACCCGGTGCAATCGAGTCGATCATGAACCGGGTGATCGATCCCCAGAAAGTCTATATTTTCAATATCCTGTTTCACAATAATTCGATCCTTCCCAAAAATCGAATAAAGATCACCTACTGCGACATATCAACGCAGAATTTTGTGATTCACACCGATCACAACGATGTGTGTCAGTGGAAACCGGTTCGCGGAGGCGACTACCGCTATCTTCGCGATCTATTCCACACGAAACCGGAACTGTCCCGCCAATACTGCGATGAAATCATCTACAAAATTGATGATCAACGTTTCGGCGAATTGACCGATGTGGCTGTTCGTTCGACCTACTACACTGATTTAGTGTGCAAAGCGTACAAAACTGGCGCCACGTGGCTCGTGGAATCATCAACGAATCAGCCGTCAGATCAATGGGTTGAAAAACTTATCGAGGCTGAGCAAAACTCGTATCTTATCGAACCACAACAATTTTCGCCTGCCGAATACCCCCAGTTCCTCCAGTCAATCTCGGCAGATTGGTTTCTTGTTTCCGATTCAGCCTCCATTCTGTGGAGTTCCGACAGCAACGGGGTGTATCTCTTTGAACGAGTCAACGCGAACATACTTTTCACTCACGAAAATGGCCTCTTGTTCCCCGGTGAAACGATGGAAAAAGCGGCAACGCGCTTTGCTGCACTGAATCGCATTGCCGATCGCGCATTTCACATCTGTTACGATCAGAAATTGGGCATTGAACTGCTCAATCTCGAGATTGGCGCGGTCAGTTGTGTCGAACGAAACGGCTCGGCGGAACAGTTTGTTTACGATCTCCTTCACGATTTTGAATGCCTTCCAGAACCGATACTCGAAGAGGTTGTCGACACCGCCCCGCTCTTTGAAAAACTGGCTTATCGCTACGGGGAGTCGTTGCAAAAGAGTGTATCAGCCCTGAAAACGACTGGCCAGCGCCCCAAACAGCGGTGCGCTGTGGTCGTGCCGATCTACAAAACCGATCTGCCTCAGATCGAATGGGACGCCCTGAACCACAACCGAGCGGTTCTTGCCGACTGGCCGTTTATCGCGGTTTCGCCGGAAGGTCTTGACCTATCGCCTATCGCCGATTCTGTTGCCTTTGACACGGTACACTATTTCGATCCGAAATTTTTCAAATCGCCACAAACCTACAACAAGCTACTGATTAGCAGTGGATTCTGGGATGCATTTGCCGACTACGAATACATCCTAATCGCGCAACTCGACGTCGTTATTTTCCGCGATGAGCTCGAGGTATGGTGCAGTAAGGGGCTTGATTATATCGGCGCCCCGTGGCTCAACGGTTACTCACAGAACGGCATTCTCAATCCCGATAATATTAAGGCTTTTACGCAATGCAGTGATTCCGATGCCATGGCGATCTACCAGTTCTGCCGAGCCAATGGCGTGGTGGATGAGCACGACTATTTCCGCAGTGATTACTGGAAAGCATCGGTGGAACTGCTCAGTTCGCCGGTGAAACGGTACACCGCTGTCGATTTTAGCTCCCTGCTCGACGAAATTGAATACTATTTCAGCACCTTTATCGGTGTAGGAAATGGCGGTCTTTCACTGCGAAAAGTTACTTCGGCGTTGGCACTGTACCAGTCGCGCTGGCTAAAAAAACCGATAAAACTTTCCACACCAGAAATCGAAACCAAACTACTCATGAAACCAGATTTAGACACGCTTCGCAAATATATTTCCGCGATCACCGCACTCAACGCCAAGGTGGTGACACTGATCAAATCAGAGCAGAACTGTTCACCAGAGGTTCGCGAAATACTCGACCTAATTCCCGATTTCACGGAACGATCCGGCGATTCGCTCTTTCAGATCGCTACGATATTCGAAATGCTTGCGAACACCAATCCAGAACTGGCATTTATTGTGCGAGGATTCCAGCAGATGCGTTCGGACTTGGTATCGCTATTTCTCAACAAAATGACTATGCCTGAAGATGGATTTTGGGGAGAAATTGCACCGCTCTTTGTCGAAGGGTACACCACCGCTTCCATTGAAGATGCCTATCGGTTCTCCTTTGAATGCAATCCCGCATTCCTATACGAACTAAACGGTAGACAACTCCCCTTCGGCTGTCACGCGTGGCAACTTCCGCAAAACATTGTATTCTGGCGCAATCACATCGCCTTCAGCCCCAAATCAGAACGCAAGGAGTAGCTCATGAAAACCGTTGCATCCATGACTTCCATTCCCGGGCGCACAGAAGAGCTTTTTCCAGTGCTACAGGTATTGGCTCAACACGCTTTCGACAAAATCTACGTCTGGATTCCCGAAGTGCTGATCCGCACGGGTGCCAAAGGCGTGATTCCCTCATTCGCTAATCATGCGTTCCGCGTTCCCGTAGAGTTTCAGATCATTCCAGAGTATGGATCGCTCACAAAGTTGGTGCCAACGTTATTGGCAGAAACAGATCCCGACACGCGGATTGTGGTGTGCGATGACGATTCGTTGTACTACAACCACAACTGGCTTTCGGAACTGCAAAAGCGCAGTAATCCCACCGTGGTACCGAGCTATTCCGGTTTTTCGTTTGTGAAACAGGGAACCCCTCCGCGAGAATTGCCCGATGGATCAGAACCGATGGTCATCGAAGCATTTTGTGGCTATATGGTTCAACGATCCATGTTCGATGTTGATTTTTTAATGATTATCCGCGATCTCATCGCCGATTTTGAAAAAAATATCGACGTGCTCATATCAGATGATTTCGTGATCTCGCTCTATCTGCGGGCAACAGGAAAAAAGTTGGCGATTGTCAATACGGATCAGTGTAACCGATTTGACTGCCGTATCGAAACCGATGCCGGATCAGTGCTAGCGATCAACGAAAACGATGCAATCTATAAGCGGTATCTTGATTCTCAGCCGACTCTGCGCAGGCTGTTCGAAAAGTATATCCGCCCACAGTGACCGAAACCGCACCTGCTCCTTGCGCAACACATCAGATTCCACTTGCATATTCACAAGAACAATTTCATACTGTTACGTACCAATCGCGCTGAAATCAATTTCATGCGCGAAATCCTTAAATACCTGGAGAGGGAGTTATTATGAAGAAGCTGTTTGCAGCACTCGCCGTATCTGCCATGTTTTCACTTGCCGTTGCGACCCCTTCGGCCGAAGATGCGCTGAAAATGCTCAAAGAGGGAAATGAACGCATGGTAAGTGGTAAAATGATTCACCCCAACAGCGATGCGGCTCGACGCACACTCGCGGCGACATCGGATCAAGGGCAATTCGCCTACGCCACAATCCTCAGCTGTTCCGATTCTCGTGTTCCCGCAGAGTACATTTTCGATGCAGGCGTGATGGATCTCTTTGTGATTCGCGTGGCGGGAAATGTCGCCGATACCGATGAAATCGGCACAATCGAATACGGTATTGCTCATGTAAATACACCGGTAGTGGTGATCATGGGTCATTCGGGATGTGGCGCGGTGAAAGCAGTAACGGCGGCGACACAAGGTCACGGACATGCGCTTGAATACAACATTCCACCACTGGTCGACAATATCGGCCCCGCAGTTGAACGGGCGATCCACGAACACAAAGACGCAGCAGGTACAGCGGTCGTTCCCTTTGCTATCGAAGAGAACGTGTGGCAGAGTGTTAGCGATCTCTTTACGAAAAGTGCCGCTGCGCGAAGACTTGCTTTGGAAGGGAAAATCAAAGTAGTGGGAGCGTTGTACGACATTGGAACCGGCAACGTGAACTGGCTTCCCGAAGAAAAAGTGACCAAACTTCTTTCCGCCGCTGAAGCAAATCCAAAAAAGCAGACCAAAGAGTTTGCCGGTGAACCAACGAAGGATGCTAAAACGCACCATTAATTCAACGACGAACGGCGCAAAAAAGCCCCCGAACATCACTGCTCGGGGGCTTTTCATTTTTTAATGTGGACTTTTCTTAGTGAGCCAATATCGTACGCAAAGAACGTTTCTCCGAAGGCGTTGCTATCGACAGAATATAACACCCCGAAGCATACCGTTTGGTATCAACGGCGATCGAAGTGACTCCCGCTTTCGCGAATCCGTCAAATGGCACGGCGATTACGCGACCTTTCAGATCATACAAAGTCACTTTCACATTTCCTGCAGCAGCACTGTTCAAACTGATCATCAGCATACTCTGTGTATTTTGAATTGCCACCGACGATTTTTTTACACTTGTTCCCGCAGTGATAATCGGAGTCGACTTATCGTTTGATTTCACCCCAAATGCACCCACCGAACTGGCCATCATCAGATCGTCAAAGTGGATGTCGTAGAGAATTTCGCCGGGATATCCGACAAACCAGTTCTGCATAAATTGCGGCGACTCGAGCACAATCGTATTGCCCTGAGGATCTGTAATTTTACCATCGCCCTTAATCGGTGAAAAATCAAGCAGGCAGATCTGGTTTCTCATGGCAAAGTACACCGAATCGGGGTGATTCTTATTGACGGCAATCTTAGATATTTCCGCACCGCCCATTCCCTGTTTCGGGGTAGAAATTGTTTTGCCACCATCGAACGTCCAACCGACCGCCCAATCAGTGTTGTCGCCACAGGCAATAAAGAATGTGTCAATCGTGCCAGGGTGAGTTTCCACATCGCGCACCGGAAGTTGTTTTCTTCCCGGATTATTGCGCGCATCAAGTCCCGGAACTGAATCCCATGTCGCACCAGCATTATCACTAAAGAGAAGCATTCCAGGCTTCTGTCCTTTTCCTGTTCCCACAAAAATGCGTCGTTTTCCGGTGGAATCATGCGCAACTGTCACCGAATTTACCGGACGATTTCCGATGGCCGTGACTGTTTTCCAACTAACTCCGCCATCATAGGTCGCCAAGAGTCCCCCGTTTTCTGACTGATCTGCGCGCGTTGCCGCAAAAGCGGTATCCTTGCTAAAAAATTCGAGATCGCGAACCCAGCACCAATCGTTCCAACCGGGAATATTTTTATACGGTACAGAGACCCAATCCTCTTTGTTCAGACCACCGTTAATTGTCCGCGAAAGACCATTCCCCGAAGCGGCCAACAACATGTTCGGATCCCAGGGATTAATTGCAATATCTGATACCGATGCGGAAAGATCATACACAATGGGGAACTTTCCGTGAGGAGCTTTCCATTTATCCGCGTAAGGAACCGCCGTATTTGTATAAGCAGTTGTATAGGCAATCCCGGTGTTCGTGGCTAAATAGACGCGATCGAGATTGTTCGGAAGCTGAGCAACGCGGGAAATCGTCAGCGACACCATTCCTTCAGTGCCAAGAACATAGCTGCCATCAATTCCACCCTTTCCGGTTTTCGGCCCCATATCAGAACGACCAAACCAGACATCGGTTCCGGGAATATGTCCCACAATTGCCGTGACCTGTCCAATTTCACCATTGTTTGCCTTGATCCGTTTCCAAGTCACCCCGAGATCATCGCTGTAGTCAGCGGATGAGATGAGGCGAAGGTGATTGGTTCCAGGTAGTGAAGCGTGTTCATAAAACAGAATGCCTCCGGTAAAATGTCCCTGTGGCTGACCGGCGCCGGGGATCGGATCAGAGGCGATCTTTTTCCACGAACCACCGCCATTGGAACTCATCCACAGCGATCCGCCAACTGTCACTGATCCTCCTGACTGTTTCGGTGAATTAGTAAAATAGAGAGTATCGGGAGAGAGGGAGCTGATATGGAATGAATTAATGCCATTTAACGTGTCGTACAGATCCGGTTTTCCATCAGCCTTGACCGTGTCGATTATCTGCACACTACTCCACATTTTACCGGAATCGGCAGTCACCCACAGAGAGCCAGACCCAGAATTCTGAGGCCCGCCCATCGAACCCGGCTTGGCGGCAATAACAAAGATCTTCGAACGATCACTCTTGGAAATTACCTGCACAACCGAGTGTTTTTGATTGTTGTCTTGCAGTTTAAGTTCATCAATTGAAGGGAACGGCATGGCGTTCCACGTTTTGGCAGAATCGGGCGAGTGAAGAATTACTCCGTTGATCCCCAAAAAGATCGATCCGTTAGAAATAGATGCACAGTTGGCAGAACCGGGAAACGGATCTACCCCTGTTTTTGTGCGATAGGTTTCACGCCACTTGTTTTGAATCTTATTATCCCACAACGTGCGCCAATCTTTGCCGTTATCCGTGATTTCAAAGGCCCAGAGCACACCACCCTCTTCGACAGACCGACAGATCGTGGTTCCCTGATTGCTCCACACGTTCATGCCTCGGCCGGCCCAACCGCGCATATCCTGACCTTCCATCCATTTCAATGAATCTTCCGGAAAGGCCGGTTTCCACGTGGCACCAGTGTCGGCAGAGACAAAAAGCGACAATGGACCTGCCACGGCGGCAAAAAGATTGCCACTACCTTGATCAAAACTGGTGGACATGACCGTTCCACCAAAAATACCCAGATTGACTCGCGACGAATCTGCCGCTGATACCGTTCCTACTGCAATCGCAGCCATGGCCAGTATGGCATAGCTTTTTTTCATCATATATTCCCCCTAGAATAAGAATTCTGAAACATTCTACCCGCGCCGGAACACAATTGCAACATTTTTTTACTGCCGAAATTTTGTCGTGCCGGGTATTCTGTTTTGCTTCTGTTGAAAATGACATCGCATCGGTTACCGTTAGTCAGCATGGAAAAAATCACCAAGGTCGAAGGAGAAACGAATAGGACGGGATTTCGCATCTAAAGAAAGAACAGACCAAAGAGTTTTCCGGCGAATAGCCAAAGGATACAAAAGCACATCATTAGTATGAAGTAAATTCCCACAAAAAAAGCACCGGAGAGATTCAGTGCCATTTGTTTTTTGAGTGAATGAAAGTCGGTTTCTCAGATACGATCACTCATTGGAAAGATGCAAAGATGGT
>JAIFMU010000217.1 GCA_020048285.1 bacterium | reverse complement strand
CAGAAAAAGAGTCTCTGGTTACTTTCGGCATCCCAAGATAGCCTATGCCGGATAATTGGCGATGAGATCATATTTGAATGCCGGAGTAATATTAACAAAACACTACACGTTACTAAAAGTAGCATTGGTACATTTTCTTTTGAACCCTCACAACCATTTTTAGCCGATGTTGACGGCGATGCTATTCTCGACCCAATTGTCGCGAGCGATACCGCTCTTCAGTGGTATTCACTTAAAAATGGTACGACCAATACAATTTATTCATCGGCGGGAAGAAACCTTGCTGCTGTTCCTGTCGATTACAATGGTGATCGACGACTCGATTTTTTTGTTCAAAGTGATTCGCTTTCCCTTACGCGATTTTTACAAGAAGATAAGGTGACATTTTCAGGAAATATTGTGCGCCCTTCATTTAACGTATATACTTGGTATCGCTACTTAGATTGTGATCGTGATGGTGACATGGATCTGTTTAATGTTTCAAAACAGGGGATTTCGCTATTCCGGCAGGGGGCAAATGGCATGTTTGATGAAACCGTACTTCTGCTATTTAATCCCGGTTCAGATACGACCATCGGAGGTCTCTATGGCGGAATAGGTGTCTATGGAAAAGATTCTTCCTATGACCTGTTTATTTCGCTATATGAAAAGGGAAGTTACGAACCAATTCATCAGGTTCTACACATTCAGAATGGCACAGAAGTTTCACGCATGCCATTTCCCTTTTTCAAAGAGTCTCAAACGAGTCCGAATGAGTTAATCATTACCGATGTTGATGGCGATGGGGTTGAGGAGTTTCTAACTCGCACAAGTGAATATCTCCATCTTTATTCTTATGGTCCGACGGGAAAAGTTACAGAACTTGCCAAGAGTGAGTATTTCGGTTCGATTTCAGGTATAACATGTGCCGATTTCAACGGGGACAAGGTGAAAGATGTTCTTGTCTCTGGCGTCAATTATGGTAATGCGACAATTGAACTTTGCTATGGCACAAAAACGGGGTGGATGAAACCACAAGAGATCGTGAAGTTACTACCAGATCCCCGCCCACAATTATGGACAAGCTATGCTATCTTTGGTTTGCCGTGTGATCTTGATGGTGATGGCGATATGGATATTTGTAACTCCTATTCGAAGAAAGTTGGTTCCTACTCATCGGAAAAGTACGCGCTTGAATGGTACGAAAACAATGGCACATCAACCTGGCAACAACACGAAATTTCTCCTCTTATAGAAGGACGTGCCTTTGAAAAACTGCTTTATAGTGGTGATCTAGATCAAAATGGAATGCCTGATTTACTTGTCAGTGGAGTGAATGGCAGAGGAGCATATATGCAAGATACCAATGGATTTGGCCTGCGCAAATCTCTCTTGGATGTAACCGGTGTTTCTGTTGATAGCGAGTCGTTTGTCAATGACTGGGATGGCGATGGCGATATGGATATTTGTACGGGAAAAATATTGTATCGCAATCGAGAGATTGTTGTTGTTCCCATTAAGAAAATAAAATCGGTGAAAACGCAAACTTCGGCAATTTTGGCAAAAATGGTTGGTGAAAACCTCGGGGTATCTCTTCCCGTTGGGAAATACGATATCGAACTGTCCAATGTGCGCGGTCAAATAATTCGCAATGTGGCCGTATCTTCCTATAGTTTTTCGCAGCAAAATTTGATTAGCCTTAGAGGAATTGGTGCAGGATTGGTTATCATGCGTGTCAAAAAAGATGGCCAGGCTATTCATTCTCAATCTTTCGTCACCAATTAATTGCGTATTGTTGAGACACTGCAAAAGTGTCTCAACTTTCAAATTAAAACGGGTGAATCGAACGGTTCGCCCGTTTTTCGTATGGTTCGACCCGTGGGTTTTTTGAACTCTTTTTCTCAATAAAAAGTTGTCTAAACGATTACGATCGACTAGATTATATCGTACTACTACAATTGACCTGCTCGCATCGAAGCAGAGCTGATATTGGCAAAGGAGCATGCATGAAACGAATCATTACAGTGATACTTCTCTTGGGATCGCTGGTATGGGGGCAAACCCCGGTGGAAAAATATGGGAAATTGCAGATAAAAGGCACGAACCTCTGCGATCAAAATGGTAAACCGGTTCAGCTTCGCGGCTTGAGTACTCATGGTATTCAGTGGTTTGATTCGCTCTATACCGAAAATGCGATGCAAGCGCTCGCTCAGGGGTGGAAATGCGACATTGTTCGCCTGTCGCTATATGCCCGTTCCGGTGGGTATGAAACAAATCCGACCTATTTCACAAATCGCGTAGATCAGTTAATCGAATGGGCAACGAAGTATGGAATGTATGTCATGATCGATTGGCACCAACTCGTACCCGGTGACCCCAATACGGATATTGTCAACGCTAAGAAATATTTTGAGTACATGAGTTCAAAGCACGGCGCAAAGATCAATGTAATTTTCGAAATTTGCAACGAACCAAACGATGTTCAGTCTGGTGATTATCTCACGGGGACGAAAGTTGATGTGACGTGGGATTATCATATCAAACCCTATGCAGATCAGATTATACCGATTATCAGAAAGCATTCACCTCAAAATATCATTGTGGTGGGAACACCGAAATGGGCATCCCGCCCCAACGATGTGATAGGAAACAAGGTCAACGATGCACAGGTGATGTATACTCTTCACTTTTATGCAGCTTCTCACAGTTTTGAGTATAACGAATGGTGGCCGAGCTATATGGATAATATGCGCGAAGCAATCAGTGCGGGGCTACCGGTATTTGCAACTGAGTTTGGCACACAAGAAGCTACTGGTGATGGTTCGAATAATTTTGTTGCATCGAAACAGTGGCTTGATTCGCTGGCGAAGTATAACGTAAGTTGGTGTAACTGGAATTTTTCTGATGATTATCGCACCGGCGCGGCTTTCAAAGAAAATGCTGTTTCGGGAACTAGTTCCGTGGCGGATTTTAGCAATACCGCCAATATGAAAGATGCGGGGAAATGGGTTTATGAATACCTTCGAAAATCAGTCTCTATAACCAATCACGCGGGGATAAATCAGGCACCTTTTCTATCCATGGCAGTAGCTGGAAAAATACTCTCCCTTTCTGCAGCTGTCCCCGCGGGAAGTTCCATTGCGTTGTTCGATCTGACCGGCCGAAAAATCCTTGATCGCGAGATTGCGGGAACTTCGGTAACTCTGTCGAATCTTGCTAAGGGGATATTCATCGCTGAAATTATGGTAGGAAAGAGTTCTGTGGTTCAGAAAATTCGGATCGATTAAACGACAAATCGATCAAACGCAATTCGGGTGGAAAGCGATTTTCCGCCCATTTTTTTTATCGGTATCACGCAACTCCGCTCCAGCAGTGAACTTCCTGTTAAAAAATTGAAAAAACCACAGTTCGTAGTGGTGCTGACGGAAACTCAATACTATATTTGGTGGCTCTAAAGTTCACACGATTAGTCGGGATTACAGTAAAAACATAAGGATTCAGCACTATGATGGTTATCAAAAGAAATCAAAAAGAGTCAGTTATCGATATTCAACAGATCCGCGACGCCATTGACTGGGCGTGTCAGGATGTTTCTGTCGAACCGCTGGAACTAGAAAGCCATATCACGGCGATCTACACCAACGAAAAGATCACTACGTCTGAAATTCAGATGTCGCTGGTGGATCAGGCACTTCGCATGACCTCAGTGGAACGTCCCGAGTTTCGCATTGTTGCCGCGCGTTTATTGCTCATGGAAATTTATAAAGAAGCAGCGCACTACCGCGGCTACGACGAATTCCCCTACGGCGACTACCTCGAATTTGTTCGATCAGCGGTAGAGAAAAGACACTACGATCCGATTATCTTTGAATACTACTCGGAAATCGAAATCTACGAAGCGGGCAAGATGATCAAACCGCAGTACGATCTCGATTTTGACTACGCCGGAGCGCGACTCATGGCAAATCGCTATACGATCAAAGATCGGGGCAATGTGTTTGAACTTCCACAGGAGCTGTTCATGACCGTGGCGCTGTTCCTTGCGGCGAATGAACCAAAAGATATCCGCATGACTATCGTGAAAAATTTCTACAAATCGATAGCAAAACGGAAAATCTCTCTGGCGACGCCGATTCTGATCAACCTTCGCCGGATCAACGGGAACCTTTCGAGCTGTTTTGTTGCCGCCATGGACGATTCACTCGATTCAATCTTCTACACCGTAAACTCCATCGCTCAGATTTCCAAAAATGGTGGCGGAGTTGGGGTCAATATCTCTCGCGTTCGTGCCGGTGGCGCGGAAATCAAAGGTGTTCCTCACGCTTCCGGCGGGGTAATTCCGTGGATCCGAATCATGAACGACACGGCGGTGGCGGTAAACCAGATGGGAAAACGGGCCGGAGCACTGACTGTTGCGCTCGATATCTGGCATCTCGATGTACCTGATTTCTTGGAACTTCAGACTGAAAATGGCGACCAGCGCAAAAAAGCCTACGACATTTTCCCGCAGGTTGTGGTACCGGATCTCTTTATGGAACGGGTCGAAGCGGATGAAACATGGACGCTTATGGATCCGCACGAAATCAAACGACTCTACAACACGGATATCGCGGAACTCTGGGGCGAAGAGTTTACCAAGTTCTACTCCAAAATTGAATCTCTAGGCGAACTGAAACTGATCAAAAAAGTAAAAGCCAAAGAGCTGTTCAAGCAGATTATGAAATCGCAGGTCGAAACCGGTATGCCCTACATTTTCTTTAAAGATACGGTGAACCAGACCAATCCAAACAAGCACGACGGTATGATCGGTTCGGGAAATCTCTGCCAAGAGTCGTTCTCCAATTTCAGACCCACTAACAATATCAAAACGACGGTGGAAAATGGCGTGGTAACTCAGCGGTCGCAAGATGGGCTGATCCATACCTGTAACCTCGTGTCGCTCAACCTTGCGGTGATTCGCGAAGAGGAGATGGAAGAGTGTTGTGCCATGGCGGTGCGGATTTTGGATAACACTATCGACATGACCGAAACGCCGATCAAAGAGTCGGACATGCATAACAATCGCTATCGCACAATCGGAATCGGCGCCATGGGACTGGCGGACATTCTGGCGAAAAACGGCGTACTCTACGAAAATTCGATCGATTATGTGGGGAAACTGTTCGAAGAGATCGCATGGTTTTCGATCAAGGCGAGCGTTGAACTTGCCAAAACCCGCGGAGCCTATCCTCAATTTGCCGGTTCCGACTGGAGCCGTGGCGTGTTGTTCGGTCGCGAAGAGTCGTGGTTCCGCACCGAATCGACGCTGGGCGAAAAGTGGATGACACTGATCGAAGAGATCAAGGAGCACGGAATTCGCAACAGCCAGCTCTTGGCGATTGCGCCGAATACGTCAAGTTCGCTCCTTCAGGGGTGTTCTGCGGGAGTTCTTCCGGTGTACAGCAAGTTCCATGTGGACAAAAATGCCAACGGTGCAATTCCGATCTGCCCACCCTTTATCAAGGAAGCGTTCTGGTATTACAAAGAGAACAAGCATATCGATCAGCGGAAAGTCGTTACCGTGATCGCGGAGATTCAAAAGTGGATTGATCAGGGAATTTCCATGGAAGTGCTCTACAACCTGAACAACAACATTCAGGCGCGTGACATCTACGAAACGATTTTCACCGCGTGGCGTGCCGGATCGAAATCGATCTACTACACGCGCACGATTCAAAAGAACAGCAATATCGCCAGTTCCAAGGAAGAGTGCGTGAGTTGCGCGAACTGAATAGTTCCTTTTTCATTCTGATTGGAGTATATTTCAGTCAGAATGATTCCCTGAAATGACAAAGGAATTTGTATGAAAGTCAAAATGCTGATACATGAAGCTGAAGAGGGTGGTTATTGGGCGGAAGTTCCTGCTCTTCCGGGTGTGGTTTCTCAAGGGGAAACGATTCCGGAGCTGATTTCGAATATGTACGAAGCGGTCGAAGGTGCACTTTCGGTTGATCTGGAAACCGTAGAATTGGGGATTCATGATCAGTGGATGGAGCTGGCGGTTTGAAAGCAATTTCAGGGAAACGGCTCTGTCAAATTCTCGAAGCTTACGGTTGGGTGTGTAAACGAATCAATGGAAGTCATCATATTTATTCCAAAACTGGTGAATTGGCACGCATCACGGTTCCGGTTCATGGAAATGAAGATTTGAAAATTGGATTGCTCAAAAGCTTGATGAAGATTGCAGATATCAAAGAGTATGAACTGTAAGATTCTTTTTATCTGATACTGATCTTCGGGAAGGACAAATGTTCTTCCCGTTTTAGTGTAAAAAGGATGGTGACAAGCACCCGTTTTTATACCATATTTACATCATGAAGTTTGAATACGATAAAAACAAAAGCACATCGAACCGTGAAAAGCACGGAATCGACTTTGAACAGGCTCAAGAGTTGTGGTCTGATCAAAGTAGATTGGAGATTCGCGTTCAAACTGAAGACGAAGAACGGTGGGCTGTTATTGGAATAGTCGAAAATCGATTCTGGACGGCAATTGTTACCTATCGCAAGGAAAACTGTCGAATAATATCGGTGAGAAGATCGCGCAAAAATGAGGAGAATCTCTATGAAAGCTGAAGAATTTGATACAAAGTTTGAATCCGACGAAGACATTCTTGATTGTCTTGATTTAGAATCAGCCCGTCGTCCCGGACTTGAACAAAAACGGGTGAATGTCGATTTCCCCGTTTGGATGCTGAACTCATTGGACAAAGTTGCCAAGCGAACCGGTGTACCGCGACAGGCGATTATAAAAGTGTGGCTGTCTGAACGACTGGCGGAAGAGTCAAAGGTTCATTATATCTGATACTAATCTTCGGGAAGAGCAAAAGTTCTTCCCGTTTTAGCACAGACAAGAGGTTGACAATGTCTTCCCATCCCCGATATTCAAAGCATGAAAAATCCTCTGAAAAATCTTACCCCGCACAGGTACGGTTTCTTCCACTGCTTTTTGCTTTGTACAGCAGTTCGTCACTCATCTGATAGAGCTCCTCTTCAGTGATCCCTTCATCTTTTCGTGCAATCTTTAAGCCGATTGAAACGGTGAGAACTTTTCCGTTATGAGATTTCACGTGTTCTATGTTGAGATTTTCCACCGCTTGTCGAAACGCATCGACAAAAGGAAACACCTCTTCGGCGCGATTGGCGTGGATCACCCCACCAAACTCTTCACCGCCTAGTCGAAAGGGATAGTCACCAGCTCGACGAAGATACTCTTTGAGAAGATGCCCGATTTGCGAGAGTGCCTGATCGCCTTTGTGATGGCCGTATTCATCGTTGTATTCTTTGAAGTTGTCCACATCGAGCATGAAAAATGCGAGTAGTTCTGCGTCGCGTTTACTTTTTTGAATTTCACGGGCTAGTATTTCATTGAAATAACGTCGATTGTAAAGATCGGTAAGCTCGTCCACAATCGATTTCTGTCGCAAATCATCCAGTGTAGACACAAGCCGTTGTTCAGTCTTAGACCAACCAATTTCATAATAGTAACTTATAGCAATAATTGCATAGAGTGAGCAGAGTAGATTGGCAAATCCATTGACATCCATTTTTTGTAAATAGAGTGTTGAAAATATAGTCGCATAGAGAAACGACAGGTAAAGACCTTTGCGATGTCCTTTCAGAATGAAAATGACCGGAATAACTCCCGCCAACCACACAAATGAGTACTCTTCATGCGGATTAAATGTCAAAAGGTAGAGTTCTACCCAAAGCAAGGCAAGCAGAAAGAACCGTCCGATAATCCTTGAAGAGTGAGCTTTGTGTACCACAATAGCGATAACTACAAATAGGATTGCACTGCAACCGTTGAGAAGTGCCATGAATGGAAGGCGATTAAAAAGAGCATCGTACACCGAATAAAACCCGGTAATCAGAACGGCGGCAACGGCGATATTAAAAATCAGTCGCCGTTGTAGTTGATCCCGATGCTGTTCTGGTGATATGGCAGTGATTTCTGTTGCGGAATTGTTCATACTATGCTCTCTATTCTTGGTCATATTTCGTTATACCATAGTACCGTATTGGAGTACTATCTTCAAGATATTACTAATAAAAGATCGGTGAATATCATACTGCAGGATGATATTCATGCCAATAGAATTCCTTTTTTTCTCGCAGAAATCATTGAATAACTTCGTGCGTATCGTACAATGTCCCTATTAATTATGGAGGGGATCATGGAAAATATCAAAATGATCAGCGCGGTGCTGATTAAAAATCTGAAAAACTATCGCATTTCAACAAAGCTTTACGGGGGCATGGCTGTTTTTACACTGGGTTTTATTCTCTTTGCGATTTTTGCCTTTTCGACCATTGAAGCGTTGAGGATTAACGGGAAACTCTACACAAAAATTGTCCTCGGGAAAGATCTGATCGCCGATATTCTCCCGCCCCCGCTCTACATTACCGATGTTTATCTGTCGGCATTCGAAGCTCTTACTTTTTCCGACAATCCCGCAGAAGTGCAACGAGCGATCGAAAGCATGACTGTTTCAGAAAAGGCGTTCAATGATCGAAAGGCTTACTGGACAGCAGATCTTCTCTTGCTCCCCACGAACAGAGATCTTCGCACACTGTTCATCGAAAAGAGTTTGGTTCCCGCTGATTCGTTTTTTGTGGTGCTGAATGCCGAGTTTATTCCGGCGTTGCAAAAGGGGAATCGCACCGAAGCGTTGGCAATTCTCAGAACAAAGCTTGAACCACAATTCGAGAAACATCGAACGCTGATCAACAAAACGGTTGAAATGACCACCGTTTTGAATAGTGCCACCGAACAGGTAGCACAAAAAGAGCTCAAAGTTCGACAAACACTGTCGGTGGTGCTCTTTATTCTCTCCCTTGGCATTGGGTTTTCGCTTTTTATTGCGGTTATCGCCTATGTGAAAAAATCCTTGAAAATGCTCGCCCATAGTATGAGCGAAGTGGCTTCTGGGAATGGCGATCTTACGTTCCGCCTTGATGAATCGGGAAAAGATGAAATCGCTGATGTGGCGAAATCGTTTAATCTGTTCTGTTTAAAGATTGGATCGGTGATCAAATCGGTACTGAACACTTCAAAAGAGATCACACACTCTTCCTCGGGACTCTCAATGGCGTCGTCGCAAATTGCCGCTGCCAGTGAAGATATCGCAGTTCAATCCCACTCTGTGGCCGAATTTACCAAGACAATTAGCAAAAATGCAGAAGGTACAAGTAGCGAAATTGAAAAAGTTCAGTCGAAATTTGAAAGTTTCCACTCGTCCATGTCGAACATTTCTCAGAAAATGAGTTCCGTTTTGAATGCGACAAACTCCGGTGAGCAGGAGATTGCCACTGTTGTTATGGCCGGCGATGAAATCGTCTTGGCCATGAAAAACGTGTCACAAAGTACGCAGGAAGCGGCAACCTCTACGCAGGAGAGTGTTCATTCGGCACAGCGAACCATGGCGAGTGTGAATGAATTGATCACCGCATCCAATGAAATCAGCTCTTTTGCCACGATTATTTCTGAAATTGCGGAACAGACAAAACTGCTAGCACTGAACGCCACGATCGAAGCATCTCGCGCTGGTGAATCCGGAAGAGGATTTGCGGTTGTCGCCAGCGAAGTGAAACAACTGGCCTCGCAAACGTCTGATTCGGCGGTGACTATTCGGTCAAACATCGACAAAGTTATCAGTGTGACCAAGACCGTGGCTTCCGAAACGCACCTGATAGAACAGCAAGTTCAAAATATCAATCGGATTGTCAATACCATCGCCGCTGCTTTCGAAGAGCAAACAGTTATTCTGAACGGTAACGCTTCCAGTTTGAACAGCGTCGCTTCGGGGTTCACCCAGACTGCTTCCAATGTGAACGATACGTCATCGCAGATTTTTGCCATGATGAACGAACTCAACGATCTTCAGAAAGCCGTAGGTTCGGCGGTGCATCGTATGGGTGATATCAAGGTTTCTGTTGCCGATATCGCGAGTACCATCGATGAAATACGCGGCGGCACTGAAGAGGGAAGTAAAAATGCGATCCACCTAAATAGTTCCGCGGAAACGATGAACCACATCTCCTTTGAACTGAATCAATTGGTGGGAAGTTTTAAAGTGTAGCTGGTCGTTTTCGGTCAATGTTATAGCGGGAAGGGCGAAAGTTCTTCCCGTTTTTCTCTTAATTCTTTCGTTGTATTATTGATACGTTGTCGTATATTTGAAAGGAACAATGGAGGTTCACAATGACCTATACAATTTCAGTAAATAGCGATATTCGCGATAAGTTTCTTTGGTTTGTTAATCATTTTCCCGGTGAAATAGCAATTCTCGACGAATCGGATGATGAAGTAATTCCCGAATCGGGTTACAACGAACTGCGCGAAGATGCATTATCAGACTATCGCGCGGGAAATTCCGTTTCACTTGATACATTTCGTCAGCAGTTCGCACATGAACTTCACCGTTGAACTTCACAAATCGGTAATTAAATTTTTCGAGAAAAATCGTGATTCTAAATTGATCCAACGATTTAGTTCTGCTCTCGAAGCGATTGCTCAAAATCCTACACAGGTTGAAGGGTTTGATGTTCGAAAACTACAGGGATATGAATGCGACTATCGCCTTCGACTGGGCAAATATCGTTTTTTATACACCATTCAAAACGAAGCCCTTGTTGTATTTGTCTTTTCTGCGGATTCTCGTGGGGATGTGTACAAATAAGTGTCTCGGTATGCGTGTCATTTTCTGACGGGAAGAACGTTCGTTCTTCCCGTTTTTTCATGGCTACTTGTCGTTGTCGAGAAAGTGTTTGCGCAAATTAGAACCGCTAAAGTTTGACTGTTTTTTGTGACTTGTGTGAATTTCTGCCGAGTGGTGGCGATGCGGCACGTGTGACACGGTATGATGACTCTCTTGCGCGTGTTCTTTTACATATTTCGAGCGAATATCCGTGGCGATTGGAGCTTGCTCTTGAGGTAGTTCCGGCGCAATTTTCCCGGCGGGATGATTTTCTGGTGGCGTGGCTGGGTGTGGTGCACTTTCTGAAGATCGCTCTTCGGTGTAGCGCGTACGGAGTTTTGACACGGAAAAGCGTGGCTTTTTCACTGGCTGGATGGGCGGTTCCTGAGGAGTAACGAAAATGTCATCCATGGAGATTGACGACTCTTTTCGTTCAGTCTGTTCGCTGATCGAACTGGTGATCAGCGCTTCCTGTGCCTTTACATCCATGGAGATTGGCGACTCTTTTCGTTCTGTTCGTTCGCTGATCGAACTGGTGATCAGCGATTCGTATGCCTCGTCAATTGCGTCGGTGATGGGCCGTTCAGAATGATGAATCTGGTGAGAATGAGCGTGGCCTGTTACATGCGTCTGTTCAAGGGGAAATTCCGATTGATGAATATGGTGAGCCTGAGCTGCGTTGTGTTCTTTCTCTTCGAGATTGCGAAATTCGCGAATATAGATCGATCGAATGCGGTCGACGCGAATTCCGATGCGACCGGGCTGGCGCTGTTCCTGCGGCTCCTCGTTTAGGCCAAAGGCATCGATAACACTTCGCCGTGGCCCCGCGTGAGGATGCCGCTTTGCTTTCGACGGCACTTTTTTGTGGTGATCGTGATGGTCGTGGTGATGGCCGTCTGATTCGGTTGAGTGGTGCAGTGCGCTTTCTTCACTCTGTTCTGAATCGCTATGATGTTCATTCTCCTTGCCGTGGAAAATGAGTTTGGTCAAATCGCTCAGGGTTTCCATGGCGGGAATGCGCAGTTCGTGATGATGGCTCAGAAAGTTGCTCATGTTTTTCTCCTCTGACGGTGACCGAGCTGGTACTCTTCAGTGATTGTTCAGAGTATACCGTAGTAACAATGATTTTTAAAGAGAGGATAGACAGTTTTTGAACATTGAGGTTCCCTTTCTCGAATAGACGATTCGCGTTCCACGTTCCACGATTCAACGCCGATGCCCAATCCCGGACACCCACAAGGTCCCCCCAAACAAATCGGAATGATTTCCCGCACTGTACAGACACGATGTTCGCGTCTCCGATTTCCCGTACAGACGCGATGTTCGCGTCTCCGATGATATACACAAGACGCCTGCAAGGCGTCTCTACAATTCGGAATGATTTACCGCAATGTACAGACGCGATGTTAGCGTCTCCGATTTCCCGTACAGATGCGATGTTCGCGTCTCCGATTTCCCGTACAGATGCGATGTTCGCGTCTCCGATTTCCCGTACAGATGCGATGATTGCGTCTTTTTACGTGGGCGATGGTTAAACATCACCCGATTTTTTGTTCTCCCAATCTCGGGAACCATTTCACGGGGATGAATCCCCGTGCTGCGATTGAATTCCACCCATTCGGGTGGGAACCGCGATCCGTCGGGATCCCATTTCATCGTTGACCCGGATTTCAATCCGGGGAATGGAAAACCGCCACGGCACTCTGCGCCTCCGGAACAGCCTGTCCGGTTCCGGTTGCGACACTCTGCGCCTCCGGAACAGCCTGTCCGGTTCCCGCCACGGCACTCTGCGCCTCCGGAAATGCCTGTCCGGTTCCCGCCACGGCACTCTGCGCCTCCGGAAATGCCTGTCCGGTTCCGGTTGCGACACTCTGCGCCTCC
>JAIFMU010000195.1 GCA_020048285.1 bacterium | reverse complement strand
AAGCTAAAAGCATCAAGCTAAAAGCATCAAGCTAAAAGCATCAAGCTAAAAGCATCAAGCTAAAAGCATCAAGCTAAAAGCATCAAGCCAAAAGAGAAACAATGCCTGTGGCTTGTGGCCTGAAACTATTCTCTCCGGCATGTCCGGGTTAGGTATGATCAATGAATCTTCCTCTTATAACACTGTCCACGGGACTGTTTGACAGCTTTTCCACCACATTTCAGATACTCATATTTATTCTGCTGTTAGCGACGGCTCGACCTCTGGCAACGGCGGGAAGTTTCTTTGCCGGAGTGACACTTGTGTACTGCCTTGCGGGATTTGGCATGTACAGTACAATGGATCAGCTTGCGGTTCTGCTCAAGCCCTTTTCAGACATACTCGCTTCAGTTCCCGATTCACACTACTACCGATCGCAGCTGATCAGTTCGATTGTGATGATTGCCGTGGTTCCGCTCTATGTTGCATTGGAAAAAAGATCAGGGGAACAGTCGCCACTGAAACGGTTGTCGGTTCTTTTTGCGCGGATTTCACCTCGGGGAGCATTTGTGTTTGGCATGGGATTTCAGATGCTGAATCTCGCCGGATCAATCCCCTATTTTCTCTATGTTCAGTTTATTCACAGCAAAGATTTGGGAAGCGGATTTGCGACGGCGCTACTCGGCTACAATCTCGCATACGCCCTTCCCACTCTCGTGGTGGCAGTGATCTATCTGATCTACCGCCATCGGGAAAATATCCACGAACGACTGCATCTCCACGCTCACCGAACCAATCAGCAGATTACCGTGTGGTCCATTGTCGGTTTTTCACTGGTTCTCATTGTAGACAGCGCTCTCTTTTTTATGCGCGGCACACCGCTCTTTCACCGTTTTTTCTGAACCATTCCGATCAGAGCAACCACGTCAATTCCTCCATTCGACAGGGGAATTGTCTTTGTGATTTTCAGCGAATGGAACAGCTTTTCTCGCCCCTCGGGAATGAGAAGCACCGCGGTGGCACCGGCACACTGCTGTTCCATCCAGCGATTGAGATCGCCGTAGAGTGCGGCGATTTCGTGATCTTCACCAACCCGTTTTCCGTAGGGCGGATTGCACGCCACCACCATTTTTCCTTCGACTAGAGGAATTTCCATCGCCCTGAAATCTCCCACGGACCAGCGAATTGAATCACATCCGGCGCGGGCACTGTTGTGAGTCGCACAGAGTGACGCTTTCGGTTCGATATCGTTGCCCAGAATACGCAGTTCGCGATCAGGTATCTCCTGTTCGACAAGTTTTTTGCGAATATAGCGCAGTTTTCCTTCGATCTCCGGTCCCAGTGGCCACTGTTCAAAGGCAAACGAGCGATGTATGTTGGGAGCCCGATTGGTCTGCATCAGTGCAGATTCGATACAAAATGTTCCCGAACCAGCCATGGGATCGACCATTAGCGACGCAGTTTGGGCACCCGCTGCGAGAAGCAACCCCGCGCCGATCGTTTCGCGCACCGGTGCAAATCCCGTTTCAACTCGATAGCCCCGCCGATAGAGCAGTTCACCGGAACAGTCGAGACTCACGTGACAGCGATCCTCATCGAAACGGATCACGATTGTCACCACCGGATCGCTTTCAGATCGCTTCGCCACCCCGCCGAATTTCGCGGCGGTGGTTTCAATCGCTTCTGCCACAGACTCGGCCATATTGTCCGTGTGATGCAGTTTCGATTTGCGCGACGTCACCACCACATCGAACGATTGTGTAAATCCGATCCACGGTTCCCACGCGATTCGCTTGATTCGGTTGAACAGTTCGGGATAGCTTTTCGCCATGAAACTATCGATGCGTATCAACAGTCGATTGGCGGTGCGCAGTTTCATCGAACTTTCGATCATCGTGTCGATAGTTCCCGAAAAACTGACACCACCTCTTTCGGCCACGCAGTCGGCACAGTCAGAAACGGCTGCAAGTTCTGCGGCGAGAATTGATTCGAGTCCCGGCGTGCAGATAGCGTAGAAATTGTGCCGTTGAGCCAGGATCTGCTTTTTAATTCGACGGACGAGGCCGTTCGGTGAAAGTTGTTCCGATTCTCGGTTGTTCACAGGATCTCCTAAAAAGTCGTTAACGAGGGCGTAAAATAGCATGAGCATCGACTTAGATTCTACTTTTTCGCACTATCGTTCAGATCGTCGCAGAAACTCTTGCATATTTTGGAAAAATCAGTTACATTCGTGCGTATCGAATCGGCGAATCTCTTAAGAACGCTGATCAAATCAATCTTAAAAGTGGAATCTCTATGAAACGCGGCTCGATAGCCTTTGATTACGATGGCGTCCTTGCAAACACCTTTGAACCGAACATTCGCCTCATGAATCGCATTTTCAAATCGATGAAAAGCACCGCCGTGGTAACTCACGCTCATTTCGACATGGCCGCGGAAATTTCTTTCGAAGCGGTTGTGGCGGCTGCCGGTCTCGAAGAGTCGCGCGTTCCGGAATTTATGAAACTGGTTGTCGACACGGGTGATTCTATTGTTCCCGAAACAAACCTTTTCCCGGGGATGCGCTCTTTTCTGCGGGAATTGCGAGAAGATTTCGAAGTGACCGTGGTTTCCAACAACTCCACGCGCATTATCAACGCGGGGCTACTTCAAGCGGGGACACTGGAGCTATTTGACCGCGTCACCGGTTCGGATCAGGGCTATTCAAAAACGGATCGACTCAAGGAGATTCAGTACGAATCGAGGATTCCACTCGACCGTTGTTGGATGATCGGCGATGGCGTCAACGATATCGAAGCAGCTCACGAGGCGGGATGGAAATCGATTGCTGTCACGTGGGGATTTCAGAGTCGCGACCTTCTCGCCACGCGCAAACCCACGGCAATCGTTGAATCTCCACAAGAGTTGCGGGAATTTCTTCTGCGCGAATGTATGCCTCTGTAATGAAAAATCACCAGCTCTTGGTTGGATCTACAAATGAGTATCCGCTGGATAAAATGGTGATCTAAACGGATTTTGATATCAAAAAATGTCTGTATGTAAAAAGAGAAACGGGAATCCCATTTCTCTTTTTGCTTTAATAGCAGATAATTGCAACTCTATTTTTTCAATTCAAGGCACGCTTGATAGATCGCTTCAAATACTTCGGGCAGAAGATGGGTTGGCGTCGAACTGAATGCCACACGAATAAGCCCTTCAGTACTGATCAGACCAACGGAGTATTTGTTCACCAAAAGAACTCGAAGTTCTTCCGCATTGATCTCCACATCGGGCTCGATACACATGAAATACCCAGAGTTATACGGAAGCGGTTTGAAACATTCGGCATATTCCGGGTGATCCGCCAAAACTTTATCCACCATGTCAAAACGGCGGCGCAGAAGATCATGCTTCTCCTGTTTCTGAATTTCATACGCAGAATCAGAGTACGCTTCGAGCAACAGTTGCTGGCTTGGATTCGGAGCATTCGAAATGGTCGCGCGAACAACTGCAGCAGTTTTTGCTTCAAGCGCTGCATACATTTCAGCACTTCCGTTCTTGACCCCGTACGTAACAAAACCTGTGCGGAATCCCCAAACGTAATCTTCTTTGGTGGCTCCATCGATCTTGATCGCGAGAATATTTTCGTGAGCATTAGCAAGAAGGCTGAACATAGACTCTTCGAAAACACCAGCGCGGAACACGAGTCCGAAATATGCATCATCAATTATAATAGCAAGTTTCGAACCTTTTTCAGCTTCGTTGACAAAGAGATCGCGAAGCGCATACGCCTCTTCGATAGTTGGCGTATACCCCGTTGGATTATTCGGGAAATTAAGAATAACCAATTTTTTGCCCACACCTGACGCGGACATTTTTTCGCCAAGACCTTTGACATTGTACCCCAGACCATCAAACGTCGGGTAGTGCTTCACTTTCGATCCGGTGGCGGCGGTGATCGCAAGATTATAGTTCCCCCAGAAATAGTCCGGCGAGATCAACGTATCCGAAGCATCGGCGAACATCTGCCCGGCGATGTAAATCCCATGAGTCAGTGCGCAGGAAACAACGGGAAGAGAAATCACGGCATCTTCAAGGGTGGGATTCTTTTTGCGAATCATATCCTGCCAGATTTTACGAAGAGCGGGAACACCATAGCTTGGCGCATATTTAAAAGCTTTATCGCTAGTGAGATGGATCTTATCATCCAGAAGTTTGAGACAGGTTGTTGAACCATCATCATCAAGAGCAATTCCAATTGTTGCATTGATCCGGCAGTTTGATGCTTCAGCAGCCTGACCGAGAATCCCCTTTTTGGGAAAATAGGCTGCTTTTCCTTTTTCAGAAAGCAGATCATAGACAACACTGTTGTTTGCGATTATCGCACTGTTAAGCTCTTCAGCCTGCGGGTTATACCCCATTACACGTCTCCTCAATAGTGATACTTCTACAGAAGTTTCGATATTTTTATTTTGTTTTTTAGCCATTAGTTCAGTGGTCGATGCGGTTCATTGGCGTAGCGGGTCGGATCTTCAATGCCCGCTTCAACAAAACCGGTATGACGATAGATACAACTGTCGCAGCTGCCGCATGAGAGCCCTTCCGAACTCGGATCGTAACAGCTGTGCGTCAGTTCATAGGGAACATCAAGTTTCACACCCGTTTTGATGATCTCTGCTTTTGAAAGATACTGAAGCGGTGCGTGGATCGTAATATTTTTGCCTTCACGCCCCATTTTTGTGGCGAGATTCGCCATTGTTTCGTAGGCTGCAACATAATCGGCACGGCAGTCGGGATAGCCGGAATAATCCACAGCGGTGACCCCGATAAAAATATCCTGAGCCTCAAGAACATCTGCCCAAGCCAGCGCATAAGAGAGAAAAATCGTATTCCGAGCCGGAACATAGGTGTTCGGAATTCCTTCTGTTCCCACGTGATCCTTGGGAACTTCCATCTCTTTTACGGTAAGCGAACTTCCGCCAAATGCAGCAAGATCGATTGTAATGACGCGATGTTCTTTAACGCCCATATCGTTGGCAACTTTTTCAGCAAAATCAACTTCCACAGAGTGACGCTGTTTATAATCAAAACTGATTGCATAGATTTCAAAACCCTGACTTTTCGCGATTCCAAGGCAGGTTGCGGAATCAAGTCCTCCGCTGAGAAGTACCACTGCTTTTTTCATACGCCCCGGGTCTCCTTATCCCAAATAATCTTGTGAAGCTGAATGCCGATTCGAACCGGAAGTCTATCTTCGATAACCCATTCGGTGAGTTCCCGCGGAGTGCACTCTTCCCAGGAGGGAGAAAATATCACTTCGCAGATTGGCGCGTGGGTTTCGATAAACGACTTTGCCCAAAGATAGTCGTCGCGAGTGCCTATCACAAATTTCAGTTCGTCTTTAGAATCAATTCGTTCAAGATTGATTTTCTTGAAACTCTCGCCTTCACCGCATGACGGGCATTTCACATCGACAATCTTAATAACTTCTGAAGGGAGAACACAGACATCGTAAAAGCCGTTTGTTTCGATCATCACCGTCAGTCCCGCGTCGAGGAGCGCTTGTGCCAACTCGGGCGTCTCTTTCTGCATGAGCGGTTCGCCGCCAGTGATTTCCACCAGTGGCACATCGTAGTTCTCCACGGTCTGCACAATCTCTTCGATGGACATTTCAGTACCACCGTAAAATGCATATTCGGTGTCACAGTAAGAACAGCGAAGGTTGCAGCCCGTAAGTCGAACAAAGGCACACCGTTTCCCCGCATGCGACGACTCTCCCTGCACGGAAGAGAAAATCTCTGTAACTTTAAGCTTCTTCAAAGTACGAAGCACAATTTCCGGGAGTTTCCCAAATGTCAACGCGGTGAATCCACGCCGGGGTATTTTCCGCTTTGATTCGTTCATTCATCTCTTCAAAGATGAATTTTGCGATATTTTCTGCCGATGGATTGCCGATCTCTTCGGTGAACAGCTCGTTCAAATCCACGTGATCCAATTTGTCCGTTACTTCGTTCATATGCTTTTTCAGCGTTTTGAAATCGATCGCTAGACCAATTGAATCGAGTTCACGAGACCGGCATGTAATGCGTACTTCCCAGTTGTGCCCGTGAAGGAATTCGCAGGCACCGTTGTAGTTGCGAAGGCGATGCGCTCCGGAAAAGTGCGTTTCAACAAAAACTTCGTACATATTAATTTCCTTTTTTTATCATTACTAACCCGCTGAATCAGTTAAAAAACGACTGAATCGGCAGAGCCGTAAAATATGCAATGGGACAGAAATAAAGGGAACCGTTTCGGGGATTATTTTCGTGAAAATTACGACTGCAGAAGGAATCGATTTTTCTATGCAGAATCATAACCCAATTGAGGTTTATACCCGTTTATAAATGCGGTGTAAAATAGATGACCGTTTTAGAACATTTACCAATTGTAGCGGCGACTCGCAATCGCCTTTCCATTGGAAGAGATGTGGCGAGCACGGCTCGCCGATACGGAAATGGAAAGATGCACTTATTTCACACCGGAGCAATAAGATTCTAATCGATTTATACCCAAAAGCACGAGTGGAACGAACCGTTTTTCCACCGTTAGCGTTTCAATACCATCGTCTAGTTCTACCATTTCGAGAAAAGCTGCAAAGTCAATTCCCAATTCAGAGAAAATACCTCGGGAAAGCAATTGATAACTGCGGTGCCATAATTTGCGCGCACCGTGATCAACCCCCTGAATAATCTTAACATACCCTCCCGAAGCTTGGATCAACCCTTTCATCAACGAACGAAGATGTGGCTCCGGTTCAATTTTCCAAATCAGTTCCCACGATTCATGTGCTTCCCAAAAATAATGACTGTTATAGAGATCCACGCCGTAGAGGAAAAAGGGATTTTCCAAAAGTGGTAGTTTTGATAATGGTTGCGGATCGATGCCAAACTCAACCAATGGCTCTTCGGTGGGACGAGCAGTCTTTCCGCTGACGTAGGCAATTTGCGGAAGGGGAAAATTAGTATAGCGAGTCATTTTCTATCCCGAATAAATGCAGCAGTCACGCCAATGGCAACATACCATTCAGGGCGATTCCACTCATTGTTTTCATCTTTAAAAAACTGAAGCAGTGATTCGGCGTGAGGCCCCACGACAAAACGAGGATGTACCCGCACAGGAAGGGCCACAAATCCTCCTGCCACTCCAGCGGAACCATTTTTAGCACTCTGTTCTCCCCGTGAACGGTAGAAATGAAATGTTTTTCCACCTTCGATCCCCAAAGAGGCAAAAGAGTTATGAGAAAAGGAAAAACGGTAGTTGACCTGCGCCAAGTGAGTCAGTTCGATCAAGTCAATGTTTTGTTTCATATCAGAGAGATAATCCGCAGAGGATTTCAATCCCACGCCAATCTTGTCACTGATCCACCAATGGAAATCGCCACCACCGCCGATAATTGGTGTAAAATCATTGGCCAATGTCGTGGTTCCAGCGGGAATTGGAAACTGCAAATAGCCACCCACATCCATTTTCCACGGATCTGCGGCGCGAGCGGTTAAGACAACCAGTAAAATAAGGAAACGGATCATTTCGCCGGTTCATTTCTCAGGCCGACACCGACCGTATCACTCCAACCGAACATCGAGCGGTAACTATCGGCATCACTGGAGTTCATCCCCGCGAGAAGAACTTTCAGGGTGAAACTTCCCTGACGCACACCATTAGAATCAGTGTAGGCCCAGTCCGAAATCATGGAAGAGGAAAAAGAGATCGGCCCATTGACTTTTACCGACGTAACAAATTGAGGTTCATTGTCAACGATCCCCGTATAGAGAGAATCCTTAACGGTAATATCTCGTACCCAGAGATGTTCTGTGCCATTTTTTTCACTGACCATAACTTTCACAACAAAGCTCGAATCACCGGTCATTGGCGTTGTGAATCGTTCTACAAAAGAAGGGAGTGTGCGCTGAGCTTCAGCAATAGCGCGATTCATTGCCGCGTCATTTGCATTCACAAGCGCAAGGTTCGCTTCATGTTTCTTTGCACAACTAGTGAAAACGAGCACCGCAACGACCAAAAATACAAACAACTTACAGATCACAAACATCCTCCTTTTAGAAGTCTCATTTTACCCCCTAAAGATAGTATCGGGCCCGTTCATTTAGACAGATGAATTCCATTTCAGAGGTGACAAAAGGGTTGACGATTCTTTGCATAGTATCGTAAAATCGAAAAAAACATTGGCAAAGGAACAGCGATGATTGATATCGGACAACTCCGCAAAGAGTTCCAAGATGAACGTCTTCTCGAAAAGGATCTCCTTGACGATCCCTATGATCAATTCGAAATTTGGTTTAACGATGCCTGCAAAGCCCAAGTTCCGACTCCTAATGCGATGGCACTGTGCACAATCGACCCGGAAGGAATGCCTCGAAGTCGAACCGTTCTTTTGCGCAAAATTGAACGAAATGGATTTACCTTTTTCACGCGCTATGACAGCAAAAAAGCGCTCCATATTGAAAAGAATCCCCGCGTAGCGCTTCATTTTCATTGGAAAGAACTTAACCGTGAAGTGACGATTTCGGGAATTTTGGTAAAAACATCTGTAGGTGAATCTCGATCTTTCTTTTCGAGTTGCAATCGAAGACTGAGACTGGCAGCCCGACTCCCAAAATATCCATCACCCGTGGACTATAGCGAAATGGAAGAAAAACTCGAAAGTCTCGATCTGCAATATGATGGCACCCAAATTCCCATGCCCGAGTGGTGGGGCGGCTATCGAATCCAAGCGCTGCGGTTTGAGTTTTGGCAAGGGCGAAGCAACTATTTGCACGATCGATTCAAATACTGTCTCTGCGATAGCGATGGCTGGAAACGGCAACGAATGGCCCCTTAATCGCTGTGGCAGAGGCTATTTTCTCGTATTAAAAAAGAGGTGAATCATGATCAAAATTGGTCAATACAATCTGCTAAAAGTTATCGAAGTCCATCACGAGGGTGCGGTTGTTTCCAACGGAACCGATGAACTTCCGGTGCCTTTGAATCACTGCGACGAATCAATCATCACCGGCGCTGAACTCAAACTGTTTGTCTATCGCATCGGAGGCGGACGACTCATTGCCACCACCCGCAAACCGAAAGCCGTTGTGGGTCAGTTCGCACCACTTCGCTGTGTTGAAACCAACGAAAATGGCGCCTTCCTCGACTGGGGAATGGACAAGGATCTCTTTGTGCCGTTCAGCCAGATGATCGGCCAGATGTATGCCGATGAAATCTACGTTGTTCGCGTACTTCTCGACGATGTGTCCGATCGCATTGTGGCGACCCAGAAACTGCGCCCATTCCTGAAAAATCCCACCGAAGACGAAATTCCCGTTGGCCAAAAGTTGCGCATTATGATAATTGAAATCCGCGACAATGGCACGATCGGAATCGCAGAAGGCGGGTATAAGGTCTATTTCAACAAAACGGAATTTGCCGAACGCGTTCAATACGGCACTATTGTCGAAGCCTACGCGAAACTCTACGACGATTCTGATCGGCTTATCGTTTCCCGCAAACCGACGCTCAACGATGGGTGGATTGAATCAGAAAAGATGATTCTCGATATGCTGAAAGTGAACCACGGTTTTATCCGTCTCAACGACAGCAGTTCACCGGAAAAAATCAGCCAGATGACCGGACTCTCTAAAAAGACGTTCAAGAAAGTAATCGGCGGACTCTACAAGCATCGCAAGATCGTCATCGAAGACGATGGAATCCGTCTCGTTGAGTAGAAAAGTGGTCACCATTGACTTCAAAGGAACTGCCTCGGCGGTTCCTTTTTTCAAATCACACTGCATTTGATTGATCTATGATCGATCTTTTTCACACAATTCACCGGTTCCACTTGTTGCAAACACAATTTCAATTGTTGCTGTAGAATGATTCAGCAAAACCTGTTCGAGTGAATTACTTTGTACACAACAATAGCAGTAACGAAGGAACTAGTATGAAAATCGGTCTTTTATTCATCGCAACAGCACTTTCACTGGCGGCAAAAACGGTTCCCGTCGATTCGGTTCACGTGCGCTCCATGGGAAGAGTTCAGTGGAACAGCGAAGGCGCCAGTTACGATTGGTGCGGCACGCGCTTTGACTTTTCATTCCGCGGAACATCGCTGGCCCTGCGGCTCAGTGACCGCGGGAATCACTACGACATCACCATCGATGGCACGCCACTTTCAACTCTCAAAACCGGCATGGGCGATTCGACCTACACTATCGCGGAAACTCTGCCCGACGGGGTTCACAGCGTCACGATCGAACGGCGCACCGAAGATACCTGGGGAATCACCACGTTCAAGGAGATTATTCTCACTGAATCGGGCGAACTTCTCCCCGCTCCCGCCAAATCTTCACTGCGACTGCTTACTCTCGGCGATTCGTTCACCGCGGGTTACGGAATCGAACACCCTTCGCGCGAAGGCACCGATGCGGACTACGTCAACACCAGCAACACCGCCAAAGCGATCGGATCGCTAGTGGGGAAAAAATACGACGCCGATTACACCACCCTCGGCTACTCAGGGAAAGGGTTGATCAGAAACGCCAGCGCCGATTCACCGGGCAAAGAGTTCCCCGCCTACTACGACCGGCTCTTTGCCAGCGATGTAAATCTCAACCTGAAAATCAATCGCCCGTGGGATTACAAACAGTTCGTACCGCAGATCGCCATCGTCCACTTGGGAATCAACGATTTTGCCGGCGATCACGTCTCCCCCGCTGACACGACAGCCTGGGTAGAACGGTATGTTCAGTTTATTGCGCAGTTGGACAAAGAGTTTTCTCACCCGGCGATTATCGTCTGCGCCACCGGTGTGTGGCCCAACGATTTCCTCAAGAGCAATGCGAAAAAAGTGGTTGATCGCGCCAAGGCAAATGGATCGCGCGCATACTACTATGCCTACACGGTGGGCAATTCAGCACTGCACTGGCACCCATCTGTCTCCGAACAGAAAACGGTGGCCGACGGACTTATCGCGTTGATCGAAAAAGAGAAACTGTGGGAACCCGTGACCATCGCCACCGCTACCAAACCGATTTCCAAACTAACACTATCCTTCTCGCGTTCAACCAGCGGAATCGCAATCGCCAGTTCAGAAAACCTCGCGGCGGAACTGACCATTCACGCGATCAACGGAAAAGTGGTGCACACACAACCGCTCCTTCTCACCCGGGGAAACACGGCGGTTGCCGTGGATCACCTCAGTTCTCAACCGGTGATCGTCTCCATACAGGCAAACAACTTGACCTTTTCCGAAAAAGTGATTTTGGTAAACTGATTCCATACTAAAAGGATAGTTCCTTGATCATTCACGCCCCCCACCCCCCGAAGGGGGAGAAAATCTGGGACTACATCAAAGACGTACGTATTCCAAGTCCCCCTTCGGGGGATTTAGGGGGCGTTACATTTTGTAAAATTGCCTTTGTAGGGCGGACTCAAAACGGATACAACGCTCCACAATGCGAGTTCTAATCGATGCAGTTGGAACGAAGGGACATCATCCGAAAGATGTTCGCATAACCTCACGCGGACACGCTCACCGGTTGCCTTTCCCCTGTCCGCCGCAAAGGTTTGTCTTTTAACCACCGTGAGACTATCGTCGATGCAATTGGAACGAAGCCGCCACCAGATCATTTCATCGCACTTTCTTCTTGTATAGTGCCTAGGTTGAAGAAATCAGTCTTTTGCGGCGGACAAGTGAAAGGCAACCGGTGAGCGTGTTCGCGTGAGGGATGTGGAGGGGCCGCAGGCGTGCGGTATTTCCGCACCGAGCGAAAAGCGAAGCCCGGAGCAAGCCCGACGGTGAGCGACAGCGAACCGGCACGCCCAAAAACAACTGAGCAATTATCTCACAGCTATCATCAAAACTCCCTCACCCTGCAGGTGAAAAGCAATAACAGATATAACAAGATAAAAACGAATGAAATACAGGAAAGAAATATGTTTCTACTGCGAAAACGAGGTTCCCCCCTCAAACGTCTGACCTGAAATTGCCCCCTCACTCGGCCAAACAAAAACGCCGCGGCTCAATATCTCCAACATTTTTCACACCCTCCAATTGGCACTGATTAATTTTATCCTAACCGTAAATCCCGACAGAATACGGTCATTACTACTATCTAAAGGAGTCTCTCATGAGAACTGTTACGCCGGAAAATGCCGCCGCACTGATCAACACCACCGAACCACTCAACCACAAAAAGCCCGTGGATCACCTCATCTCCGAACTGCGGCAGATTGCCACGGCCCTTGCCACCGAATCACCGCGATTTGTTGCCAAAGGGCTCACGGAAAAATTCTGCAAATCCGCTCCCGTCATCGCCGACATCCTCGAACAGAAACAAGCCCTCTGGGTCGATTCGCGCGGTGGCACTCCCGAAGTGAAAAAAGAGTTCAAAACCCAGTACCCCGAAATGGTGGCACTGCGCGATGATTTCGCCGACACCCTCGAAATGGCGCTTTTCGATATCCCCGAAGCGATGAAAACAATCGAAGCGGTGCTCGAAGGCGACGGTCCCGAAGACACCGTGGTTGATATTTCAACGCTGGTGGTGGTGGCCCAAAAGTATCCCGCGCAGGTTACTGCCGCAGGATTGTCCGAAGATCGCGTGCTGGAAATTGCCCTTCAGGGAAAAGAGTTCTCTGCACTCTACGCCAAGACCCTGGCTCTTCCCGGCGGATCGCTCCCCGCCAAGACCGCTCGCGACAAAGCCCGCACCTTTGGCGAAGCGTATGTGGCGCTGGTTCGCTATTTCCGCGACCGCATCT
>JAIFMU010000254.1 GCA_020048285.1 bacterium | reverse complement strand
TCCATTATTGAGCATGAAAGAATTAGAACCACTCTTCCTAAAGCAAAAGAAGTTCGTGCTGTTGTAGAACGTCTTATTACTTATGGAAAAAAAGGTGATCTTCACGGAATTCGTCTTATTTCAAGAACTGTCAAGAATAAAGACCTCCTGATGAAAATTGTTAATGACATCGCTGTTGGTTATAAAGACCGTGATGGTGGTTATACACGTGTACTTAAACTTGGGCCTCGTCGTGGTGACAATACCGAAATGGCGATTATCGAGTTGGTTGATCGTGTTGCTGCTACTGAAGCAGTTGATGTTGATGCTGAATAATTGATTCGTAATCAATTTTGAAAGGGCTGGTTTTTTACCAGCCCTTTTTTTATCACTACTTTAAAATTATCATTGAAGATGTGTAAAACTTTCGTGGTCACTTTACTTAAATTATAAATGTGGTATGAATTAAATGTCCTGCCGATTTTTGGGGCGGTGAGTTTTTCGAACCGCATAGCTTTGATAGCTTCAGGGATCAAATAAATACATCAATTTCACACCGGAGTAATAGTTATCTGTATTTATTTAGTGAATTATGGTTACTGCGTATAAGAGTTGTATTGTGATGACAAGATTCTATTTCAATTTATGGTTAGTTCTTCAGGTCGCAACATCACTTTTCTATTTGTTTCATTGAACGTTCAATTAATGATTGAACAACAGATAAAAGATTGTTCATAGTCCAGTAGATAACCATTGCAGCGGCATATGGATAAAGTATCAATAAAAAGAAGCCGGCCATAAGGTAGAGTGACTTTCTCTGTTTTTGAAGAAGTTCTGGCGATAATCCTTTGGGTTCTGTTAAGCGCGATGCTATAATTGTCAAAGCTGTCATAATAAATGGTAGAATGTTTAATGCATTTCCAAACCATGGAATTGAAAAGGGAAAAGTGAGTATAGCATCAGATAGTGCGAGATTTTCAATCCATAAAAAGCTATAGCCAATAAAAATTGTTGACTCTTTTAAAACATGATACGCAGCAAAGAAAAACGGTATTTGAATAGCAGGGCCCATGAGACTTTTAAGAGTATATGTGGGAGGAATACCGAATTTCTTATATGTCTCTATTGTTTTATTGTGTAGCTCTTCACCAGTGAACTCTGTCTTTAATACATTCAATACCGGTTCAATTATTGAACGCTGTTCATTAACTTTACGCTGAAATTTTTCAGAGATATGAATTGGAATGATCAAAATAATTTTAACACAGATTGATAGAAGAATAATGGCTCCTACTGGATGATTGGTAAGTGCAAACGTTTGCTCTAGTATATATACCATTCCAATTGATAGTGGATCATTCACTTCCTACCTCCAAAAAAACGTCCATTTTCAGCCATTGCTTCTGTGAGAACTTTCCGATTAAGATTATATAGAGGAATCTGCTTATAAGATGAATCGCGAATTTCAAAAGAGCCTCCCGGGTGATTGATCGTTACCTGAAGTGGTTCAATTATAGCATAATTGTGATAACTTTCTCCCATGAGCCAACTCCATGATTTTTTTGCGTAGAGAGATTGGCCACTACAATAATCAGATGGTTTATTTTTAACGCCAAAGAGTTCGCTCACTAATGTAGCAACTAAATCGTTATGAGAAGTTCTGTGCGTGTACGTTGCAGGTGTTTTTCCCGGCCATGAAATGATTAACGGTGTTTGCATCTGCCATTTTGAAAATGACGATCCGTGCCCATTAAAACCTTGTTTTGAATCGTCATACTCTTGTGAATGATCACCAGTAATAACAACCACTGTGGAATCTAAAAGTTGTTTGGCAGTTAGATCTTCAATAATAACTCCGATCAGTGAGTCGTTGTAATTGACAGCTCTCAGGTAGTTGTCAAATTTTTCTGACCTTCCGCTTTGTGAATATCGTCTGTTTTTCCACTCCGGGGGCGAATTTTCTGCAGTTGGACAGTCATAGTACAGAAATCCGAAAAACTTGTTTCCTTGTGCACGTGAAGCTGTAAATGACAGCCAATCTTCTGTGATGACGGAATCGCGCTGCCAGGGTGTTTCAAATCCCTTCGTCTCAAGGCGAAGATTTTTTATAGCAGCGAAGGTACTTTTGTCCATGCAGGCTGGGCGAACTATTGTCGCTGATGGCAGTATCTGTATGTCGTGGTAGCTTTCCTGAATCAAATTCATCAGTACCGGAGGTTTTTGAAGTCCGTCGAAATACTTCCAATACGTACCGGGTAGGCCATAAAAGAGTGAAAAGTTTCCCGCACGTGAAGAGTTTCCCCCGCTGAAATGTGTTAAGAATTGACTAGAACGTTCGGCCAAACGGTAGAGATTTGGAGTTAATTCTGGCGAGAGACAATCGAAACGCCATGCATCTATTTCAATTAGTAGCAAGTTGTAGGGGACAGTTTGTGAATTGCGAACTAAAGGATTTAGAGGATAGGTAAGTTTCGATGCGTCTTGAGCTGCAGCAAGCGCTGCGAGATTTTGCATCCTTCGCGCTTTTTCGACGTCGAGCATCCCCATTTTCATCATCATTTTTTTCGCGGTGGCTGGAGCGAAAAGAGGCAACGCCGAACTGAATGATGTAACGGGTGTATAGTAGTTCGCATCTGCCCAAATATGAACGAGATGGGTGAAAAGTTGCCCCGCGACTATCAATGAGATGGGAACAATACGACGAATTAGATTTGGTTTCCATTCGCTCATTCGTTTAGTTAGGAGTGTAAAAAAAACTGCAAAAATGATCCAGTACCCGATTCCAAAAAAGAACGTTGTCGGTTCGAGAATCTGTAAAATGAGTGGGGATAGGTGAAATCGGTTTTCACTATAGACCAACGTATCAAGTAAAACGGTAGCTAGAACCCCGGCTGATATGATTATCGTAGCGGGGATAACGACTTTCTTAATCGGAACGAGAAGTGTTAGTGGTAAGAGCACAATTGCCCATACTGCTATGGCTATCAATCCAAGGTGACTTCCCCAAGCGATAATAGCATACGATGTTCCTAGCACACCTTTGGGGATGGGTGTGGCAGAGAGAAATCCAGAACCAGCCACGAGCAGTGCTATTGCACATGCGATAATTATTCCAAAAGATTGGGAAATGAGACGGGGGCGTTCGGGAGTTGTAAGCCATTTTTTCATAGAGATTTCCTTGAATTGGTATCATTTATGAGAAAATAGCTTTCAGCAGATTTACTTGGTACATTTATCGTAATACCTCATCGGGGCAGAGCTTCGATGAGGAATTAACTAAAACTGCGAGAAATTCTTTTGATTGTTTCGCATTTTCGGAACGCAGTGAACTCATACCCCATTTTTTGATACAATAATTCAATCTTTTCTGTTTCATAAGTCTCTTTTCCGGAGATGATCGACTTGATATACGATTCAAGTTCGAGGGCTTTTTCACAGACCTGTTCCGCTCCAACGTTGGCCGAAGCCCCTTTTATGGTATGTGCTAATCGTTCAGAGTGTTCCAACTCATTTTGACTGGTTAATGCATTCTGAAGATTGCCGAACTGAATTGGCATATCTTCTAGATACCCTTTCATGATAACTTTTGCCAGTTTTTCATTGTTCATTACGCGATGCATAAACGCTTCTTCATCGAAAATAATAGTGACACTCGTTTCTACCGATTTGCTTGTTACTTTCACCTCTTTTTCTTGTATCTGCGGATCTTGTTCCATCGAACCAACTTCATGGTTCAACGGCATGTTCGTGATCTCATCGAGTTCTCGCAGTGCATTGTTCAGCAGATCGCGAATCTTTTCTATTCCACGTGAATCGCTTCTGATGTCAGCCGTTTTTGGATAAATTTGTGTGTTTGTTGTGCTTGCCATCGCATTTGCGGGGATCCACTGCAGTAGTTTTGTTCTAACCACTGTCGGATCGATTGGTTTTGCAATATAGTCATCCATTCCGGCATCAAGACATTTTTCTCGATCACCTTTCATCGCGTTGGCGGTCATTGCGATTATCGGAATTTTTTTCACACTTTCGCCGGCTTCACCCGCGCGAATTCTTCGTGTTGCTTCGTAGCCATCCATTTCGGGCATTTGGCAATCCATTATCACGAGTTCAAAAGGTTGTTGGACAAGTGAACTAAGCGCTTCAAATCCGTTGGAGGCGACTTCCACAGTGTAGCCGGCAAGTTTCAGTATTTCTGTGGCCAGCTCCTGATTGACCCGATTATCCTCAACTAATAGAACTCTTCCCTGCATAATTTCCTGAGCCGTACTTTTCTGTGCTAATTTTTCATTAGCCATTTCGGTGAATGTCCCAGAAAAAACAGAGTCAATGGCCTGGTATAACTGCTTTTCACGCAGAGGCTTGGTGAGATACCCGTTAAACCCGTATTGCAAAGCTGATTCAGAGTTCCCACTCTCCCCTTGCGAGGTTAGAATGATTAATTTCATTTGGCTCAGATCAGTGCGAGAACGGATCATTTTCGCAAGGTCATACCCATTCATAATGGGCATGAAATAGTCAATTATTGCAAGATCACAGGGAGTTGTGCTGAGAATACGCAGAGCTTCGTGTCCATCGCAGGCAGAAAGAACTGTCGCGCCGTGGTGGCCGAGAAGTTCTTCGAGAAGGAACCTATTCGTTTCAATATCATCAACCACTAGAATTGTTCTCCCTGAAATGTCATAGAAACCGAGAGTATTTACGGAATTATCCGCGATCCCAAACTGAGCGGTGAACCAGAACGTAGAGCCTTTTCCTTCCACGGACTCGACCCCGATAGTTCCGTGCATGAGTTCAGAAAGTCGCTTGCAGATTGCCAATCCCAATCCTGTACCGCCAAACTTGCGGGTTGTACTACCGTCAGCCTGAGTAAATGGTCTGAAAAGTTGGCTAATTCGTTTTTTCGAAATGCCAATCCCTGAATCGCGGATTGAAAATTTCAGTTCGGTGAGGCTCGTGCTGCTTTGGGCGTTCGGTTCGACGAAGATAAAGACTTCGCCTTTTTCCGTGAATTTCATAGCATTGCCTACCAAGTTGAGCAATATCTGTCGGAGTCTCCCTGGATCGGCAACAATGGTGTGAGGAATCTGTGGTGCGACATAGAGAACTAACTCGATATTTTTTTCTGAAGCCTTGGTGGAAAAAACATCGAGCGTATCGCTGAGAAGTTGGCGAATTTCGCAAGGAAGAAGTTCCAACTCCATTTTTCCCGCTTCTATCTTTGAGAAATCAAGAATATCATTGACGATCTCTAGCAGACTTTCGCCACTATTTCGTATAACTTCGGCGTAACGCTGTTGCTTGGAATCGAGGGGAGTTTCCAGTAAGAGTCCGGTCATGCCTATAATCCCGTTCATAGGCGTGCGGATTTCGTGACTCATATTGGCAAGAAACTCACTTTTCGCGGCGTTTGCCTGCGCAGCTTCAGAAGCCATTTCTCTTGCATGGTTTGTAGCGAACTCCAGTTCATTTTGCTGATTTGCCCTGAAAATTACCGCTCCCATCGTGTCGGCGGTGATTCGCAACAGTCTAATATATTCGCGATCCCAGCTGATCTGTTCCCGAACCGCGTCGAATCCGAGGAATCCGAACAGTTCGCCACCAGCTCCCACCGGAACAGCAAGAACAGATTTTATTCCCTGCGGTTCCAAAATTTCACGTTCACCGATCCATGTTTCGGGCAGATTCGGAACGTCGTCGATATAGACTTCTTCACCCCGGTAAAGCGAACGTGTCCATTCGGGGAATAGATCTGTGGGAAGATTTTTAAGATTGTCAATTTCCGGTTCAATTCCTGCGGCACACCATTCGTGGGTGTTTGACATCGTGTTTAGTCCACCAAAAAGTTTGAAAAAATAGGATCGGTCAACGCGAGAAAAGAGACCAATCTCTTTGAGGATTTCATTGACGGCGGTGTCGAATTGCGTTTCATCTACAGCATTGATTAACCGCGAACTGGCCCGGACCAAAACTTCTTCAAACTCGGCGCGACGATTGAGCTCTTTTTCCGATTCCTTGCGCTCTGATATATCAATTTGAACGCCAAAATGGCCCGTAATGCGACCTTCGGCATCATAGAGACAGATATAATCGCCCAAAACATCCATGGGCGTTCCATCAAATCTTTTTTCTGAGGTTTCATAGTGCAGAACACCAGCATCGAAAAAAGTACGCCATATTGATCGCCCTGCATTTATATCATGTGCAAAGAAATCTGCAGGAGTTAGGCCGAGAAAATCCTCTTCGGAAGCTCTGTATTGATCAAGCATCGCCTGATTGATTCGTGTCATTTTTTGGTGGGTAAAAATATGATCGAGCATTCTCTCTTTATCAATTGATTCATTCCAAAAAATTGGTTCTTCGAACATCATAAAGAAAAATCCTGCCGTAGATTGACTAAAGAAGTTATCTAGTACTCGCTGATTCTCTTGGAGAGTTTTTTCATTTTCTTTAATCACTGTGATATCCTGATGTGTACCCATCATTAAAAGTGGTTTGCCATCTTCTGTCCATGATATCACTTTTCCACGATCTAGAATCCAGACGAACTTGCCATCCTTGTGTTTCATACGGGACTCACACTCGTAGAATGGAGACTTTCCTTCAAAATGCAGGTTCAAAAGAGCTTCGCTGTTCGCTAAATCTTCGGGGTGGGCAAATTGCATCCATGTTTCTATAGAGGTTGGGGATATTTCTTCTAAGTTGTAGCCTATAATTTCAGCCCAACGTTCATTAAACACCGTTTCACCGGTCTGAACATTCCATTCCCACGTTCCCACATGTGTTCCATCGAGAATTCCGGCTAATCTCTGCCGTTCGCGAAGAAGTTCTTGTTCCATCTCTTTTCGACCTGTGATATTGGCGATGCTTCCCATCATTCGAAGTGGTTCTCCCGAAGCGGCCCATTCAGTAATGGCCCCTCGGTCAAGCACAAAAATGACTGAACCATCCGGTCGTATCATACGATGTTCGCTTTCATACCGGCCACCGGGAACCATGGCAGCATGAACACGTTCAAATACCGTGTCACGATCTTCGGGGTGTAGACATGCTCCAAAGAAATCTATAGAATGAACAAGTCGCGTGTCGTCTAATCCGGCGATCGTACACCATTGATGATTGTGACTCACATCTCCCGTGCTGATATTCCAGTCCCATATACCTTCTCCGGTAGCATCCAGTGTGAGTGCTAATCGTGTTTCGCTTTCCCGAAGTTCCTCTTCTGCTTTTTTGCGCTCCGTAATATCGACATAACTAATGAGTACGCCGTAGCCGGGAAGATCAATCGGCATGGCACTTACTGAAATCCATGTGGTCTCTTCTGATGATTTTACCATTCCCATTTCGACATTGCTGATCGCTCGGTGTTCGTTCATGGCTCGAACACTGGCAAACTCTTCTAAAGGCATTGGAGTACCATCGGGACGAACAATTTGCCACTCTTTGCCTGCGTAATTTCGAGCGAGGTGTTCAGCTTTGGTAATTCCGAGTAATTGTTCGGACATTCTATTGCAATCGATAATATTTCCCGATTGATCCGTAACTGAAATGCCTACATCTAGTGTATCATACACTGTGGCAAGCATCTTTTCACTTTTGCGAATTTTTCGCTCTATCTCCTTTTGAATCGTGATGTCACGCCAGGTAACCATGATTCCTTCAGGGTAGCCCGGAATGGTCGCGAGTGATACATCTGCCCAAAATGGTTTTCCATCGAGACGGGTGTGAATCCATTCAAATCGCTGTTTTCCTGTGCGAAGAGTTTCTCGGATGAGATATCCTGCTTTCTCTTTGCTGGTTTGGCCATCCCCCTGCCGCGCCGGTGAATAATCAATGGGGGATTTCCCTAAAACATCGTCAAGACTTTCCCCTCGAAGTAACTCGATGGAAGCTTTGTTGCAGTCAACAAAAATGCCTTTGCTGATAATGAGATAGGCGTCTGAAGAGTATTCGAAGAGATTGCGGAATCGCAATTCACTTTCGCGAACCATCTCTTCGGCCTGTTTTCGTTCGGTAATATCGAGGATAAATCCATCCAGAAAAATCACATCTCCCATGTCATTTCGAATGGCACTTCCCTTTTCGTAGGCCCAGCGTATTGTTCTGTCTTTATGGAGAATTCGATACTCAATTTCCCACGGTTGATTCAGCGAAATAGAATTCTCAACGGCGAGACCGACCATTGCTTTGTCTTCGTCTAAAATGAGTGATCCGTAGGAGGTGACCGTGTTACCGATCAACTCTTTTGCCGTGTACCCCGTGACCGAATCAACCAAGGCAGAGACATAAATCATCGTCCAGTCTGTGTCATTCTTACAGCGGTAGGTTATGCCGGGGATATTGTTAACCAGCGATTGGAATTGCTCTGCTTGAGCGCGAAGTTCCGATGTATTGTTTGGTGTTGTATCGTTGAGCATAGCCTATCCCCCTGAAAGAACCGTTCAATCGCTTTTTTAATGTAGCCATTTTACCTTGAAGTTTAAATAATGTCACGAATGAAATGGTCTGGTATTCAAGGGCTGAATGTACACTGAAAGGAAAATTTGATAAGAAAAGAGTGGGCGTTCTGTGCCGAAGTCACGCGGATCAATCCCGATGTAACGAAATATCGCTTTTTGATTGGAACAGGGTTTACTCGAATCTTGATACATCGCAAATAACGTCTCTAAAGAAAACGGAGAATAGTCCAAACGACTATTCTCCGTCGATTCAAGATAGCAGTTCCAAAAGTGAGATGGCTTGTTCAAACTGGAAATTTTCCACTGCGATTTTGAACGGTTCCACCCGGTCGCTTTCGAATTTCTGTACGAGAAAGCTACAGGTTGTTTCCAAGAGATCCGGTTCAACCCAACTGCTGTTTTCTAAGAGGATTTTCAGCTCCGAAAGTGCTCGGAACCCCTGTTCTTCGGAAATAATCAACGATGAAACACCGCGTTGATCGAGACAGTGATTCATACTGCGCTGAGCCTGTTCGATCGCGTCATTCAACGAGTCTATACTCTCTTGAGAAAGGGGGGTGCCGTGTTTCCCTGACATTTCTAGCACTTCGGCGCATTGAGCAATAGTTACTGCTCCCAGTGTAGCCGCTGCTCCCTTGAGAGTGTGCGCTTTTTTCTCTAGATCGCCAAAGGAGAGTGTTGGTGCTATTGCACAAAAATCGGAGAAGTCGCGGGAGATCTGAGCGCTAAAGAGTTTGATAAGTTTGTGGAAGAATTTTGGATCGTTCTGCGATGCTGCTTTTCCGCGTTGAACGTCAAATCCTTCGAGCTCGGGAAATGATATTTCACTTTCTGTAGCCACGGGAGCTGATTTAGCGGAACTGCGAACGGTCAGAAATGAAGATAGTACGTGGAAAAGTTCTTTTTCATCGATCGGTTTTGCCAGATGGCCATCGACCCCTGATTCTATGGCTTTGCGTCGATCATCTTCCATCACGGCCGCAGAAAGTGCGATCACGGGAGTGCGAGTGCTTCCTGACTCTGCTTCGCGACGGCGAATCTCTGCGGTGGCGGTAAATCCATCCATGACGGGCATCTGAAGATCCATGAGAACCAAATCGCAAGGATACTTTTCTAACTGTTGCAACGATTCTACGCCATTGTTTGCCACGATAACTTCCGCACCGGTTTTTTCGATAAACCGCGAGGCTACTTCTTGATTGAGTTCGTTATCTTCGACCAAGAGAATTGTGTATCCCGCAAAGGAAGGAGTTGTTCCACTGATGTCGTTATTCACCGGTTTCAGTGAACCTCCTGACACTTCCATCATGGCATTGAAAAGATCCGAAGCAATCACTGGTTTTCTGAGGAACCCAGAGTAGAGGGTCGCTTCTTCTTGAGGGAGATCTGTTTTATCGTAGGCACTAATTACAAAGAACGGCGGTTCTTTGGAGGTCAATGTACCCTGTTTGTAGAGTTCGTGAAGGGTATGAATTGTTTCAATCCCATCCAGTTCTCCTGGCATTTTCCAGTCCATCAACACATAGCTGAACTGTTCTCCTCGTTGTTGCGCTGCAAGAATCGCGTCTATTGCTTCGGTTCCGCAAGAAGCTTCTTCCACACGAGCATTCCAGCTTTCAAGAATTTTGCGGAGTACACTGCGAGCCATTTTCTGATCATCCACCACCAGAAATGAGATGGAATCAGCAATTAATTCGGGGCGATCGGAAATTCCCAAGGCATCGGAAGCGGTGGGCAACGTGAGCGTGAAAAAGAAACTGCACCCCTTTCCTTCTGCGGAGGTGACTTCCAGCTTTCCTCCCATGGCTTCCACGAGGCGGCTGCTGATCACGAGCCCCAGCCCCGTTCCGCCGTACTTGCGCGTGGTTGAACTGTCGGCCTGAGAAAATGGTTTGAACAGGTGACTCATCTGCTCTTCGTTCATGCCGATTCCGCTATCTTCGACACAGAACTGCAGTTGGCACGAACCGTGAGGAACCGTTGCGGTAAAGAGTCGTCGGATATGAAGTGCAATTTGTCCGTTTTCTGTAAATTTTACTGCATTTCCCATGAGATTGGTGAGCACCTGTGTCAGCCGAAGTGAATCGCCCAGCACGGCGCGGGGAACATCGGGTGAACAGTCGATAATCAGTTCAAGCCCTTTTGTTTTAACGGTGTTGACAAAGAGCATTTTCGTTTGATCCAAAACCTCTTCAAGGGCGAAAGGCTGAATGTCAAGTTCCATCTTTCCGGCTTCGATCTTGGAGAAATCAAGAATGTCGTTTATAACGCCGAGCAGAAGTTTTGAAGAGCGGTTGATCTTTTTGAGATAATCACGCTGTTGAGCATTGAGCGGACTATCTTCGAGAAGGCGGCCCAGTCCGAGAACTGCGTTCATGGGGGTGCGGATTTCATGACTCATGTTGGCCAGGAAATCTGATTTTGTACGGTTCGCCGTTTCTGCCTGTTCCTTGGCAGCGCGAAGGTTCTCTTCACTCAGTTTTTGTTCCGTGATATCCCAGTTTGTCCCGATCATGCGAATCGGGTTGCCTTCGGAATCGCGCATTACCATGGCGAGTGCTCGGATAAAGTGCACTGATCCATCGGGCCAGATTACGCGGAACTCTGTGTTGAAATCTTTCTCACCGATCAGTGCCATCTGAATTTCGCGATCGCCCTGCTCTTCATCATCCGGGTGAAGTCCTGCTCGCCACGATTGGTACGCTCCACCGAATGTCGTTGCGGTGATTCCGTAGAGCGAGTACATCTGTTCATCCCACAGAAGCACGTTGTGAACGACATCATAATCCCAAACGCCCACATTTCCCGCTTGTGTTGCCAGCGAAAGACGTAGAGCGGAGATTTTCAACTCTTCATCAGCTTGTTTTTTTGCGGTGATGTCGATATGGCACCCCACCATGCGAAGCGGATTACCTTCACTGCTCCAATCGACCACTCGACCGGCGCAGATAACCCACACCGTTGATCCATCGCGGTGATGGTAACGAATCTCATTGTAGAACGGTTCCTGCCCGTGACTTGTCACATGGCGATTGAACGATTCGTACACCATGGGAAGATCTTCTTGAAAGGCAATCCTTTGCCAAGATTCCGGGGCATTTTCCATTTCATGATCTTCATAGCCGAACATTTTCTTGAATGCCGGGCTGAGATATTCGCTGTTGTCCACAAGATTCCAGTCCCAGAACCCAGAAAGGGTGTTTTCGAAAACATCGCGCAGGAGATTTTCATTTTCTCGAATCTGTTCATCTGATTTTTTCTGCTCCGTCACATCCTGAACCGTTCCCACCGACCGGAGCGGCATTCCATTTTCATCAAAGACGGTTTCGCACTGTTCGTGTACATATTTCACTCGTCCGTCGGACATGAGCAGGCGATGATCAATGCTGTAGGGCTCTTTGTTGGCCAGCGATTCAGTATAGGCAGCATTCACCATTTCGCGATCTTCCGGATGAATCGCTTCGACAAATGCTTCGTAAGTGGCACTGAAGTGAGTTGAATCTATTTCGAAAATGCGATAAATTTCTTCAGACCACAAGAGCGTATTTTCCACGAGATCCAACTCCCAGTTCCCGATGTGAGCCATTGCTTGAGCCTGCTTGAGTGTCTCTTCCGCCTGTTTGCGTTCGGTGATGTTTCGCCCAAAAAATGCGGCTCCCGTGACTTCGCCCATCACTACAATAGGATTTGCAGAAACTTCGATATAGATATCCCCACCGGGAACGGGGATAGCATCGATAAAGGTAAAGCTTTCACCTGCTAATGCTCGGTCGTAATGTTCTTTTTGTATTTCTCTTACCCCATCAGGAAGTGATTCACAAATATTTACACCGGGCACAAGTAGCACCCCGAAAACTGCGTTGAATGCCTGAGCGAATCCCTGATTTATATAGACGATCTCATAACTACGATTAATTGACCATATACTGTCCGAGGTGTTTTCTACAATGGACGTCATGTTTGCCTTTACCGCAAGCAATGCCTCTTCAGCCTCTTTGCGAGCGGTTATATCGCGCCACGTTGCCAGTAAAATCGGTTCATCTTTCTCGATACTTGCCGTAATGGAAACTTCCGCATGAAACAGTTCACCATTAAATCGGCGATGTTGCCATTCAAAGGTGGTATTTCCTCGCTGAAGTGCTTCTTCCATTTTTTCTTTTGCCGATTCATCAGAACGGGAACCATCGGGTTGAAACTCTGGTGAAATATGATCCAATGAGACACCAATAATTTCATTTTTAATCACCAAATAGACATCCGGCGAATCTTCAAAAAGAATGCGAAGATGATCTTCGCTCTCGGTAAGATCTGCTTTTTGAACGTGTATCAACCGTTCAGTTCGGCGCAACATAATGAATACAAGAGTCCAGAGAATTCCAAACAGCAGGGCGCCGACAGTACTTGCCGCAAGTACCGTTTTATTAAATTGAGCCTTGAGATCGGTGATATTGTTCATGATCATGAGATCGCCCACTTCGGTACCGGAAGCGTCTTTTAAGGGCACCACGGTAAATCGCCAATCGCCATGGGCTGATCGAACATCTTTTGATTCACCGTGTTTGAGTGTATGCGTAAAGTCGTGATCGGCGTAAGGGATAAACTCCTGAGGAAGTGTTCCTTGCGAAGCGTAACTGATTACACTGTGAGGAAGAAGATCCCAGTTCGCATGTCGGCCAACGCCCTGTGTCACCAGTTCCCATTTTTCTCGGTTGAGGTTTTCTTTGCGAATCGCAATCGCCAGTTCCAGATTAGAAGAGTTCGAGTGAATCGCATGGAGAACATCCTCGATCTCCTTGCCCAGTTCCACATATCCCAGAAGAGTACCCTTTTCGTGGACAGCTTGTATCGCTCGAAGGCTCAAAAGCCCCAGCGGACCAACCTCTAATCCCGTAACCGTTTTACCCGTGCGTTCCGCTTCTTTCATAAGATAGGTATCTCGGCGGTCGCCAAACTTTTGTGGTTGGTGATGACGGAGCAGAAAAACGCGGTTTGTATCAAACAAGTTGAAAACAGTTACGCCGTGTTCTTCATTTAGTTCTTGATAGTTCGCTTGCCAAGCGGCTTGAAGCTCCTTGCGACTGCAATTTTTCAGACCCTTGAGCGTTCGTTCGTCATCGGCAATGAAATGGTTCATTGCCGAGAGTCCTAGAGACTGTTCCTGAAGAATTCCATGCAACTGTTTTTGCACATCGTTCACGACCATTGTTGTTCTCTCATTAAGCCGATTCTGATGTTGCATCCAGAGTAGGCCACCTGCAAGGAGAAAGCTCAGGGTCAGTAGTATCGACAGGGGAACCATGAGTCGATACATGAGATTTGATGATCTGTTTTGCTGCTCTTTTGTCATGGCGATATCCCCATTTTTTGAACACTCTCATTCAAGAGGTTCGCTGTTGTTACGAATTGTGTCAGTTTTTGAAAGCATACAGGTAATTGTACCTCGAAAAAGGGGCAATGTCACGAATGAAATGATCAGATGAACTGACTCGGCCAAGTAGAAAAAAGCACCGAATCTACGGATCCGGTGCTGTGGTAATACTCTTGTGTGTTTTTTAGACGGTAAAGCGATCGGTGAACAAACGCATTTCCAGTGAAAGCTGTTCCAGGGATTCTGATTCTGCAAAAAGATGGTGACCACCTTCGACCAAACGAAGATTTTCGTCGGCGATAAGGTGCGATGTCGTTTTCAGCTGATCAGTGCAGGAAAGTGCTTCCGCGAGTGAAGTACCCAGTGAGTAGATTCCGGATTTGATATCGAGCGCCATGGTGGCGATCTCTGAAATTTGTTCTCGCTGAATTTCCATGTTCTTTTCGATTGTCACACGAGCGCTGTCCAGATCCTGCGTCACATGAACGGTCTGTTCAATATCGGTGCGCATCATGTCGCTCACCTGTTGCACTTCGTTAAAGGATACGCCAATAGATGACACCATCTTTCCACTCTGCTCGGCCAGTGAATGCACCTCCTGAGCGACCACGGCAAATCCCGCCCCGTCGCGACCTGCCCGTGCTGCCTCCACTGAAGCATTTACCGCGAGCATTCGGGTCGAATCGGCGATCTTTTTGATTGCAGCCACATTTTGTCCAACCTGTTGAACCACATTGGTGAGTCGTTCAAAAACTTCGGCATTGCGCAGTGCTCGTTCTCGGGTAGAAAGAATCAGTTCTCCCGTGTGATTACTTTCTTGAACAACCATATCGGTATGACGTAACGCTTCTTCGGTGGAAGAAACAATCCTGTGCACATCGCCAGAGAGTCTATCCGCATCGCGACACGCCTCGTTCATGCTCCCTTTTAAAAGATCAATGGAAGAGACTGCCAGTTGATTGTGCTGACTCATCTCACTCAGTGAATTTTCTGCATTTCCTGATATCATTTTTAGTTTGATCGAACTCTCCGAAAGCACTTCCGACCGCGTTTTTACGGTTTTGAGCATCTCTTTCATGTGATCTATAAACCGATTGAGCCACTGAACAAATTCGCCGATCTCATCTTTACCAGAAACAGGAAGAGTTTTCGAAAAATCGTCTGCGGTAAGTCTTTGAGAAATGAAACGAATCACCTGTTTCAGTGAACCCACAAGTCGTCCAGATATTATTCCGGAAATTACCAAAAGAATAACTGAGGCCACCACTCCCGCAATGATCATTATGTTCACTAACGTATCGATCGTCTCTTCGCCACTTTTTCCCGTGGTGCGAACTCGCTGTTCTGATTGCGCCGAAATCGTATCGAGGACGGTAATGATTTCATGGACTGCGGAGCTGAAACTTCCCATCTGTTCCGAAGCGCCATAGGAATCACCACCGCGACACTTGTCGGCGATATCTTTATAGAGTGAATCGGTGAGCGCTAGTTTTTGAGCGATCCCTGCAGAACTGTCCCGCTTGGGAAGCTGTTCACGCAAAAGAGCGATATGAGTATCGCTCTCTTTTAAATGAACCTCCACGGACTCGACGGGATTTCCCATCATAAGCGAAACAATCGTTTCTCCGGGAATCGCAGCAAGGCGAAGGGCACTAGTGCGCAACTGAGAACTGGCCACCAGCGATTCTACATCTACAGTGGTAAGTGACTTAAACTGATCTTTTACTGTTCCCATAAGAGTAACAGTGAGAACAATTACCCCACCAAAAATGAGCAGTGCCGCCACAGGGATCGATAGGAGCTTTCCGGTCAGTTTCATAGGAACCTACTTTTTATCCTTATATTTTCCTGCACAGACAATGTATTTCACACCACCGGAAACAGCCAGTTTACAATAGGTAACTTTAGGATAGATGCCGGGATCACCCGGTTTTTGGTAGCTGTACTCAACCCACCCTTTTCCTTTTGAAAGAGCGAGAGCTACAATTTCATCGCGGAACATTTTTCCTTTCACATCCGGTTTTCCTTTAAATGTTTTGCCCACCAGATCCGGTTTGTACGGGTGAGCAATCATTTCGACCTGTTCGTTGTAGACAAAAACATAGAGATCTTTTGACTCCTGATAAAATCCACCGTCCTTTTTGTTGATTGTTTCAAAGGCGGCCGCGCCTTTTGATTTGATCAGATTCACCGCTTTGTCAACCATGGCTGTCACTTCGGCGTCGGTAGCGTTCTCTTCCGCAAAGAGAGGGAAGAATAGGCAGAAACTGGCGATCATCAGCATCAGTTTTTTCATAGGAACCTCCTAGAAATGGTTTAATCAGATAGATTGTACCCTAAGGACAACCAAAGATTCAACAGATAAGATCGCTTTTGTGAGAAAAGCTCCCCGCCACCGCCGAGAAATGCTAATCAGGGCACTCTGAAACTGAAGCTGTTACTCTGCGGTTCTATAAAACAAAACACGCGGGAACATCCATTGATGATCCCGCGTGTGTCCGTGTGTCTCCTTGATCTCGTCGAAAGAGATTACGACTGTTTTAGCGGCATTTGCTAATAGTCAGTGCCTTCCCACCCAAGCGCAGAGTTTGATCGTTTGGTCGCCACGGTTTTGGGTTGTGGTGTCGACTGTTTGGCTTTTGGAAGATTTATTCTCTGTTGAACAACTGGTTCTGAATCGTCAAACCGGAAACGACTGACCAGCGTGTGAAGTTCCACCGACTGCATTGCCAGTTCTCCCGAAGTTGCGGCGCTCTCTTCTGCGTGAGCCGTGTTCGATTGAGTCACCTGATTAATTACATCGAGTCCAATGCCAATTTCCGCAACACCTTTTGCCTGGGAACTAACCGTTTCGGCAATAATCTGTATCCGATTTGCCACATCGGCCACAGAAGCGCGGATCGAATCAAAAGCTAACTCTGTGGTTTTCGCCATCGCCACGCCGTTTTCTACTTTTTCATTGGTCAATTGAATCAGATTTCCTGTTTCGGCAGCTGCTTTGGCACTGCGATTTGCCAAAGTGCGGACTTCATCGGCCACTACGGCAAATCCTTTTCCGTGCTGACCCGCTCGTGCTGCTTCGACTGCGGCATTGAGCGCGAGAAGGTTGGTCTGGAAAGCAATATCTTCGATCGTTTTAATGATTTTGGCAATCGATCCACTCGCTTTTTCGATCTCTACCATGGCTCGCGACAACCCTTCCATCTGGTCAGCTCCGGTGTGAGCAATCTCTTCCGATTTTTGTGCAATCTGAGCCGCTTCCACTGCTTTATTGGCGACTTCGTTCGCACTGGAGGTAATTTCGGTGAGACTGCTGTGGATCTCTTCGATCGAAGCGGCCTGCGAACTTGCTCCATCGGAGAGTGCATTCGACGCTTGCGCCAAATGGCCCGATCCCGTTTCTACTGCAATGGTGGCGACGCTGATTCGGTGGAGCGTTTCACCGAGTTGTTCTACCATATCCACGAGGGCAATTCCCAAGCGGTCCTTATCTGAAAGAACTTCGGGTTCAACAAGAAGATCTCCCGCAGCGATTGACTCGACGATGGAGACTTTTTTCTCCAATGAGTTACCCATTTTTCTGAACGAAAGTACCAGATCATGGAGTTCTTCGATTGAGGCATCGGTGATTCCAAACTCCGTGTTTCCTTCGGCTGCATCGTGAGCTGCTTTCACACAGGCAGCCACAGGTTCGACAATTCGGTGAGTCGTTGCTCGTGCTCTGAATGCGGCGTACACCAGCGATGCCACAATAAGTATCAGTCCCATGAGAATTGAGTTGCGGGTCATGGCGACAGCGGGAGCCAATATGGTCGATCGAGGAACGGAAAGTGAAAGAATCCACGCTTTATCGTCGGTAGGAAGGGGGATTTTCTGCCAGAGTACCATCTCTTTGGCGGTCAGTTGTACCACAAATCCTTTTGCTTCCAGTTCAGACTCAATCTCCGCAGAAGGAAGGAGTTCTTTTGAGGCCAATTTTCCTAAGAGAGAATCAGCAACCGTTGCACCGGCAATAGTGCGATTTGATGAAAGCAGAAGCAGTTCAGCTTTTCCTTCGTAGAGCTCTTTTTGAACCGCCCGCAGTTCTGACTGGACAAAATCCATGGCCATGTCAACTCCGCTGACCCCGACACTTTTGCCATCGAGCACAATGGGAACCACGCCGGAAACCATGAGCACATTTTTACCACCCACGGCATAGGCAAATGGATCGATAAGATATGAGCGCTTCTGCGAATAAGGAAGTTGATACCATTCTGAACCGGCGTCACTGGGATTATAAGCCACCACCGCCTCGGACTTAATTGTGCCACTGGCGCGGTTCCAGTAAGTCAAAAGGCGACCAGTCGCATCAGACGGAGGTGTATTGAGAAAGAGAGAGTCCTGACCATCCCACTCATTCGCTTCCCACACTGAATAGGTTCCGAAAAAGCCCTTGTCCATTTCAAGGTAGTTTTTGAGAAGTGCATCGACGCGCGATCGCGAAGTGAGTCCGCTCGTCTTATTTGCTATCATCTCTTTGCTGATCAGTGATGCCACTGACATTTGAAAATTGAGACGACTGACAATTTCGCCACTGATCTCTCCCGCATGTCCGGTGAGCTGTAATTTTGCACTTTCAATGGCACTATTTTGTCCTTCTACGGTGCGAATGATTGTAAAGAGCAACGTGATTCCCACCACCACTGCCATGAGTGACACAATCACACCAATCATAACCTGTTTCATCGATTTCAGTTTCATCAAGTCCCCCTAAAAGTAGTTACGGTTCAGTGTAGCACGAACAATTGGGTATTGCAAGAACTATCGCATACGAGTCATTGCCGTTCCCACCATCTCCGCCAGTTCCGCTCGCCGGAATGGTTTGTTCAGGAATCCGTTTGCCCCCTGAGTTTTCAGTGCAGCCATGTCCTCTTCCTTGGCGAATCCGGAAGCAATGACGATCGGAATTGTCGGATCAATTTCACGGAGTTTGGCGAATGATTCGCGCCCGCCCATAACCGGCATGATCATGTCGAGAATGATCAGGTCGATCTCCTCTTTTGTTTCGGCGAACGTGTTGACGCCTTCAAGACCGTTCGTGGCGAGAATGACTTTGTACCCCAGCGATCGAAGCATCGCCGAGGCAGTGATCCGAATCAGTTCTTCGTCATCGATCACAAGGATTGTTCCTGATCCAGTTCCCTTTGGTTCAGATGTAATCTCCCGTCGAACAGTTTCAGCGGTAACGGGAAGATAGACGTGGAACACCGTTCCCGCGCCCACTTCGGAGTAAACCGTAATCGCTCCGTTGTGTTCCTGAACGGTTCCGTACACCGCCGCCATGCCGAGTCCCGTTCCTTTTCCCGCCTCTTTGGTGGTAAAGAACGGTTCGAATATGCGCGACAGAATCTCTGGAGGCATACCAGTTCCGGTGTCACGTATTGAGATTTCGAGATATTCTCCGGGAATGATTTCAAAGGGAGATACCGAGCAGTACTCCGCATCCAGTTCAAGATTTTCCAAAGTAAATGTCAACACCCCGCCATCCGGCATAGCATGCGAAGCGTTGATTCCCATGTTCATAATTGCATTTTGAAGAAGTGAATCATCACCGATCACCGATGTCTGAATCGCACGGTTTTCTACGGACACGGTAATGTTTTTGTTGATTGTGTGTTTTAAAAGTGCAACGGTATCTTCAACAATTTTGGCACAGTTCACCGTAGAACTAGCTTTGTTCCCTTTGCGGGCAAAGAGGAGGAGTTTCTTAGTCAAATCGGCGGCACGACCGCCAGCGGTGAGAATTAATTCAAAATACTCACGTTGTTCGTCCTTCGAAAGAGTGTCAGTTTTTAATAACTCCACAGCTCCCATGATTGCCCCAAGAGCGTTGTTAAAATCGTGTGCTACTCCACTTGCAAGCTGACCAATCGCCTCCATTTTGGCACTGTTGTGCAATAGTTCTTTACCAGTGCGTAACTCTTCCAACTGCCTTGAAATTCTGTTTTTCTGACGGATCTGATATGAGAAAAGTGTTCCAATGATGAAACCGGCAACTCCGCCAAAAATGAAAGGTATGGTAAAACCTTTGGGTTTAAGCGAGTACCCCGCCATAATCTTCTGAAGGGCAGAAAACAGCATAAGAACAAAAGATCCTGTCATAAATGAAGCTGAACTATAGAGTAAATACTCCCACGAAATTCCTTGTAACTTTCTATTCTCATTTGAACTTTTGCGGATTTTTTTAACCAGTCTCACCCCGGAGTAGAGGAGAAGAAGCACCGAAAAAACAAGAAATAGTATGACCCAAATTCCATACTGAATAAACAGTGCTCGAACCGAAATCTCTCCCCAATGTTCAAAGGGTGGAGCTTTCACACTTTTGAGACAATTGGCAACTTCGTTATAGTTGCCCGGAATAGTCCATCCCGCAATCTGAGCAGTTTTAAGAGCTTCTGCGGTATCGGGTATGGCTAATAGTGCAATCACAACTTTTTTTGCCAACTCATTATCTGTTTTTGAGGATGCCGCAAAAGGCCATTCTGGATACAGTTTCGTTGAATGTGCGAAGGGAAAATGCGAATCTTGAGCATTGATAATTTTAAAGCTGTCGGTATCGTAGATACCTTCTTTCTCCATCGCTTCCAAAATGCCGGTTCGAATAGTACCGGCATCTACAGTTCCCTTGAAAATAGCGTGTACAACAGAATCATGCGATTGGCCAAACAGAATGCTAGAAAAATGATCTTCCGGAACAATTCCTCTTTCAAGAAACTCCCGTTTTGCGGCGTACCATCCACCAAATGAGCCAGAACTAACTGCCATAAATGACTTTTTCTTTATATCCTGAATCGTTTGAATATCATCACGGTTATGGCGGGTAAAGATGACACCTCCAAATTGACTTATCTGTTCTGAGTTGTCTTTGTTCACCATCGTTGCAATTCGCAGTACTCCTCTGCTTCGTTCAAGGCGAACATAGTACGCCGGATTGACAAGAAAGAAATCGAGACTATCAGTTTTAGACTTATTGCAGACCTCGTCGAAAGTTAGTGGGATGATCGAAAATGTAGTTCCCTCAATTTTCGAAGAGAGATACGTTGCTGTCGATTCCCATTGCTTGATACACTGATCTTTTCCTCGAAGGGCGAGAACTCCAATGGTTACTTTCTGCTGCACTAAGAGTTCAGAGTAAACGGTAACTGCGAAAAGCAGCACGATCAAAAGTACTATTCGTAGACACATTTTTTCCTCCCTCACTTTTTCATTGCCATGCAGTATCAGGTATTGCTTTTCCCACCATCTCCGCCAGTTCCGCCTTTCGGAACGGTTTGTTGAGGAATCCGTTCACGCCCTCTTTTTTCAGAGCGGCCATGTCCTCTTCTTTGGCGAATCCGCTTCGCGCCCGCCCATGACCGGCATAATCATGTCGAGAATGATCAGGTCGATATCCTCTTTTGTTTCGGCGAATGTGTTGACGCCTTCGAGCCCGTTGGTCGCGAGGATTACACGATATCCCATGGATCGAAGCAGTGCCGATGCGGTCACGCGGATCAGTTCTTCGTCGTCAATTACCAGAATTGTACCCGATCCAACAGGAATCGTCTCAGACTCTATTTCGCGTTTGACGGTTTCGCTTGTGACCGGCAGGTAGATTCGGAACACCGTTCCCGTACCAACTTCGGAGTAGACCGTAATCGCACCGTTGTGTTCCTGCACCGTTCCGTACACCGCAGCCATACCGAGTCCCGTTCCTTTGCCCGCTTCCTTGGTGGTAAAGAATGGTTCGAATATGCGGGTTTGAATTTCCGGACTCATGCCGCAGCCGGTGTCACGAATCGATAGTTCCAGATATTCGCCCGGTTTCATATCAAAGGGAGAAACTTCACAGTACTCGGCATCAAGCTCGAGATTTTCCAGAGTAAATGTAAGTTCTCCGCCGTCAGGCATGGCATGACTGGCGTTGATCCCCATGTTCATGAGTGCGTTTTGTAAAAGAGAGTTATCTCCGATCACGGATGTCTGAATCGCCCGGTTTTCCATTTTGACAGTGATATTTTTGTTGATTGTATGCTTCAGCAGAGAAACGGTATCCTCGACAATTTTTGTGCAGTTAACCGCGGAACTTACCTTTGCTCCTTTGCGTGAAAAGAGCAGCAGCTTTTTAGTAAGATCTGCAGCACGATCACCGGCGGTGAGAATGAGATCAAGATACTCTGTTTGTTCTTCCGCAGAAACCCCTTCAGTTTTTAGAAGTTCCGCAGCTCCAAGAATTCCCCCCAGAGCGTTATTAAAATCATGAGCTACTCCACCGGCAAGCTGCCCGACCGCTTCCATTTTTTGTGACTGATGAAGTTGTTCTTTTAGTGTTTTCTCTTTGAGCGCAGCCTGTCGTTCTTCTGTTACATCAACCCCTTCGGCAACGATTGCTACCATACGGTGAGATTGATCAAAGGTGGGGCGAAGGTGAAAATCAATCTGATGCTCACGATTTTCTTTGTCCCTGTGAATCGTATCATATCGAATCGGAAGTTCCGTCGAACGGATGGTTCCAATTGCTTCCTGCAGATGGAGTTGCTCCGTTTCATTATGAGAGAACCATGGCGTTTCCCAGAATAGTTTTCCTACCACATCTTCAGAACGACATGCAATCATCGAGAGTGCCGTCTGGTTTGCAAACTGAAGTATTCCGTCAGGAGTAATCCACCCAAAGAGCTGATGAGAATTGTTCACTGCCTGAATCGTAAAACTCCGATGTTCCTGCAGTTGAGTGAGTGTCTGCTGAAGTGATGACTCTCGGTCTTGCAGATCCGTCGCGAGTAGTTTGACTTTGGCAAAAGAACGTGAAAAACGGAACGCCAGAAAAACCGCATAAAAGGTCATAAGAGCGATAATTCCCCATTCACCGATATACGCAGTTTTAATAAGAAGTGCGGAATAGAGAATGTCATTTATCCAGAAAACAACCATAACCCCGAAGGCAATCACCATTGCACGGGCACCTTCACGCTTGTGCTTGAGTGCAGAGATCTGCCGGAGAGCAATCGCCAGTAAAAGAGCGAGTGTCATCAGGGCGGTAAACGGAAGAAGAGTGGTGTAGAACATTGACGGTGAAACGGCGGTTACCGCAATGTGTATCAGTAAAAGTGCCACTACAACTCTATGGAACAAACGAGGATACTCATCGGGGAAGAGTGAACGCATTGTGAAATAGATCAGAAGTGAAGGGAACAATCCATTGAGGTAACTCAGGCGAAGAGAGAGATGAAAATCTGGTTCTGTGCCTAAAATCCAGAATGGAATATGGTGAAGTGTGCCAAGATAGAGAATCAGGGATCCCGCAAATAGTCCCAGATAGAGTGCTGAACGTTCACTGCGCATAAAAAAGGCAACACAGAGATGGTACAGCATGATCATGAAAAGAAGTCCAATCATTACTAAGTGAATCGATTGACCTTTTGTCTCGGATCGTTCGAGTGCGGAGGCGGTTCCAAATGTAATCGCGTGCCATATCCCCGGATCAATCTGTTGAAAGTTGGCGACCTGAATGATCATTTTGATTGTATCCGACTGCGGAGTAAATGGAACAGTCTGATATCGATATCCCGGAACCATCGTTTGCGGTGACTCTGTCACATTTCCCGCTTCAGCAATGATTTTCCCATCAACAAAACAGCGGTAGGATGATCCGATTCTCGGGAAGTGAAATGCAAGAAGAGAGTCTCTGTACGTTGTTGGGATTATGATTGATACGACATAGGTGGCCACTCCCGCAGGTGGTAGAGGTTTACCGCGAAACGAATATTTCGTCCAGCTCGAAGGAACCTGCTGCACCATCGATTCTCCATCTTTGATTGAATCATCAGGGGTCAGCAGTCGATGGGGTACCACCAACCATTCACCGGCGAGCGGAATCGGTTCGGACGATGCTGTCAGACGGGATTTCAGATCGAGTATACCACTATCCGTTTCAGAAAAGACGAAGCTGAAGAGAGCAATTATCATTACACATAAAGAGCTGATTCTCATTTTGATACTCCTTTTAAATGTGCCGATTTATTCAAGATTCCACTTGGTGATCTCATTGATCCGGTATTGCGGATAGAGCTTTTTCCCATAGCGAATCGCATGAGTCGGGCAGCCATGAATGCATCGGGTACAGAGCATACACGACAATCCGAACTGAACTTTGGACTGCAGCAGCTTGATATTTCCGGTTGGACAGTTCTTTTCACACTTTCTGCATCGGATGCAGTTTTCATCTGCAGAGTACTGTTTTCCCATGAATCGTGCCATAACCGACATGAGTTCTGCTGTTAAATCCAAAGCAAGAATACCCTTCGCAGAGATCTCTTCCGGCTGAGGTTCACCACAGAGTAGAGCTGCTGCTTCACCGATTTCACGGGTTGTTTTTTTAAGAATATCGCGGATCAGTTCTGGTTCCATTGGTGCATATGATCCAAAGTAAAAATTTCGCGGCATAACAAAGGTGAAACTTCCCACCACAGTATACCCCTTTTTGACCGCTTTGACTGCAAGTGAACGAATGCCGTTTGCATTTAGAAGTCCGGCAGAGGTAGAAAAAAGTGCCGCCCTTGCACCGGGTTTTGCCGATGGGATTTTCCGCAGAACCCAGCGAATAAACGCTTCGGGAACATTCCCGGCATAGATCGGACCACCCAGCATAAGAAGGTCGGCATCACTGGCCTGCACGGGATCACCCTGTTCCATTGTACAGAGTTCCACTGAATGGCCTAGCGAGGTAAAGTGATCGCTCAACTGAGCCGCAGCGTAGGCGGTATTGCCGGTTCCACTGAAAAAACAGATTGCGATTTTCATAATAATTCCTTGGTTAGAATTGATGTAATTATGCCCGCCAGTTCGGTCTTTCGAAATGGTTTGTTGAGGAATCCGTTGACGCCCTCTTTTTTCAGAGATTCCATATCCTCTTCCTTGGCGAATCCGGAAGCGATAATAATGGGAATGGTCGAATCGATTTCACGGAGTTTGGTAAACGCTTCGCGCCCGCCCATGACCGGCATGATCATGTCGAGAATGATCAGATCGATCTCATTTTTAGCCTCCGAAAAAGTGTTCACCCCTTCAAGACCGTTGGTCGCGAGAATTACCTTGTATCCGAGACTCACCAGCAGGGCACTGGCAGTGATTCTGATCAGTTCTTCATCATCGATCACCAGAATCGTTCCGGTTCCCTGCGAAATCTCTTCGGGGTGATTCGTTGCTGTCGCCGTTTCCATGGTAACCGGCAGATAGATATGAAACACCGTCCCAGTTCCCACTTCGGAATAGACCGTGATCGCTCCGCCGTGTTCCTGAACCGTTCCGTACACCGCCGCCATGCCGAGTCCGGTTCCTTTTCCCGCTTCCTTGGTGGTGAAAAACGGTTCGAATATGCGGGATTGAATTTCTGGTGACATTCCGGTTCCGGTATCACGAATGGCTATTTCAAGATATCCACCCGGCTTTATTTCAAAGGGGGAAATTTCACAATACTCAGCATCCAGTTCGAGATTTATCAGCGTGAATGTCAACTCTCCGCCGTTGGGCATGGCGTGTGAAGCGTTGATACCCATGTTCATGAAAGCATTTTGCAGGAGCGAATCATCGCCGATGATCGAGGCAAAGGTTGATCGATTATCCACGGAAACAGTGATGTTTTTGTTAATCGTGTGTTTCAAGAGTGATGCGGTTTCATTCACGATTTTCGCACAATCGACAGCACTGCTCGCCTTATTTCCTTTGCGTGAAAACAGCAGTAGTTTTTTGGTCAGATCACCGGCACGTTCACCGGCGGTAAGGATCAAGTCGAGGTATTCTCTTTGTTCTTCGGGAGTAAGATTGCCAATTTTGAGCAGTTCTGTAGCTCCGATTATTCCACCGAGCGCGTTATTGAAATCGTGCGCCACTCCTCCGGCGAGTTGACCTACCGCTTCCATCTTTTGCGACTGGTGAAGTTGTTCTTTTAGGTTTTCTGTTTTCTTTTGATTTTCAAATTTTTCAGTACTGTCATTGAACAGATAAATCGTTCGTGATTCAATCGGCTGAATTGAAAAATCAATAACTCGTTCATCACCACTTTTTGAACGCAGATGCACTGTTCCTTCACGATAGACATTGCCTATTTCATTAATCCATTCACCTGATCGACACACCGTCTGAAGCCACGGTTCAACGACTCCGATTTCAGACTGTTCATAGCCAAAAGTGTGACTAAAATCAGTATTGACGAAAGTAGGAAGACCATCGCTATTCGCAATCAAAAGAGGTATGGGAAGGAGATCAAGCGATTCCTGCAACAGTTTTTCGCTTGTTTGCAGTTGATGAATTGTCGTGATAATCGACTCTTGCATAGTTTTAAAGTTTGTCGCCAATTCGC
>JAIFMU010000164.1 GCA_020048285.1 bacterium | reverse complement strand
GTTGATTAGTTGTGCGAGTTCCGTTGAACTTCGCGAAGAGATTTCTCACATTCTTACTTTGGATAATTCACAGGCTATAACAGATTGGGTTGACAATATCAATGAGAGTGTTGCAGGGAAAATATTTAAACGCTACCACATCGGTTCTGAATAGCAATAGGTTTTGTTTGCTGATTCAAAAATATAGGCTTCTTTTGGGAGCCTTTTTTGTTTTACATTGATAGTTAAGTTTAAAGGGCTGTGGTCTGATCCGGTCTCGTCAGGATGAATTTCGTCCGTGAGCTTGCTCTGCAAAAACCGAAATTACACAGTGGTAATCTAGTTTCGAATTCACGTTTTTTTTTTATCCTGCAGCAAATCGATAGGACCATGAATTGTACATGTCGTTTCCCTGATTGAAGACGCGGAATGCGTTGATGAGCAGATCTAGCTACTCGCGTTTAGCGGGAAGATACCTGGGATTGTTCGCGTTCTATTTTGGCCAAGCTGGATTAATCTGATTGTGGGCAATGCTGAAATCTCCTCAGTTAACTACACCATGCTCCAAGGTGTGTGATATGCGCAAGCAAGGAGAACGTCAACGCAATAGTTGATGAAGTGTTGTGTATTTGTTTTCATTCGGTTTGTCTGTTGCGAAAAAAACCGTTAACCACTGTAAAACTCTTCAAAGCCGAGATGGGGATGGAAAGTTGCTTTTGCGAGAATAGATAGCAGTTCTTTTTATGCTTTTTTCTCTATGGAGATTTGCTTTGGGAAATAGCCGGTTGTGGAGATGAGTGTTTTATGGATTTGATCTTGTATTGCTATGATTATGGTATGGCGAGTATGCTAATGTAGCTCATTTTCGCCATTCGATAAACTCATTATTCTGAACGGTCAGAATCCAATTGTGTACCATGAACCAATTTTCATTTTAAGGCTTCTTAAAAATCGCTTTTTCAACGGTATACCCATCTTTTTCAAAAATTTTAAGCAGACCCTCTTCACCGACGAGATGACCGGCACCAACGAGAATTAATTCCACAGGTGGTGTCGTTATCATGGTGATTATTTCCGGTTTCCAATTGAAATTTCTGTCAACTAAAAGAGATTGGTGTATCGAAGGGTATTTCTCTTTCATCTCTTTGACAATGAGGTCATTGAGAATATCAGTGTTGCCCGTTTTCCACGATGAAATCATTGTTGAAATGGTTGATTCGATTGTTGAAACTTCATCGATTGTATTTTGGATCAATCCATTGGGGTCATCTTCGCCAAGGGAAGCGATGTAGCTAATTTGTTGATCAGTTGTTTCGAGGCCAACGGTTCGCTTTTTTTGAGCAATCGCTTTGTGGTAAAAGTAGAGGTCTACACCCTCTTCAGCCATGCCGAAATATACCATTTCCCATTGGGTCAGGAGAATTGACACCATTGATGGTCGAAATTGGTTGATTGCCGAAAATGGAAGCCCTTTTTGTTGCAGATAGGCATTCAATTTTTGGTAGGTTTCTGCATTGAGAACACCTCTAAGGGTTCTTCCTGCGGGGTAACTAACCGCAGCAATGAGTCGAGATTGGAATTCAGGTGTGTTCATTTCGGCAAGATTTGTTTCAAATACAATTGTTTGCGCTTCATTGAATGCTTTTTCAAATTCTGATGGTAGTGGGTAGTCTGATGGTCTGAGTAGGTGAATTGTCCCCCCAATATAGAGGTAGTTCGCGCCTTTGGATATTTTCCACAGAGATGTTTCTGCGAAAAGAAGAAAGGGCAACAGTGCAATGCAAATAGTTTTGGTCATGGTCAGGCCTCGGTTTTGGCTAAAGCGGCTCACACGAGTGCAAGCCTGTGAATTTAGATTGATCTAGTTTGTGAAAGCAACGTCATTTCAATTTTGACCACGACCTTTTTAACTTGCTTGGTTGGATCACCAAGGGCAGGCTTATGAAGATCTCCTGGGAAAAGAATCATAAACATCCCTTCTGCAAGTGCGACAGGTGACTCATTGCCATCGTAGAACGCTATGTCCTGCTCAATCGAATACTCTTGCTCTGGGATATGGCCATGTAATGGCGCATACCCAATTTTTTCAGATCCCTGAGCCATAAACTGCACATCGACATATTTGCGGTGTGCTTCGAGTTTGGCAAGAAGAGAATCTCTTAGATTGTATTCGTCTATGATTGCAAAAATAGAATCGCCTTCGATGGAGTATCTTCCCGATTCCATCTTCGAGAAATCGGTAACTGCGAGATAGCGCAACGCCCGCTCGATCCCTTCCCCGATTAGGAAGTAGCGCTCCCTGTTTTCAATTTTGTCCACGATCATTGAGTGCCTCATTGCAGTAAAGTTCTGCCTAAAAATAGCACCGGTTGCAGTTAGAGTGTTGATGAATCTTGAACGCGCTGATTCTTAGATAGAAAGGAGGAATGAGACTCACGTGTGTGCGTGCGCGTATTCTATATTATAAGGCTATCTACTGAAACAGAAACCGGGGAATCGGTGGTGAGGCGATTGCTTCTCTTTGATGATTTCCCACGAGCTGCTGAAAGGACTCTCATCTATGAGTGAAAACAGCTACAGTGCCGAAAATATTACAACCCTCAAGGGGTTGGAAGCGGTGCGAAAACGACCCGCCATGTATATCGGAAGTACTTCCGGTGCGGGGCTTCACCATCTGGTCTATGAAATCGTTGATAACTCAATCGACGAAGCTCTTGCGGGCTACTGTGACACGGTGAACGTGACAATTCATTCCGATGACTCAATCACCGTTAAAGATAACGGTCGTGGAATTCCTGTCGATTACCACGAAGAAGAAAAAATGTCCGCTCTTGAACTGGTACTCTGTACTCTTCATGCCGGCGGAAAGTTTGACGGTTCGAACTACAAAGTTTCCGGCGGACTTCACGGGGTGGGTTCATCTTGTGTGAATGCTCTTTCGTCACATTTGCGTGCAGAAATTCACCGCGGCGGGAAAATTTGGGAGATGGAGTTCGAACGCGGTGCGAAACTGTACGAAGTTCGCGAAATCGGCACAACAACGCTGACGGGAACCACAATTACATTCAAACCAGACCATGAAATTTTCGAAACGCTCGAATACAGTTTCGAAATTCTCTCTCGTCGTCTTCGTGAACTTGCATTCCTGAACAAAGGGATTACAATCACGATTCATGATGAGCGTGTCGAAGGCAAGAATCATGATTTCTGTTTCCCCGGCGGACTTGTTTCATTCGTAGAGTATCTCGACGAAGGTAAACAGCCGCTTCATGATAAACCGGTGTACTTTTCCTATGAAGGCGAAGGGGTTGATGTTGAAGTTGCTATGCAGTACAACGAAACCTACAAAGAGAACGTGTTCTCCTTTGCGAACAACATTAATACGCACGAAGGTGGAACACACCTCACCGGTTTCAGAACTGGTCAGACTCGTGCGATCATGAAATACATCGAAGATAATCAGCTGATGAAGGGCAATAAGCTCGAACTCAAGGGTGAAGACCTTCGCGAAGGTCTCACGGCGATTATCTCGGTAAAACTTGCGGAGCCGCAGTTCGAAGGTCAGACGAAACAGAAACTGGGTAACTCCAGCATCGCTGGTCTGGTTGCTCAGTATGTTCGTGAACATCTGACAATCTATCTCGAAGAAAATCCGATTGTTGCAAAGAAAATCGTTGAAAAATGCATCGGATCAGCAATCGCTCGTGAAGCTGCTCGCAAAGCTCGTCAGATGGCTCGACGCAAGTCGGTTATGGATGGCGGCGGTCTTCCTGGAAAACTGGCAGACTGTTCTGAAAAAGATCCAACACTCTGTGAGATTTTCCTTGTAGAAGGAGACTCGGCGGGAGGTTCTGCGAAAATGGGACGTTCCCGTGAAACGCAGGCGATCCTTCCGCTCAAGGGTAAAATTCTCAATGTAGAAAAAGCTCGAATCGATAAGGTGCTGAGTCACGAGGAAATCCAGGCGATGATTCAGGCATTTGGATGCGGATTTGGTGAAGATTTCGATATCTCAAAACTGCGGTATCATAAAATCGTACTCATGACGGATGCTGACGTGGACGGTGCGCACATCGCAACGCTCCTGTTGACATTCCTCTATCGCCATCTTCCTCAGCTTGTTGAACGGGGACATATCTATATGTCATGTCCTCCGCTCTACCGTATTAAACACGGTAAAACGCAGAAATATCTGTTCACCGATGATGAAAAAGATGCCTATGTTGCAGAACATAAAGGGAAAAGCATCATGGTTCAGCGATTCAAAGGTCTCGGGGAAATGAACCCGGACGAACTTGCTGAAACAACCATGAACGCTGAAACCCGTAAACTCCTTCAGGTTCGTATCGAAGATGAGATCGAAACTGACCGCGTGTTTACTATGCTTATGGGCGAAGAGGTTCCGCCTCGTCGTGCGTTTATCGAAGAAAATGCGTATAAGGTGACCACTCTTGACATCTAAGAAACCACATCTGCTGATCTCTAATGACGACGGAATCGACGCTCCGGGCATTATCGCTCTGGCTGAAATTTTCGTGCGTGACTACCGCGTAACAGTGGTTGCCCCGATGGTTGAACAGTCTGGCAAGAGCCATGCGTTCACCTACCGCGAAGGCGTTACATTCTGCAAAGTCTCGTTTCCTGTTGAAGGGATCGATGCGTATGCGGTGGATGGAACGCCGGCGGACTGTGTGAAAGTTGCTCTGGGACATATTCTTGCAGAGATGCCGGACTATGTTATTTCCGGGATCAACTGCGGACACAATGCGGGAATTGCCGTGTTCTATTCGGGAACCGTTGCGGCGGCTCGCGAAGGTGCGTTCTGGCGGATTCCATCGGCAGCGTTTTCAACCAGTTTTGAAACGCGTACATTAGAAGAGATGCAGCGATACGCTGAAGAGTCTCTGCTGATTTTTAACCAGCTTCGCGAATCGGATCTTCTGCTCCCGCGGATGAACCATTTCTACTCGGTTAATTTCCCCGGAGTTCCGGCACATGAGTGCCGCGGAGTTCGGGCTGCTCAGCAGAGCCTTGCATATTACAGCGATCACTATGTGGAATCGTCTGAAAACGACGGAATGGTATCATTAACATTCAACGGAGAAATGATCGAAATTGAAGATGGTGAAAATCACGATGTTCCGGCCAACATGGCGAACTTTGTGACAATTACTCCTATCTCAATCGATTCTACTGCGTGGGATGTGATGGAAAAGCTTAAAACAATAGAAATTATGAGTCTCAATATAAAGGAGCTGCAGTGAGCGATTTCACGAAACAAGATTTCGTCCTCATTGAAGACGAAATGAAAAAGTCCTATCTGGACTACTCCATGAGTATGATCACGGCCCGAGCACTTCCTGATGTGCGTGATGGTCTGAAACCGGTTCACCGCCGCGTACTCTTTGCAATGAACGAACTTTCACTGAGTTACAATCGTCAGCACAAGAAATCAGCTCGTGTTGTCGGTGACGTAATCGGTAAATACCATCCACACGGTGATACGGCGGTGTATGATGCACTTGTTCGTATGGCACAGGATTTCTCCATGCGGTATACGCTGGTGGATGGTCAGGGTAACTTTGGATCGATCGATGGAGACAACCCTGCGGCAATGCGTTACACAGAGTGTCGCATGACCCGTATGGCGGAAGATCTTCTGGCTGACCTTGACAAAGGAACCGTAGATTTCCAGCCAAACTACGACGAATCGATGCAGGAGCCAAAAGTTCTTCCTGCAAAAGCGCCTGTTCTTCTGCTTAACGGATCAACCGGTATCGCAGTAGGTATGGCGACCAATATGGCTCCTCATAACTACAACGAAGTTTCCAAAGCGATTGCCGCGTATATGGCAAACCCGGAGATCGAAGTTGAAGATTTGATCAAGATTATTCCGGGACCAGATTTCCCTACCGGTGGATTTATCTACGGTCGTGCGGGAATTCACGAAGCGTATCGCACCGGCCGCGGTAAAGTGATCATGCGTGCCCGTGCGGAGATCGAAGAAGTTGGTAATCGTGAACAGATTATCATCACTGAAATTCCGTACATGGTGAACAAAACCACCATGATCGAAAAAGTGGTGTCGCTGGTTCGCAACAAACAGGTCGATGGGATTTCATTTATCCGCGACGAATCAGACCGTAAAGGTATGCGCGTCGTTATCGGAATCAAACAGGATGCGTTCGCAGAAATCATCCTGAATCAGCTCTATAAGTTTACTCAGCTTCAGTCGACTTTCGGGATCAACAACCTTGCGCTCGTAAACGGTCGTCCGGTTCAGCTTACTCTGAAAGATATTATTTCAGAATTTGTTAAACACCGTATGAACGTGATCACCCGCAGAACTCAGTTCGATCTTGATAAAGCACAGGCACGTGCTCATATTGTCGAAGGTTTGATGATTGCTGCCGACAATATCGACGAAGTGATCAAAATTGTTCGCGGAAGTGATGACGAACCGGCTGCACAGCTTGCACTTGCGGAACGATTCAAACTGTCAGAAGAACAGGCAAAAGCGATTACCGCAATGCGTCTTGGTCGTTTGACAAAAATGAACCGTCTCGAACTTGAAAACGAGTACAAGGAACTTCAGGAACTGATCGCTGATCTTCTTGATATTCTTGCAAATGAAGGTCGTAAGAAACAGATCATCATGGACGAACTCGAAGAGATGCGCGGTCGTTACAACGATGCTCGCCGTACAGAAATCGTTGATGCGCTTGGTGTAGTATCTATTGAAGATATGATCGCCGACGAAGATATGGTAATCACCATGTCTCACGAAGGGTACATCAAACGTACCGCCGCTTCGATCTACCGTTCACAGGGTCGCGGTGGACGCGGTGTGAAAGGTATGGATTCGAAAGACACGGACTTCGTAGAAACAATGTTTGTCGCTTCGGCTCACTCGGATATTCTGTTCTTCACCAACTTCGGACGCTGTTATTCACTTAAAGTGTACAGCATTCCAGAAGCGGGCCGAAATGCAAAAGGTCGTCCGATCGTGAACCTGATCCAGTTCCAGGAAGGCGAACAGATCGCCAATATGGTTCCGGTGAAAGAGTTCAGCGAAGAGCTTAAGGTTGTTCAGGTTACCGAAATGGGAACACTCAACAAACAGCCGCTTTCTCACTACGATTCGATTCGCCGTAACGGACTCAATTCGATGAAACTCGATGAAGGCGACAGACTTGTTTCTGTCCAGCTCTGTAGCGATGACAACGAATTGGTGATCGCGACTCGCAATGGCCGTGCGATCCGTTTCAAAGCGGAAAAAGTTCGTACCCTTGGTCGAAATACTCGCGGTGTTCGCGGTATCTCACTCAAAGAGAACGACACAGTAATCGGAATGGTTGCTGCACAGGGTCATGAAAACATCCTCACTGTAACGCGCAACGGATACGGAAAACGGACTCCTCTTGAGGATTACCGTACAACGAACCGCGGCGGTGTTGGTATTATCAATATCAAAATGAGTGAACGTAACGGTGATGTTATTGCGATCATGATTCCTACTGACAACGATGACATTATGATTATCACCAAAGGCGGGATTATTATCCGTACTCCGGTCGATGCGGTAAATGTTATTGGTCGAAACACTCAGGGTGTTCGTCTGATCAATCTGAAAGGCGATGAAGTTATCGATGTAACTTCTGCTGCGAAGATTGAAGAGGATGAAGAAGAGTATGACGAAGAGGGAAATCTGATTCCGAAAGAAATTTCTCCTGAAGTGGCTGCGCTTCTGATACCTGCGGATCAGAGAGTTGTCGAAGATGAAGAAGGTTCTGATGATGAAGAGGAAGTGGAAGATGAAGCTCCTGCGGATGATGCAGAAGAGGAATCTGACGAAGAGTAATTCTGAATCTGATTGATTTGAATATACGGGAATCCAGAAATGGGTTCCCGTTTCAGAACAATGAGATCGTTTGGAAATGATTAAGGGCAGTTTTGCGCTTCTCTTTAATGAATATAAAGTTCGTGTCATCGCAAAAAAAGTCGTAAAGATGCGGTGAAAATGGTCGTGCAAACTTTGACGGAAAATTTGTTGGAAAAGTAATCTGATATATAGTCAATAACCACTTATGGAGACGTTCGATGAAAGAGTTTTTTAAATACATAGCGAGTCTATTTCCCAAAAAAGAGGATGCTCTCGACGCGATGCTTCGCGAGCAGGGGAAAGATCCCGACGTAGTTTTGGCGAATCATCATCGTATGCGCGAGGCAGAAAAAAGTGCAGCGATTACAGTCGAGGATGAGGTCAAATAATCGCACTTTGGAATAAGCTGAGTTTGTCAAAATTGATAGATGTGCTGTTTAAAAATATCGGTGAGATACCGTTGTCGTTACCGTTGTCGTTACCACTAAAAAATCATCTCGCATTTTGAGTGGCTTTATGGTATTTTTGGGCGCTATTTAACAATAAGAGAGATGGTTCGATGTTTACTGGATTGATTGAAACCACTGGAGTTGTAACCGCTGTTGAACGAGGTGATAAAAGTCGTATTCTCACGATTCGCGCTTTGATCACACAGTTTGAACTCGCCATTGGCGACTCTGTTGCAACCAATGGTGTCTGTCTCACCGTTGAAAAGTTCACATCTGACACATTTACGGTTCGAGCAATCTCTGAAACCGTTGACCGAACCACCACCGGCGATCTTCAAGTCGGCGATGTGGTTAATCTCGAACGAGCCATGAAAGCTTCCGCTCGATTTGATGGTCACATTGTTCAAGGTCACGTCGATACAATCGCAACGCTGATCCGCATCGAACAAGCTGGCGATTCATTCTACTACACGTTCCAGCCAGATCAAAAATATCTTCGCTATATCGCCGAAAAAGGCTCAGTTGCAATTGACGGGATATCACTTACTGTGGCCCGCGTCGATTCTACGACCTTTACATTGGCACTGATTCCTCATACAATAAAAATGACCGCACTTTCAAATCGGACGCGTGGTTCGCGGGTGAATGTCGAATGTGATGTACTCGCTCGTTATATCGAACAACTTATGAAATATGGTGTTCAGAAACAGTCAAATGATTCTGAACTGCTGAATATGCTTGAAAGGAATGGGTTTTGAAATCTCTTGCTGAAATAGAATCTATTATCGACGAATACCGCCAAGGAAAAATGGTTATTATCGTTGATGATGAAGATCGTGAAAACGAAGGCGACATCTGCTATGCTGCTCAGTTTTCTACGGTTGAAAAAGTAAATTTCATGGCAACGCACGCTCGTGGTCTGATCTGTACTACTCTCGAAGAAGATCGACTTGATGAACTTCAGATTCCTCAAATGGTTCAGAATAATACCTGCATTTATCAGACTGGCTTTACCATTTCTGTTGAAGCACGCGAAGGAACTACTACGGGCATTTCTGCGGGAGATCGCAACACAACGATTCTCAAACTTGTTGATCCTTCTGCAAAACCGGAGGATTTCGTTATGCCGGGACACATGTTCCCGCTTCGAGCTCGCAAAGGTGGAACTCTTGTTCGCACCGGTCAAACTGAAGCGTCTGTCGATATGGCGAAACTAGCGGGGCTCTATCCTGCTGGCGTAATATGTGAAATCATGAACGAAGATGGATCAATGGCGCGCATGCCCGATCTTGAAATCTATGCGAAAAAACACGAGATGTCGATTATTTCGGTGGCGGATATTATTCGCTATCGTCGACTCAAAGAAAAACATGTGGAATGCACTGCAGTTGCAGAACTTCCTACTAAATATGGCAATTTCATTGTCAAAACCTACGAAGAGCACGTGCAAGGATTGACTCACGTGGTAATTCAGAAAGGTGAAATTTCAGCCGATGAACCAACGCTCGTTCGTGTTCATTCTGAATGCTTTACCGGTGATCTTCTCGGTTCACTTCGCTGTGACTGCGGAAGTCAACTTCATTCGGCGATGGAAATCATCGAAAAAGAGGGTGGAGTCGTTCTCTATCTTCGTCAGGAAGGTCGCGGAATCGGTCTGGCGAACAAGCTGAAAGCGTATAATCTTCAGGATGAAGGCTATGACACCGTTGAAGCGAACGAAAAACTCGGATTCCCAGCAGATATGCGCGATTATGGTATCGGCGCTCAGATTCTTGCAGATTTAGGAATCAACAAAATTAGATTGATGACAAATAATCCGCGTAAACTGGTTGGTCTCGAAGGCTACGGCATCGAAATCGTTGAGCGGGTTGGGATTGAATTTCCCTCATGCGAACACAATCAGAACTATTTAAGTACGAAAAAAAGTAAAATGGGACATCTCTTCGAAGGTGAGGACAAATAATGGCTCGAGTAATTGAAGGTATGATGAACGGAACTGGCAAAAAGTATGCAATCGCTGTTGGTCGTTTCAACAGTTTGATCACCGGTCGTCTTCTTGAAGGAGCGATGGATGGATTGATTCGTCACGGTGTTTCTGCTGACGATATCACGATTGTTCATGTTCCGGGAGCATTTGAAATCCCGTTGGTGTGTAAAAAACTTGCATCATCAAAAAACTATGACGCAGTTATCGCTCTTGGAGCGGTGATTCGTGGCTCTACACCCCACTTTGATTACGTTTCAAGTGAAGTAACCAAAGGCGTAGCATCTGCTTCAATGGAAACAGGAGTACCTATCGTGTTTGGTGTGCTTACGACAGATTCTATCGAACAGGCGATCGAACGCGCGGGAACTAAAGCGGGTAACAAAGGATTCGATGCGGCAATGACTGCTGTTGAGATGACTTCGCTCTTGTCTCAGTTTTAATTTTTGAGTTTGATTGGAGAATCGTGCAATCTGCGCGGTTCTCTCTTTTTTTAGGTTTTAAACCAACGAGTTGAGGATAATGGATATTTCAAAGAAAGACTTGCGTCGTGCCCGTGTTCTGGCCATGCAAGTACTCTACAGCTATGAAAAGAACGAAGGCGCATCAATTGAGCAGGTATTCAAATCTGTTTCTGATCTTCCTGAAATCGGAATTGCCAACAATGACGCAATTACTTTTTCAAAAAACCTGATCCTTAAATTCCGTGAAGCACAGTCTGAAATCGATGCGCTTCTCACAAAAAATATGAAAAACTGGACACTGGAACGCATTTCTGCGATAGATCGTGCGATTCTTCGCCTTGCAATCACCGAACTTCTTATGAAAATCACGCCACTTCGCGTGGTGATCAGTGAAGCGGTTGATATCGCGAAAGATTTCGGCACCGATGATTCAGGAAAGTTCATCAATGGTGTCCTTGACGGTTCGAAAAAAGACATTGACTACATAGAATAGGAGTGTGTATGACACAGCGTGACGAAGCTGCAAATAGCGGCTTGCTCTCAACTCCAAAAGGGTATCAGCTTCTCAATAACATCATCGGAATCGGTGTGTTTCTGCTGACCTTTGGAGTGTTTTACAGTATTATGGCACCAACAGTTTCGTTCTGGGACTGTGGTGAATTTATCGCATCTTGTTACTCTCTCGGTATTCCTCACCCGCCGGGTAACCCGCTCTATATCCTTATTGGTAGAGTGTTTACTATGATCTTTTTCTGGACTGAACAGGTTGCATGGCGTGTGAATCTGATCTCTCCGCTTACCGGTGCACTGACCGCCTTTTTCCTTTTCAAGATCACCGCTCGAGCTCTTCGTCCTATGTTGGGCGAAATGGATGCATCGTGGAAATCTACGGTTAGTCTTGTTTCAAGTGTGGTGGGTGCGTTGTTCGGCGTATTCAACATCACGTTCTGGTTCTCTTCCGTTGAAGCTGAAGTACAGACTCCGGCGATGTTGATTATTGTAATCAATGTATATGTCGCTCTCGTATGGGCACAGTCAAAGGCGTTGAATCGCGATAAGTATCTACTATTGTTTGCATATCTTGCATTCCTTGGCGTGGGTATTCACATGTTCGCGCTGTTTGCGCTGTTCCCTGTTTTCCTGTACATTGTATTGGTTGACAAAACAAAATTGAAAGATTGGCGCCTCTGGGGAGTTGCTATTCTCATGGGATCAGTGGTCTATTCTATGGGTGCCTTTATTTTCATGGCTCCTTTCCTGCTTATAATTACTGCGATATATGCATTCCTTCCACGCAAACTCTCTTCGTGGATAAATGTTATAACTCCGGTAATTATGTTTGTGTTGGTCAAGAAATTCGTAAATGTTGAACCGGGCGACTGGGCACCTTTTGTGATGCTTGAAGTTCTTACACTTATTGAGTTGATTGTGTATTCAATCAACAGTGCGAAAGAAAATCAGGCCCCTTTCACCTGGCATTTTCCGTTCGGTGTTGTATTGATGGTTGTGTTGGGATATTCGGTTCACCTCTTTATTCCAATTCGTTCAACTCTCGAACCTATGATCGATGAAAACCATCCGGTTATTCAATTCTCGGGGACTGAATCAGCGCAGAAAGCTTACGATGCATTTGTGGAACGTTTGAAAACTGAAAATGGAGCTATTCTCTCTTCTTATTCAGATTATGTTCGCGTAATCAAAACGGATGCAACACTTGATTCTCTCTACGGAAATCTTCGCGAATCAATTAGCTATGGTGAATACAGTAAAAAACTTCACGCTGAACTGCTTTCATCGCAGAAATCAGTTCCTGCCGTGGATCAGGCGTACGAAACATATCTGAAAGCGTTGGCTACCAATAAAACAGTTAAGTCGTACTACGATCGCTATATCAAGGCTATGAACGAGAAAAAAATCGACTGGAGTGCGTTCCGTGGATTCCTCGAACGCAAGCAGTACGGTTCTGAATCGATGATTACTCGTGCGTTCCATCGTCGCGGTGCATTCAGTCGTCAGATGGGTATTGATGGAAATATGGGATATGGTGGATTCCACTTGACTCAGTTCTTCCACTTTGGCGAAGACTATTCTGTTGACCGCAAAGGTTCTGGAGTTCTTACTGAACCGGAGAAAGCATCGATTGCTCAGCGTATGGGAATGGCTTCCTTTGACAATCTTTCTATCGATGAACAACTGTATGCGGTGAAAACATTGAAAGATCAGTTGAGTGATATCGCCGGTGTTGGAAAATTCAACAGTAAGATCAAAACGCTTAGTTTTTTCAAGCGCCTTGGTGTTCTTTTCGTGTATCTCCTTCCAACCTTCTTCGTGCTCTTTTCTTGGGGGTATTGGAGAAAAACGGATTGGAAAATGTTCACGCTTATGGCAACGAGTGTCCTTACTACCACTATTGCACTAGTGTTCTATATGAACTTTGCCGATGGTACACGTGTTGAAGGTTCTGAATATCGCGAATGGAAAAAACAACGTATTGAAGCCTTGCAAAAAGGGTATCAAGAACCGCCTCGCCCGCAGCCGGTTCATCGTGAAGTGCGTGAACGAGACTATTTCTATACGCCGGGATTCATGTTCTTCGGTATGTGGATCGGTCTTGCTCTTGCAGCTGGACTCCACCGTCTTTATACGTCGCCACAGGGAACTGTGCGTAGACGATTTGCTCCGGTGGCAGTAGTTCTCGGGATGGCTTCACCTGCGATTCCCTTGGTTTCAAATTACAGTGAAAACGACCGTCGCAATGACTGGATTCCCTACGACTATGCGTATAATCTTCTCATGTCCTGTGAAAAAGAGGGGATTCTTTTCACCAATGGCGATAACGATACATTCCCACTGTGGTTCCTTCAGGAAGCCGAAGGGGTTCGCAAGGATGTGCGCATCGTTAACCTTTCTTTGGTAAATACAAAATGGTATATCAAGCAGTTGAAACGACTTGAGCCGATTGTTCCGATTTCTTATTCCGAACGGGAAATCGAATATCGCGTCAATCATCAGCTCAATCCGTTTACTCAAAAAGCGCCGTTCACGCTCAAGAATGCCGGTGTGACCGTAGTGCCACCAACGCAGGAGGAGATGCGCGTTCTTCGCGTACAGGATCTTATGGTGTTGAATATTGTCGATGCTAATGCGTGGAAAAAACCGATCTACTTCTCTGTAACGGTCTCACCTGACAATCTTATGGGGCTCGACCCTTATTTGCGTCAAGAAGGTATGGTGTATCGCGTGATGCCTCAGCCTGTTGAACGTGAAACTGTCATGAACATGGAACGCACCAGATACTTGCTCGACAAAGTGTATCGTTTCCGGAATCTCGGTGACAATTCACTTCCGCTGAGTGAAACGGCGCGCAATCTTATGAATAACTATGCTGCGGCATTTATTCAGTTCAATCTTGCCAACCGAGATAAACTGATGAGCCTGAAAGACGCTGCCAAGGGTATTGCTCCTGAAGCTGATTCAACTGGAGTAGTAGTTGCGTCAGTAGCTCCTTCGGCAATTGCTGCAGTTGAGTATGCGAAACTGCGCGATGAATTGCTGAATAAGTACGATCGTTGTGTTTCGATCATGCCGTGGGATGTGCGTGCGCGCAAGTATCGCCATGATTTCCTTATGGAAAATGAGATGTACGATGTTGCCCGCAAGCGACTTGACGAAGCGTTGACTATCGATCCAGTGAATGGACTTTATCGTCAAATGGAACAGCAACTAAATTCGATTTCTCCGAAAAAATCGTAACTGTCGCCGATCTGGATTTGTAGAGGGAAGTGGCCGATCGGCTGCTTCCCTTTTTGCAATTTCAACCTGATGAAAAACGGTGTAGTAAATGTTATCAGTATATTATTGCTCTGTGTACTGTTTTGATAGTCAAATGAATTAAGTCTTTTATTTGAACTAGTTTTGTAACATGCTGCTGTATATCATTTTGAAGTTTTTGTTTTGAGCGTGTTGAAAAGTTATTTAGCACCGGCTGAGCTGTTTCAAATGTAGTATATTTTAAGCTGCATTTAACTGCGGAGGTGTTTATGATTTTTGTGTGAAAAATGATCCACATAGCTTTTCTGTACCTTAACAAATTTTAAACGAATAGGAGTTTCTGTGGAACATGAAATCGCAACCGGTGTAATTTTAATCATCGCATTCCTTGCAGTATCAGTCGTATCGGCTGTTATCATGAATAAAATCAAATTTCCTTACACAATTGGATTGGTGCTTGTAGGCATAGCCTTTGGGCTTCTATCGAACTATTTCGAACCGCTACACATTGTAAAATCAATCGAATTATCACCAGAAATGATTCTCTATATAATTCTTCCGACACTGATTTTTAGTGCCGCAATTGATATTGATATTACGATGTTGCGCAAAAACCTTGTGCCCATATTGATTCTCGCTGTTTTTACATTATTAATTTCCACTGCCATTATTTCCGGTATCTATTGGTTTATTCCTATTTCTCTGGGGGGAGCACTTGTCTTTGGGGCGCTGATTTCAGCAACTGACCCTGTAGCGGTAATTGCTCTGTTCAAAGAAATTGGTGCTCCAAAGCGGTTGATGACTCTTGTTGATGGTGAATCAATATTCAATGATGCCACGGCAATTGTACTATTTACAATCATCTTGGGTATGTTTACAGGCGGCCATGGGGGTTCTCCTGATATTCTCGGTGGTGTTATTAAATTTGTTGTTGTTCTCGCCGGTGGAATTGGCATTGGAGCATTAATTGGGTGGGTGGGGTCATTTGCATTGCGAATTGGCAAAGATGATCTATTGCTTCAGATTACTGTTAGTCTAATCATGGCTTACGTGTCGTTTATTGTTGCTGATAAGATGCATTTGTCAGGTGTAATGTCCACACTTGGCGCTGGATTGGTATTCAGACTTCGCACTGAAAAGGTTATTCTTCGCACGAATATTGAAACGATGGAGCACTTTTGGGATTACTTTGCCTTCGTGGCGAACAGCTTTGTGTTCCTCTTATTGGGTCTCACGGAAGTTAATAACTTCCTTCAGACAGACAACCTCGTGGATGTGTTGAAATCACTTCTAGTGGTAATACCTTTTGTTTTGATAGCGCGTCTCGTGGGAATATTTGCTCTTATTCCAATTTACAACCATTTTGTGCGCAAAGATGAAAAGCAGAAAATATCAGTTCCTTATCAGACTGTATTGTTCTGGGGTGGGCTTCGCGGAGCAGTTCCGGTGGCGTTGATGCTTGCAATTCCTATGGATTTTGCCGATCGTCAGTTGATTATTCACCTCACAATGGGATTCATTCTCTTTACGTTGTTCATTGAAGGAACCACCACGAAAAAGCTCATGGATCTGCTCGGTGTTCGTCCCGACAAAACGGCTTTTGATGATCGTGAAGTGATTCGAAAAGAGTTTCCGATAAAATCAGAAGGGCTTGCGCTTTTGGTATTTAATGGAGTGCGGAAATTATTCGAAGAGGAAGGCTTTTTCATACGCGAAAAAAATGTCGCAGATCGCGATGAAATGCTCATGAAACGGGGCAAAGTAACGCTGCTTGTGGTTCACGAAAACGGTACGCTGGCCCTAACAGCAGAACCAAGCAATATCAGTTATCTTACAACGGTTCTTTCAGAAACAATCCTTGAGCTCAGCCGGTCGATGACTTCTTTGAAAGATTTGACAAGTCCTGAAAAAATGAAAGAACTTATTGCAGCCGATTCTCATACAGCGGTGAGTTTTGATATGATGCGCTATTTGAAACCCGCCCTTATGACTGTTCCTTTGGTGAGTAGTGACAAAGAAGGTCTTCTTAAAGAGATGTTGCAAATTTTGGTACATCGTGGGGC
>JAIFMU010000211.1 GCA_020048285.1 bacterium | reverse complement strand
AGTGGACCGCAAAACCCCTTACCGACGAAGATGTGGCTCTGTTTGCTCAGGCAATGACAACTCACGGCTACCGCGCGGAACAAGTGTTGCCTCACGATAGCTATTTAATCAATCTGGGAAACGCAGATCCAGAAAAACACGCTCAGTCGTTGGAAGCATTTATCGATGAACTTCGCCGGTGCGGGCAACTGGGCCTTGACCGATTGAACATGCACCCGGGTAGTCACTTGAAATTGCTTTCGGAATCGGCCTGTTTGGATAGAATTGGCGAAAGTATCAACCGCGCGCTCGAAGCTACCGAAGGGGTTTCGGTGATTTTGGAAAATACCGCCGGGCAGGGAACAAATCTCGGCAACCGTCTGGAACACTTAGCGCATATTATTGACAAGGTTGAAGATAAATCGCGTATCGGAATCTGCATCGACACCTGCCACACCTTTGCATCGGGCTACGATCTTCGCACCTTCGCCGATTGTGACACATTCTTTTCTGACCTCGATCGGATCGTGGGAGTATCGTATATCAAAGGGTTCCACATCAACGATTCGAAATCGGCCTATGCCAGTCGCGTGGATCGCCACGATTCGATTGGCAAGGGAAATCTTACGTTGGACACGTTCAAGTATATCATGAAAGATCCTCGATTCGATGAGATTCCACTGGTTCTCGAAACGATAGACGAAACAATTTGGGCAGAAGAGATCGCCCTGATGAAAGAGTACGCCGCCGGTTAAACGTGGCGATGAAAACTGATCTCGCCGGAGATCAGTTCTTCCACGGTGCCATCGGCTGTTTGAAAAAGCAAGGCTCCCCTATCGCTAATCCCCGCAATAGTTCCAGCGATTTCCGTTCCGCCCACAGTGACAACTCTCTTTTCGCCGAGATATGCCAAGTGAGAACGAAGTTGCGGCACGAACTGAGCAAATCCCGATTGTTCCAAAAGATCAATTCGGTTGTAAAACTCGTTGAGAATCTCGTTCATCACCATGTCGGGATCAGAATAGTTCCCCGTTTCAGAAATAATCGAACACGATTCCACCGTTACACCATCGCGGGAAAAGCTGTTTAGATTAAGCCCCACGCCGGCAACAAGATATTGGCGACCTCCCTGAAACACCCCCTCCACAAGAATACCTGCCAACTTTTTCCCGCAAACGAGAATGTCATTGGGCCACTTGATCTGAGAACAAACACCGCATTTTTCTACCACGGCGTGAACTGCAAGTGCAACAATCTGAGGAACATGGATTATCAAAGGCTGAAGAATGGGGGAAACGGGAACCAGCGTTGAGAACATGAGATCCTCGTCGGGAACTGCAATCCACGCCCGATCAAACCGACCGCGCCCTGCTGTTTGCGTTCGAGCGCGAAGGGTGAATCTATCGGGAAGTGTGGCGCAGGTTGATTTCAAATAACTATTTGTTGAATCGATAGAATCAACAATGTCCACAGGAATTACTCTTTTTTCTTCTGTTGCCATAGCTTTTTTGTTATTTTCTGTCGTCAGAGACTTTACAAAACACTCTGTTAAACATATAATCCGGCGGAAATCTTATGGATGATATTAAAAACGAAGAGCTCACGACCTCGGCACCACCTGTTATCACCTTTTTCAAAAGTGCTCTATTTCAATACCTTATACCGATTCCGTTCCTTCTTTGGATCATAGGGATCAACCTCTTTTCATCGTCAATATCAATTCTTCCCCTGAAAAATCACGTTTCGGTGGTGCGCCAATCCGATGGCATCGTTCCGTCTGACACAGTGCTTACCGACAACATGACACACATAGATTCGTTCCAAACTACTGATTCTTCTATAGCAATTACCTTTATTCTTGGTAACAGCATCGATTACCCCTATGCGGGAATTCTTTTTAAAACTTACAAAGACAGCGTCGATTCAACTTTGCTCAATCTTTCGCAGATGGATTATATCGAACTGGATTTGGCCGCAATCGGTGGCAAAAGGGAAGTTAACATCTATTTCTCTGAATTCATCGATGGCTATACATCCTTAAAAAAAGAGATGAGTTGGCGTACTTTTGAGTATCAGCTTGCGGCAGAAGAAAGTATGAAACGCTATCGCATCGATCTCAAAGAGTTTAAGACAAATCCGTGGTGGTTCCAGAAACAGGCAGTTCCTCAACAATCTATTCCCAAAGGATCACTGAAAAAAGTACTCAATTTGGTGATCGAAAATGGCAACTATGAAACCAAGGGACAACCACTGTCACTCAAGGTGCAAAACATCCGTTTCGGGCGAGAACTAAAAGGTGTCAACACCCTGTTTTGTATTCTCTTCGTGCTTTTCTATGTAGTGGTATTTCTTTTCCGAAAATTCGGTCTTCGCAAGGTAATGGGACCTGTGGTTATCCCCTATCGCCAATTAGAAATAACCAGTTATATCGATGATGACACGAAAAAAATTGAAGCGTATGTTGCGGTAAACTATACTGACCCCGAACTAACCGTTACGAAACTGTGCGAAGATACGGGAATTTCCCATTCTAAAGTGCAAGCAATTCTGAAAAAACAGTTTCAACTCACGTTCCGCCAATATCTCAACAAGATCAAAGTACACGAAGCTAAACGGCTTCTCCAGGAAACAGATCGGCAAGTCACTGATATCGCCTACCGCGTGGGCTATAAAAATGTGACCCATTTCAACCGGATTTTCAAAGAGATGGAAGGAATTAGTCCAATCCAGTTCAGAAAATCGACCTAACCATTTTTTTGCGAAATACATAATTAAAGGATAAAGCGCCATGAGTCTCTCTGCCGGAATCGTAGGACTTCCAAATGTTGGTAAGTCAACTATTTTCAATGCTATTTCTTCAGGAAAAGCCGAAGCTGCAAACTACCCATTCTGCACAATCGATCCCAACACGGGAATTGTCGCCGTTCCAGATCCACGACTTCGTACGATCGCCGATATCGTTCAGACTAAAAAAGAGGTTCCAGCATTCCTCGAACTAGTAGACATCGCCGGTCTCGTAAAAGGAGCTTCTCGCGGTGAAGGCTTGGGAAATCAATTCCTTGGTCATATCAAATCAGTTGATGCAATTCTTCACGTAGTCCGTTGCTATGAAAACGATGATATTACTCACGTCCACGGTTCAATCGACCCGAAACGGGATATCGAAATCATTGAAACTGAACTGATTTTCAAAGATCTCGACACGGTTGAAAAAAATGTCGTTCGCATGGCAAAACAGGCCAAAAATGGCGACAAAGATTCTCAGCGCAAAGTAGTTTACTATGAACGCGCTAAAACAGCTCTTGAACAGGGTACACCGATTCGCCGAGCGTTCACAGAGGAAGAACTCCCTGAACTCAACGAACTTCACCTTATCACGTCAAAACGCGTGCTCTACGTTGCCAACGTCAATGAAGATGCACTTCTCGAAGACAACGACTACGTGACAGCAGTGCGCAAGATCGCTGATGAAGAGGGTGCAGGTTGTGTCAAAATTTGTGGAAAAATCGAAGAAGAACTGGCAGAACTCGATCCTGAAGATAAAAAAGAGTTTCTCGAAGATCTCGGCCTGACCGAACCAGGGCTCAACATTCTCGCTCGAGCTGCTTACGATCTTCTCGGCCTGCAGACCTATTTCACCGCGGGTGTGAAAGAAACACGCGCTTGGACAATCAACAAAGGCGACACCGCTCCAAAAGCGGCGGGAGTTATTCACTCTGATTTCGAACGCGGATTTATCTCTGCTCGCGTCTACCAACTTGCAGACTTGATTCAGTTTGGTTCTGAAGCAAAACTTAAAGAAGCAGGCAAGATCCGTCAAGAAGGCAAAGAGTATGTCGTCCAAGATGGTGATATTATAGAATTCCTTTTCAACGTCTAAGAGCAGGTAATCATGGCTAACAAGCGGTTGCGTCAATATTTCTGGAGTTTTAACAGGCACATGTTCGCCAAAATAATGAAAGATAAATACAATCTTTGTTATGATGAACAGTGCGATCCACTTCCAGATTCGTCCTTTATTATGGTGAGTAATCACGGAACATTCTTTGATCCGTGGATTATTGCTCACCCGTCGCCGCGACCGGTATCAATCATGATGAACGAAGAAGGTTTCAAAGCGAAACCAGTAACCCGTTGGTACCTCGACAAGATCGGTGCATTCCCTAAGAAAAAGGGCGGCACCGATATTAAATCGATGAAAACTGCACTGAAACGGTTGGCACAAGGTTCCCCACTTCTTATTTTCCCCGAAGGACAAACCACGTGGGATGGGGAGACCCAACCCATTTTTGCGGGTATCGAAAAGCTGATTCTCAAGTCAAATCTGCCGTTGGTCATGGTCAATCTCTCGGGGAATTTCCTGAGTCGCCCTTGGTGGAGCAGTGTTGATCGCAAAGGGACGATTCGAGTAAAGCGCACGGTTATCTATCCAGCAGAACTCAAAGAGCTGGGTGCCGAAGCGATCAAATCGAACATAATCAGCTATATCAGCAACAATGATTGCAAAAATCAGCAAATTCAGTCGGTAAACTTTTCATGTGAAACACCCACCGATGGCCTCAATCGTTTGCTGTGGATCTGTCCATCTTGTGGAAATGATCACTCACTTCAGTTTTCACCAAAACAGATACATTGTTCAGCCTGTGGTAAATCAGAATCTATTACGCCTAATTTGACACTTCCGACTGCTCATTATGAACAGGTCCGTGATCTTCACGATTGGATGCATTTCCAAAAGAATGAAGTCAAAGCTGCAATTGCTTCAGCCGTAACAGGAGTGACGATTACTTCAGATGAATCGATTCGCTTAGTTGAAGTTGACTACGCGGGAACAGTTGTCACCCTTGATACGGGGAAACTTCTCTTGACAAAAGAGATGCTCACCTTTGCAGGGGAGCACGGTACATTGCAATTCCCTATTGAAAAAATGTCAATTCCGGTATTTCAGAAAAAAGATGTAGTGCAATTTTCAATTGAGGGGCAAGAGCGCGATATTAATTTCTATTTTGAATCGATTCCTGTGTTCAAATGGCTCATGTACCTTCGCTATCTCACGGGGTACGAAATCGCAGAAACACAGAAATTCTACTGATCATCACTGCGCTGATTAGTAGTAAATCTCCAGAGTCACACTGTTTCCTCGCTCATTGTATTTCACTTCATAGCCATAGGCCTTGAACAGCGATAATCCTCGTCCGTGAACAGCTTTTACATCACCCATATCGCTCACAGCTTGGGAAGTTCCCCGCCAATTGAACCCTCGGCCCTGATCTTCAACACGAATTCTTAGCGAAGTGTTTTCAATCTCAATTTCTACAGTTACCCATTTAGATACACTTTGTCCGTTGCCGTGAATGACGGCATTTGAAAGTGCTTCGTTGATAACGAGTTTCAATCCATAGACATCTTTAATTTCAGCGCGTTGAAGAATCCAGTCATACATATCTCGAGCAATCTGCGAGGTAAAACGATTTATCGACGGGAATTTAACATTGTAAGTAAAGTCACCAATTTCACTCTGTACTGCCGGGATTTCTCCGGGAATATCGGCAACTAAGACCATAATATCATCGGTAACTTCACCCCGAAACGCCTCTGTGTCTCTGACCAATTTTTCAAGAAAATCATCGCGGGAAAGTTCAGGGTATGTCTCCAACATTTTTCTCAGCGGACGAACGTAGGCACTCCACACACTCTTTCCTTCGATCAAGCCATCTGTGTAGAGAACAAATCGATCTTGCGGAAGAAGATGGATCTTATCTTCCCGATAGAAAGCATCCTCAAAGACACCCAATACATCTCCACCGCGGCCTACTTCAAAAATCTTTCCGCCAAACTGCATTACAACTAACGGCGGATGCCCCATATTAACAACAGTCAGTTCGTTGTTCAACTTATTCAATTCGGCATAACAACCAGTTAAATACTGTCCAGGTTTCATTAATTCACACAGTACAGAGTTGACCATCGACATACTTTGCGCTGGAGTGTTCATTCCATTACAGTTTTGATGCAAAAGCGCTTTTACTGAAGATGTCAAAAATCCCGTTGAGATTTGGTGGCCGGCAAAATCGCCGACAAAGTAGCCGATACGACTATCGCTCACCTGAACGATATCGTAAATATCCCCACCCGCTGCGTGAAGTGAACAGTAATAGGCGGCAAAATTCGCTTCGGGAAAATCTTCGGGCTTCTTCAACAAGGAGTTCTGAGCACTATTGATCTGTTTTAGTGTTTCAGCCTGAGCTGTCGCGAGTGAACGGATAGTTGTAAACAAACGGATATGAGATTTCACGCGAACTTGAACTTCATGGGGATGAAAAGGTTTTGTGATATAATCAACTGCGCCGGCTTCAAACCCGCGAACGGTTGCCTCAGGCCCCTCTTCACCAGTGATAAAGATAACCGGAATGTCAGCGACTATGGGCATCTCTTTCATCCGCGTAATAACCTCAAATCCATCCATTTCAGGCATAACAATATCGAGAAGAATACAGTGAAACTCACTTGTTTCAACAATTTCTAAGGCCTGCTTCCCTGAAGTAACAGAGACTGTTTCATATCCTGCGGATTGCAATATTTTCTCGAGAATCTTGAGATTTACCAGCATGTCATCGACAATCAAAACTCTATATGCAGACATGATATCTCCTATTTCTTTATATAATAAACCGTGTTATGATACTGACCACGCTCAAATAGATCGCCGTACTCCAACATAGATTCAGTGGAACCGACCAAAAGTGCACCTCTTGGTTTCAACGTGCGGTGTACGCGTTCAAATAGCAAGCGTTTATCACTCTTGTTGAAATAAATAGCAACATTTCGACAGAGCACAATGTCATAAAGTCCCAACATAAGAGGTGTAGTGAGTAAATTAGCTTGGCCAAATTGAACCACTGAACGCAATTCATCATCAATTTTGTAATCCCCTGTTGTTCCAAAGGGAGTAAAATAGCGACTAATCTGAACCGGCGATAGACCACGAGAAAGTTCAAAACGAGTGTACACACCATGGTTCGCTTTGTGAACTGCTTCAGTTGAAATATCAGAGCCTGTAATTTTAATGCGATACTTAGTGAGATCAAATAAGATCTCTTTTAAAGCCATGGCAATCGAATACGCTTCTTGCCCTGTTGAAGAGGCCGCAGACCAAATAGAGAGGGAGTTTCCTTTTTCTAAAGTAGTCGGAGCAAGGTGATTTTTTATCAAATCAAACGGTTTTACATCACGAAAAAAGTAAGTTTCATTCGTAGATACCGCATCAATAATTTTTTGTTTTATTGCCCTATCTGTATGTGCTTTTTTAATTAAATCACCGAGGGTTGACACATTTGCACCCTGCTCGAGCGGTTTCAATCGTCCTTCGATCAAATACCCTTTCGTACTGTCGAGTACAATCCCCGTCTCTTTGAAAACGAATTCACACGCAGCAAGAAATTCAGCATCTGTAAACATTATTCTCGTACCCTTTCAGAGATATTTCAAAAGAGTCGGAACAATTTCATCCAAGGGAACTTCAACATCGATCACCCCCGCTCTCATCGCGGAACCCGGCATACCGTATACCGTACAACTTTTTTCATCCTGACCAATAGCAGTTCCACCATGTCGTTTGACGAGCTGTAACCCACGTGTACCGTCACTCCCCATACCAGTCATAATGATTGTAATCACCCTTCCAGGAAAAGCGAGAGAACAGGATCTCAAAAGATAATCAACAGAAGGTTTACAAAAATTCTCCGGCGCATCATCAGTTATCTCGATTTTACCGAAGGGACTTTCAGTTGAGGGAGCAAGACGCATCTGCTTACCTCCCATAGCGATATACACACAGCCAGGCTTTAAGAGTTCGCCGTGGATCGCTTCTTTCACAACCACGGAAGAACGACCACACAATGAATCGGCTAATGCTTTGGTAAATCCAGCAGGCATATGTTGCACGATGCACACGGGTACTTTTAGATTAGCAGGAAGAGTAGGTATGATCCTAACCAATGCATTCGGCCCCCCAGTGGAGATACCAATGACACACACCAAGGGAGTACGAGTGACCTCCACCGTTTTTGTCTGAACTGTTCGAACAGGTTGGACTGACGTAGCTACATATCCCCCACGTTCCGCAGATATAGCTTCGAACACAGTGGCAAGTTCGCGGTTGATTCGTGCAATGTCACCATTCTCTGGTTTTGTAATAAATGAAAATGCGCAACCTTCCACCGCCAAAATTGTCTGTTTCACCGAAAATTCGCTAGTTGAACTCACCATGACAACGCGAATATTTGGCCATCGTTCATTGATAATCGCAAGCGTTTCAATCCCGTTCATTTCAGGCATTTCTACATCGAGTGTTACTACATCAGGTTGCAGTACAGCAATTTTCTCCAAGGCTTCGCGGCCATCACGAGCAAATCCGCTCAATCTCACCCCATCAATGGACGAAACTGCGTCACAGATAATTTTCCGATATAACGAAGAATCATCAACAACAAATACTCGCAGCACAGAACTAGCCATACGCACCCCTAAAATGAACTTATTTCAGCTTCAACGACCGCCACTAACTGTTCCAAATCAACTAAGGCAATAATACGATCGTCCCACTGATATACAGAAGTAAAAAAATGTCCCAATTCCCGTGTCAAATGCGGTGGAACAGGTTGAATATCTTTGCGTTCAAGAACAATAGCATCTTCTACGGAGTCAACCAACAAACCAACAGCTTCATCCAAAAAGGGGACAATAATGATCCGCTCTTCCCCCGTGAGTTCAACGTCGTCATACCCAAATCTCTTGCGCATCTCAAGCACCGTTACAATCTGCCCTCGGAGGTTTATAACCCCACAGATATCGCTGTCGACACCATAAACACTGGTAATTCCAATATTTTTCTTTATTTCATGCACAGACGTAATATCGATTCCGCAGGTCACATCGCCAACGGTAAACAATACGATTTCGCTGTTACTCTCTTTGGTAGACATAGTTGCCCCTTTTAATGAATTCCGCGTTCATTCAACCATGGGCCATATTTTTTATCCACACCTTAAATGTGATCGATAAGCCATTTTTTGAGGAATACCATGATCTCAATCAGATCGACGGTTTCTTTCCGTTCGAGTTTCTGAATCACGTCTCTTATTTCACCGAGAAGTTTTTCGTGAATCTCTTTGTGCCCTGGATAAGCGGCATAATTAGTTTTGATAAATGACTCTTCTTCACGAGCAAAATGTTCAGTAGTAAATGTCGACAGATTGCGCAACACCGGAAGAATAATATCATTAGAGCTACTCGACTTAACGTGCTTGTGAATTTCGTTAATGTAATCAAAAATTCTTATATGGTCGCGATTGTACTGATCTACAGAAACATCAAAACTCTTTGTAAACCGACACAGCTCCGAAGAGATATTCCGCATTTTATCTTCATATTCACCGGGAAGTCGGAATAAGTGAGAAGTCCGCTCCATTTCGGAGTTATGGCTCGTCACTTCGAGCGCCAACGCATAGCTTCGAACTGCGTCTGTCATCGTCTGAGAGCTTTCGCGATCAACTTCTTTCAACGCATCCGAAACAGAACGGGCTAGTTTTGCAGAATCCGAAATGCTGACATTAACCTCTTGAACAGCTTGAGCACCTTGCTCAACATTAGTGGTCATGTCATCGATTCGATTTGTCGTATCAAGAATACTCTGAGCAATATTCTGAGTTGTAACTGACTGCTCTTCTGAAGCAGCAGCAATCGTAGTAACCACATCATTTACTTCATTGATAACATCAGAAATTCCAATCATCGCCTTTGTTGCTTCTTTTGTCGCATTCTGTATAATTGCAATTTTTTGCTGAATATTTTTTGTAGCCTGACTCGTCTGCAGTGCCAGGTCTTTCACCTCTTTTGCAACCACAGCGAATCCTTTTCCAGCATCACCGGCACGAGCTGCTTCAATGGTTGCATTCAAAGCTAGAAGTTTTGTCTGATCAGAAATTTCTGATATAGTTGCAGTTACAACATCAATTTCACGAGCAGCAGATTCGAGCAAAGCCACTTTTTCAGATGTGTCATTGACCTGAATTTGAGCGCGATTGCTCACTTGCGTTGCTCGGTCAGTGCTGACCGCAATTTCTCGAGCTGCTTCGGTGAGCTGATGCGTACTTTCTGAAATCATATTGATATGATCTCGTGAAACCGAAGCTGCATCAGAAATCGAACTCATGTTAATACTCAGCTCTTCAGTGGCGGCAGAAACAGTGCTCAAGTTTGCATTCATTTCTGATGTCGACGATGACACATCGGCAGCAAACTGACTAATATGAATAACTTGATCTCTCATTGTACGACTTGTGCGATTGAGTTCATCCCCAGCTTTACTTATCAATGAAGAGTTGATTTTCACCTCGAGAAGCACTTCACAAAAACCATCTTTAAATTTTCGCAAAATCGGCGCCAACGGTTTTAATTCACCCAAACGTTGCTCGTCTATCGGCGTAACAAAATCGAGTTGGCAAAATTGCTCAAGAATTTCTTCAAAATATGAGATTCCCCCACCCGATGATGTAACAGTCTTTAACTCTGCAGGCTCTACACTATTTCCAAACATCACAATCTCCTTTATTTCGCCATCAATCGACGGCATGTTTCACTGATTTGTTCTCTATCCATCTTAATCAGATATTCAGTAACACCAGCATCATACCCTTCCCGTTCGGCAACATCTCCCGAGAGAGATGAAATCACAACGATAGGTAAATCTGAAGCTTTCTTTATTTTACGAATTTCACGTGTCATCTGCAAACCATCCATGACAGGCATTTCAATATCTGTTACAACCATGGCAATCTCCTGCCGATTTGCATTGTACACATCTAATCCTTGTTTGCCATCTTCAGCGAGAAGAACTTCGTACCCAAGCTCTTTAATAACATTTTCAATCTGATGGAGAAAGAATTTTGAATCTTCGACCAAAAGGATTTTATTACCACCAACTGCAGTCGCCTGCGGGGTAACGGCTGGAACATCTGCACCTAAAAGATCTGGTAGAAGAGTCTTAGCGAGTGAATACACATCAATCAAAAGGTTGATTTCATTCTCTAAGATGAATGTTCCCATAACTCCAGGTTGGATATAAGATTTCCCATCGATGTCACCTTGATACGTAACAATATCATCGACTTCGCCCACCATAAGTCCATATTCATGACCGTTAATGCTAAATACTACGACATTAAAATACTCATAAGAGTTAAGAATTCCGACTGACGCACAATCCTGAAGGGCAAGAACGATCAGCGTGTCCCCACGATAGTGCATGGCTCGACGCGTTCCCACCATGAAAAAGCTTCCGGCAGGGACTTTTTCAATGCGTGTAACCAAAACCATCGGAATTGCACAACGCTCCAATTCATTATTTCTGAAAAGCAGGAAGGTATGAGTCTCTTTAGGAATTTCTAACGATCGAGGATCAATAACTTCTGCCACCTGCTCAGCAACTCTTTTTGCCGTTGAAACGTCATGGATTGCAATGACATCTAGAATCATTGCCACATGCCCATCGCCTAGAATTGTTGCGCCCGCATAGAATGGGCTCGATTTTAAATGGCGCCCCAATGGCTTTACAACAATTTCTTCGGAATCTAACAGTGAATCGACAATCAATCCGTATGTATCTTCGCCTGAAGTGACCACTGCAATATTTACAGCGCTGTGGAACGAGTACCGACGACCGCCACGGATAGTTCGATTCTCGGTACCCTCTCCTACTGCGAGTGATCGACGATCTGCAACATTTTCACGTCGACACGATTGAAGGTCACCAGATTCAGGATGAAGAAATGTTTTTTCCATACCCAAAAGTTCATACAAGCGAACCAAGGGAAGTAGTTTCCCTCGAAGGCGAAGTACCGCAGCGTTGCCAACCCATTCGATCTGTTCCTGTACTTTTTCAGGGCGTATGCGCACGAGTTCCACAAGATTAACCTGGGGTATGGCAAAGCGTTCATTTCCAACTTTGAGGAGCAAACTCGGAATAATGGCCAATGTAAGTGGCAACTTAATCGTAACTTGCGTACCGACACCAACTTCAGAGTCAATATCAACAACCCCGCCGACTTTAGTAAACGAACTGAGTACAACATCCATTCCCACGCCACGCCCAGAAAGGTCTGTGACCATTTCTGCAGTGGAAAATCCAGGTTTAAAAACCAGTTTTATTAATTCTTTACGGCTCATCGAAGAAAATTGTTCTTCAGTGATAAGACCTTTTTCGATTGCCTTGCGGCCCACACGCTCGGGATCGATTCCTGCGCCATCGTCCTGTAGTGATATGATCACTTGGCCAGCTTGATGCATCGCTTTAAGCTTAATAGTGCCTTCGGCGGGTTTCCCCTTGGCCAAACGCACTGCCGGCATTTCAATTCCGTGGTCTATAGAGTTTCGAACCATGTGTGTAAGTGGATCGCCAATTGTTTCGACAATCGACCGGTCCAATTCAACGTCTTCACCATCAATAATCAGTTCAACTTCTTTTCCAAGTGAAGAGGTAAGATCGCGCACCACCCGTCTAAATTTACTAAAGACAATCCCCACAGACTGCATACGAGTGACCATTATCGCTTCCTGCAGTTCTGATGTGATCGAATCGACGCGCTGAGCCGCATCGCGAATCTCTGTAGAATCAACTCGCTGAACTTTCTGCAACAGCTCATTACGTATCAATACCAACTCCCCCGCAAGGCTCATAAGCTGCTCTAACTGATGCACTGCAATTCGTACAGAAGATGAATCCTTTATTGCTTTTTTCTCGCCTGACGGTTCGTCTTTGTGTGGTTCTGCAGTTGGAGACAATTTCTGCTGACTTGGGGAACTAATTACTTCATGGTGATCAATGATCTCTTCGACAGGACGGCGAACCACCACATCTGCAAAGGGCGAATTCTGCACGTACGATTCAGGTTGTAATTGAATGGGCTCAGAAACGAGAGTTGTTTCAACAATGCCATTCGTAGATGATGGTAGAGGAGAGAGGTCAATTTTCGAATCATACAAAAGTGTCAATCGATCAGAATCAATGCCAGCAAACTCTCCCATAATCAACGGATCCATAACGGTAGCACAAAGAACATAGAACGGTAATTCAGGGCGATCATTTCCTGTATCAA
>JAIFMU010000221.1 GCA_020048285.1 bacterium | reverse complement strand
CACATTTTTTCGTTTCTTCTCATTCATTTGAAACTCCTTCAGTTAAAAATACTTTGGGTTCTCAAATGTCCGAAAAAATGACGGTAGTTCAGAACAAAGCTATTAAGCTTATTCTAAACAACTTATTGTTTTGATCTCTTTAGTTATACTTGTCTACTGAACAGTTCGACCGACACCCATATTTATATAAACACACACAATCCACCTATTGCCATCAATGTCAATTTCGTGTCAATAAAGAATTGACATCTTCCAATCCATATTTCTTTCGTAACAAAGGTTAAAGATTAGTAACATTAAACGAAGGAGAGCATCATGAATGCCCTAAAACAATTTACTAACATCGAGTCAAAATTCGGCAGGGCTATTGCTGCTGGAAAAACATCACTCGATGATGTCCATAAACTTATGGATGAGGATCGAATTACCGAAACGGGTAGCTACCAAACATCAAAAGGAGTGGTAGCTATCATTCCCGCAAATCTCCCTGACAAGATGAAAGTATCCAGAAACAAGATCGTATTTGCGTATGCAATTATGATGGGAAATGGAATACCACAGTCTTTGGCTGCACGGGAAAAAATCAAGATGCGTCGCGTTGAAACAAAAAAGAATGCTGTAGAAACGCTAAAAAATGCATTTCCAAGTGCCGTATCCGAGGGTGTTGTCAATTTCTATAATATTCCCCAAGACTATTCTGAGATGAGATTTGGAGTCCTTCGCCCTTCTGATTTGTGTAAGACAACTCTCCCTGAAGTAACGAATGCGTGGAATAGCCTTGTTGGATACCAGATGATTGAAAATGTCGCTGAAACACATAGGTTACACGTACCACAACGACCTTTTTATACTGTTACGGGGAGGTGTCAACCTTCGTCTGATCTCGAATTCGGGTGTTCCCCCTTTCTTCTTCCAAGAATCATGAGAAATGAAATACTAAATGTGTTCGACTTGTACGAAGTTGATGTTGCGGGTTTCGAAATTGGTGTATCTGCCGGTATTTACCATGACCAAGGACTCACAGAAGATTACCTTTCAGGTGACCCTTATATTCAGTTTGCGAATGAGAACAGCATTGAACGTAGTGTAGCGAAAACCTGTATACTTGGTATTATGAAAGGCATGACTAAATTCACTTTAGCAAAGCTAATTGGGAGTTCAAAGGCCCGGGCTCAGGAGCTTATCGATGCTTGGTTTAAGAGATATCCTCGTTATAAGATGATGATACTTGAAGATGCAGGATTCGTGTTTGATAGAGATACCATGTCCCATAAAAAAGGGCCTACAGGTATTGTTTTAAACCGTAACAAAATTATTTGCACAAGATATCTGGGCTTTAGCAATGAATCGGTTGTGAAAATGCAGGAATTCAACAAAAGGAAAAACTCGGCATTAGCGTTTAGAAGTCAAGCTGTAGCATCCGAAATACTTTATTCAGTGGTTGTTAAGGGAATACGAGAACAACTTCCCTTAGTGGGGTCTTTACACGATTCCATCTATGTCACAGGATACGATAATGCACTAAGAGTAAGTCAACTCTTTGAAGAACAATCAAAAGCAATGATTGGAATTCCGCTCCGCACGATAATAACCCATTTGTATAACCCCGAATTTTAGATATTTCAAAGGAATTAAGAATGAACGATATAAATATCATAAGCGTGTTTCCCGAGCAGAGTGACCCCATTGAATATATTCTTGGGGGCAATTATACCCCTGATAATTTTGTCAATGACCTTTATATGGCAGAGTTCATCTTTACAAATGTAAAATGCACTATTCAAGACAGCCATCTATATAACATTTCTCAAAAAAAATGGTACACCTTTGCACCAAACGAATATCGTTATAGAGAACTTGCAGATGCAGATATACTCCATTTTATTGCGGAGAAAGCCATTGTGCTTTCCCAAAAGCTTGCAGACGTATGCTTAGAAATAAAGAAACGCATCACAGAACTTTCGAATGAGAAGGGTAACAAAGATGACCTCGATCTTGATAAACTTAAGGATCAACTTAAAAATGTCGGGAAATTAAAAAACGAGATTAACTCATTTGCAAATGCTTCAAAAGCAAAAAATTGTGCAAAGATAGCAGAGTCTATCAAGGGCGTACTGCATTCTTCATTTGATAAAAACCCAGATATTCTTATTACGGGATCTGGTATTGTTGATTTAAGAACGGGTACATTGCTACCCGAACATCATGCTATGGGTTTAAGAGGCACTCTTCGTACTGATATTAAATACAATCCGAATGCTCGTGCCCCAAAGTTTATCAAATTCCTTATGGAAATAACCAATCAAGACAAGAATCTTGTAAACTTTATAATTGTACTAATGGGTTACTTTATTTGCGGTAATACAAGTGAACAAAAATACTACTTCTTTTTTGGCCCAGGAGGGAATGGTAAAGGGGTTCTTGTTCAAATTATGAAGAAAGTATTTCAGGAGTATTCGACGACTGTAAAGACAGATATCTTTATCGAATCCGGACGTCAAAACTCTGGCAATGAAGCTGGTATTGAACTTAACAAATGTGTGAATAAACGATTAGTTACCTCTTCCGAAGGTAAAAAAAATGGAAAGCTCAACCAAGCGTTGCTGAAAAATATTACCGGTGGTGACGATATAAGTGCTCGAGGTCTTTATGCTAACCCTATCACCTTTACTCCGACATTTAAGGTACTCATTGAAACCAATCATCTGCCAGATATTTACGAACTGGATAATGGTACTTGGCGTCGTGTGGTAGTTGTACCGTTTATGCGAACTTTCGAAGGTCAAGAGCGTGTACCTGATCTTGCTGACAAAATCTTCAGTGAAGAAAAAGAAGGGATTCTCTCATACATTATAGACGGAGCAAAGGAATTCTATACTAATGGAGTACCAAATTGCGATATAGTTTGTGAAGCAACGGCGGCATATAAAAACAATTCAAATCCTGTAGGTTATTTTATGTCACAGGTTACTTCAAAAGCAACAGGGCAATCGATTGAAGCCTCTAAACTATATGAATTATACAACAGATTCTGTTATAAAATAGGCATTGAGTCTCTAAATAACACGGCGTTTGGTACTATTCTTAAGGAAATAGGATATTCAAAGTTGCGTAAAAGTTCTGGTTTAACCTATGTGGATGTTGTATTGACAGAATTCGGTCAGGGGCTACGGAGAGAAACAAAAACGGAAGTTGATAGTATTAAGGGTGTTGATACAACTATTTGCAATAGCAGCAAGGTGCTCGATGATTTCTTCAAAGATAGTGAGGTTGCAAATGACTGATCTAATAGAAGAACGATATGTAACGAAAGAAGTGTTGGCAGAGATACTCTCTGTTTCTGTAAGGACTATCGAGGCAAACAGTTATCGGATTGCTGGAAGAGTGAAGGTTGGTCGTGCAGTTAGGTACTATTTACCTGATATTCATAGGGCACTGCAACTTGGCAAAAACGTGATTAGTCCCACGCGGATTAAAATGAAATGATAAATTTTAGAGTTTTTACAGGGAGGATTTTCCTCCCTATTAAAATGATGGTATATTTCGGCTGGTTTTGCCGACTTGATTTGAGGTTCATATATGAATTTTAAAATCGAGCAGATAAATAACGGAACATTCAAGATTTCAGCCTTGATCAAACGAAATGGTAAACAGTTTCGTAAGCGGGAAACCTTTACAGGGGCAAAGCGAAGTGCTGAACGAAGAGGGTTTGAAATGGTTCTTGAGTTGGAAGGGAAGGCTGCAGCTGATCAACAATCAGGAACAGGTTCTTTTACATTATTTAAAGAGTGTGCTCAATTCTATACCGAGCAAAAACAGCCAACTCGTGGAAATGATACATACATAAATCGACTTTCGAATGAGTTGGGATCATTTCAGATTGATGAAATTCCTGAAGCATTTGAAAGATTTATGAATCTTCTGCTGAGAGCAAAAACTGAGCGTGGGAAACCATATTCGACAGGTAGTCGCAACAGGTTTCGATCATGGATCTCGGCTATTCTGAACTATTCGGTCGAATGCGGTAAGATTGAAAAATCACCATTCAAACGACCGTTGAAAAAAGAGCGTGAAGTTCCGCGTGACCGATCATTAACCAGTGAGGAAATTGAACGGTTATTCGAAGCGATCGAACAGTATCGCCCGTATCTGAAACCGCTGGTTCAGTTTCTCCTGCAGATACCCTGCCGGAAATCGGAACTACTGAATGCTCGCCGTGTCGATCTTGATTTAAAAGCCGGCATACTTCGGATTCGATCTGGAACAACAAAAAACGGCAATGGTATCAACAAACCGATTCCATTAAACATGATGGAGTATTTTAGATCAATACCAAGCAGTTGTCCATGGGTGTTTTATCGAGAAGTCAATGGCGAGTACAGAAAACTGAACAGTATCGATGAAGCGTGGCATTTTTGTCTTGAAAAAGCCAATATCAAGGATTTTAGAATCCACGATACTCGACACTATTCAGCAACAGAGCTGGTAAACCGTGGCATTGCAGAACGGCAGGTGATGGAAGTGGCTGGCTGGCAAAGCAGTATGCTCTCAATTTATTATCATAGGACTGGAACTGCAACAGTGCAAGCTGTTCAGGCAGTGTTATCTTAACCAAGATGGAGGCTGTAGTTGTCGAATGATATAGTGGATTTTGGCTTTTATCGGAAAGTGTCACCCTAAGTGTCACCCTTGAGTAGTATCTGAATATTGGGAGCTTTAGTTAAAAGGGAAAAGTCGATACTGTTTTTTGATTTCGACTTTCAGAATAGAGCTTTACGGAGGATGAACCTTTTGGAACCGTGATTGAATTGTTTTAGTATATTTCCAGTAATGGACTTTTTATGAAATCAATCAGTTATGAGGAACATCTCTAAGGGATGGTGTCACCCTAAGTGTCACCCTTTATCTGATATTCTATAGTATTTGAGCGTATTTTGATGATGTTCCCCAAAAAGAAACAAGGAGTCAGATTTCTCTAACTCCTTGTTATGGCGGAGAGTATAGGACTCGAACCTATGCACGGTTATTCACCGTGACGGATTAGCAATCCGCTCCGTTACCACTCCGGCAACTCTCCGCTATTACTAATTACGCCAAAATATACACAAGTTACATGGTGTTGCGCAATACCTTTTTTCTCTATCGGAAATATTTTCAGAATGTTGCATTGTTGAACAGTTATGCCTTGTATTCGCTCTGTTTTAGGGTGCCCAAGTAAACTATTTTCTGTTTTACTCTATTGGTCTAGTTTCTGCTGTTACAGATTCTATTGTGTCTTGAATCTATTGTGAGGCTGTATGTACTACGATAAAAACAATCCCGAATCTGTTGAAAAATACTCTTCTGCAGTGTCTCTTTCAGATATGGAAATTTTCATATTCCCTGAAATAATGTACGCTCTGGTGCTAGCGAACATCGTTTCTCCTTCAATTTGGAACTGGAAAAAAGATCCTTGGTTTGATTCGATGGGGAAATTAAATGAATATCGAAAGCTGCAGCGAGCAAAGCAATACATAATGGATCAATTTGTTTTTAATCTCGATCTCGACACGTGGGGAATGACCACAAAGCCGGTTGAACTGAAACGGTTTGAGCGGTTTATCGATCCGGAAGTATTGAAAAATAGCAATGCTTTGTTTGGCTACGAAGGCGATAAATACTATTTCGACATCGATATTAGAAGACATTTTGGCTTGGATAACTATACCTCTGACGTGATTCCATACTGGAAAACAGAAACCATTGAAGCGATGGAGGCGTTTAAGCATCGCGAAGGGTACGAATGTGGCGCTGGTGAATGTGTATCATTTTCGACACTCTATGCGGCAGCTTTGTTTGTACTTGCAGAAATACCGCTTGAACGTATTCATCTTTTTGCGACACCACTTCATTCTCAGAACTTCATTGATATTCGCGATGGTATTGTCACCAATAATCGCCGTTTGGTGACAAAAAATATGTGGTTCAACGGCACTGAACTTTCAGCAAAAGCTCGCCGTGCACTCGAAAATGAAAAAGTCACCATGGTGGTTAATAATCGTGGATACATACACACCATGTATGATGAAGCAACGTTGGATCCCGAGTCCTATGCGGCTGTAACAGAGAAGCTTAAGGGATATCTTACCACCGAAATCACCTTTGAAGTCATGGCGAGTTTCCTTCGGGAAAATTCAAAGTTGCAGGGGTGCTTCCAACTTTCGATCAATCGCAATGGAAAAGTGTGGTATATCGGTGCTGAAACGGTATATGGATATGAACACAGTTCAAAATCTCGAGTGGGAACTGATTCACATAAAGCGCTTCTTTCTGAAATCGATATCGATGAGTTTTTCCCGCATCCTTTTGAACATCGGATCGACATGGATGAATTGGAGCAGTTTCTTTCCAAAACGAAGGTGAAACACCACGATATTCAATCGATTACAGAATTGAAATCGCGACTTTCCCACTGTTGTCTCGACGGCGAAGAAGTGATCGGAAAGTTAATGGACTTTTGTTCTATTGACCCTCTGCTTCCCGATCCTCGCGAAAAGACATTTATTGAGGTTCAGCCTATTGAACTGAATGCTTCCATGTCCCGGGAAGAGATGATTGAATATTTGAAAACGATCCGCCATCTCAATCCTGCGGTAGATCTTGCATTTATGGCACTTCGCGACATGAACGAAGCGCCGTGGTTGCCATTTCTCAAGGCTGCATTTGAACGGAATCCCGTGGTAGCAACAGCTCTTGAAGGTCGTTCTATTGATGAAATCTATTCGATACTACAAGGATTTGAAAATGAATCAATCTACCCAGAAAGTCGGTTCGCTCAACCTGATGAAGTGTGGAACTACCGGCGTGGTGAAGGTCTCGAACGGGCAATTGCTTTTGCATCGTCAGTGAAACGGATTTTCCCGGAAACTGCGCTCTCGTTTGCATTTGAAGCGATGAACGTGGCTGTTACCTGTGGAGAAAATGTGTATACATTCCAGCGCACAAAAGAGGTGATCCTTCCCACTACAGAGGATTTTGCTCCGTTTATTTAAAGTGCTTCAACTATCTCATTTTTGCGGCAGAGGAAACTCTGCCGTTTTTATTTGATTCTTGTACAAATCGCCGAGATGTGGTATCATTGCTGTAGGTTTTTTAAAGGATGTGGTATGAAAGAATTTCATAGAAAACTCCTGCTCCTCTCTCCGCTTATAGCAGTTACCGTTTTGATCACGATACTTCATTGGATTGGTGTTTTCGACCTTCTTGAATTAAAAACATACGATTTTCGTATGCGTGAAGTTCGGGGGCCGTTAACTGGTTGGTTGGCGAAAGATTCGACGAGAACTACCGATGTCGTATTGGTTCAGGTTGATGATGAATCATGGCGGTTGGTTCCGGAGAGTTGGCCTTATTCCCGGGGAACTGTCTGGGGGAGTGTGGTGGAAAATCTTTCACTTGCAGGGGCGAAAGTGATTGTGTTCGATATTCAGTTTGATACTCCCGAGGCCAAATCGGAGTATCGGCGGGAAATTAGGGAATCATTGAAAAATGAAATGCCACAATTACAGTCGCCAATTCACGGTGATTCTCTCTTTGCTCAGAAAATTAAAGAGGCTCAGGGACGAGGAACTGCTGTTGTGCTTCCTTCAAAAATTGTACGAGAACCATCGCTCACACCGCCGGAATATCTCTCGCTTCCGATTCCCGTTCTTACCAACGTTGCGTCTGATCACGGAGTGGTCAATGATTTTCTCGATCCTGATGGCTTTCTTCGCAGATATCCTCTCGGCGGGGTTATGGAACACGAACCGGAAAAGATCTACTTGTCACTCGGCTTGAAAGCGGTGAAAGCATTCTGCGATATTTCCGATACGATTGTCCCACGGTACGATAAACTGGCGGCTCGGTGGCACTACGGGCCCGTGACGATTCAGGGGATCGCCAATAGTCGCACATTTCCCATTACTTATTATGGTGCTAGCTCAAACTATAGACTTGGTACAAATCGAAAGTGGGGGACTTTTCCTTCATATTCAGTTGCTCAGGTTCTTGATACGCGGGACTACATGCTAAGTGATTCTATTGAAGATATCGACTGGATGGATCAGTTTATTTCGACGGGATTACCTGATTGGGTGATGGCTATTGAAGATTCCGCGGATCGACAAACTGTTATTGAACAGATGGGATTGAGTTTGGGCGCAAATTCTCCCTTCGCGGGAAAAATCGTAATGATTGGAGTTTCTGTTGAAACTATCCACGATATGAAAGCGACACCATTCTATTTCTATTTCGGCAAGAATCAGTACATGCCAGGAGTTGAAACTCATGCGAACGCAATTCAGAGCATACTTGATCAACGGCAGATTAAAAGCTTAGGTGGACGAGTAACCGATATTGGTGGAAATGGCTTCCCATTCTCTCATTTTGCAATAATTGCAGTTGCCGTTATTTTTGTGTTCGCGATAGAATTTCTCTTTTCACCGGTAATTGGATTTTTCATAACCGTGCTTGTGTGGCTTATCTACATTTTTATCGTCTATGGACTTTTTGTGGGATCGCCCTTTGACGGTTTCAAATTTGTGTTTTCTATTCTTCCCTTTGGATCGTTTTCTCCGCCCATTCCATCCAATCGGGCCTTGTGGATTCCTGTTGTTTTTCCAACGGCGGCGTTTATGCTTGCCTATCTCGCTGCGACAATTCAGCGACTTCTCGTGGAAAATCACAAAAAAAATCTATTGAAAGAGAGTTTTGGGACCTACGTTTCGCCGGAACTGATCGACCAAATGTATCGCACCGATCATCGCCCGGAATTAGGTGGTGAGGAAGGCCATCGCACGGCATTTTTCACCGATATCGTCAGTTTTTCTAGTTTCTCAGAACTCCTGTCACCAACGCAATTGGTCACAGTTATGAATGAATATCTTTCGGCAATGACGGATATAATCCTCAGAAATGGAGGAACCTTAGACAAATATATCGGCGATGCGATCGTGGCATTTTGGGGAGCGCCAATTCACGTTGATAATCAGGAGTATCTCGCCTGTAAAAGTGCCGTCGAAATGGAACAACAGTTGGCCCTTTTGCGAACAAAATGGCGCAATGAACAGTGGCCCGAATTGGTTTGCAATATTCATCATAGAATTGGCATAAATTCGGGGCCGGCAGTGACGGGAAATATGGGATCCACAATGCGCATGAACTACACCATGATGGGCGACACGGTGAACACCGCCGCTCGATTGGAATCTTCAGCAAAACAGTATGGCATCTTTGTTCAGATTTCTGATTCGGTCTACGAAAAGGTACGTGATCACTTTTCGTGCATGTACCTCGATACTATTCGGGTGAAAGGCAAAAGTGTTCCGGTCAAAACCTATGAATTGGTCACCACTGACGAATCTGAAATCGAGAAACAGTACCGCGCCTTATTTTGCGATGGTGTTGCACTCTACCAAGCGCGAAAGTGGAGTGAATCATTGGCAAGATTTCAGCAGGCCAAATCACTTATGGGAGATGAAGGCCGTCATCCTGCACAGGTCTATATCGACCGGTGCGCAGCTCTTATGGCCACGCCCCCGGCAGATGATTGGGATGGCGTGTGGACATTGGTAAATAAGTAGAAACAATTGTTGCATTTTAGGGATGTTGGCGGTAGACTACTAGTGAATAAATCTTTCAGGAGGTTTCAATGAATATGAGAAAAACAATAGCGAAATACGCTGTAGCCGCGGCACTTTTCATGTTTCCAACGGTTGGTTCTGCGCTGGATATTTCCGTTCAGCCTCTCTTGCCCGGAACTATCACGAATGTCCAGTTATCCCATTTCGACATTGAAGGGTCGGGGAGAGGTGCACCTATCTTTCGACTTGTTATTGATAATATTGGAGATACTGCCTATTCTGATGTTATTGTAGTCTACACTATTCAGGTTGTGAGCAGTGTCGTTGACGGCGGAATCCAAACGCTCTACAAAGGAGCTACAGATCCTTTTCCTGTGGCAGAGAATCAGCGGTACGAAGTGTTAAGCACTGATTTTCTCAATGAAAATAGTGTGAATCCTATTCACATTAAATACCGTATCGAACGCATGAAAAATCAAAGTTTTGAAAGCAAAATTCTCGCAGCGGGAACAGTTCCCACAGGTTTAATAAAAATATCCATGTATCTTGCGCGAGGTCGAGTTGACAATCACGTGAAACTGGTAGATGCCGGTCAGATGGAAGCGGAAATTGTAAATATTAGCCAACTTGATCTGATCGCTCCGGGAAGTCCCGCAGCGAGTGGAAACGATGGTTCAATCGCAATTTCAGCGCCGTTTCCTCGGTTCAGTTGGGCTTCAGATCTTCGCCCGAATATGTATGAGAATTGCGATCGTTGTACGGACAAAAATGTGTTTGAAATTGCGATCTACGAACGCAAACCTGGGCAAGGAACACTGGAAGTTCTTGCTTCAAATCCCCTTGTGAAATCAAAAACAACCGTACCCTATTTTGACTATCCAAGTTACAGTCGCCCACTTGTTCCTGGAGCTACCTATCTCTGGCGAGTGACAGGATATCTTAAGGGGGTTATTGATGCTTCATTTGTCAGTGAACCTTATGCATTTACAGTGGCTCAGACCATTGATCCGGATGTAGCAAAAACACAGCAGATTATTATGTCTATCCTCTATTCGATGAACTTTGGCGGGATTTTTGAATCGTTGTTGCGTGATTATAGCGCTGGAATTTCTGTGCAAAGTAACGGGAAGGTTGTGACTGACGAAGAGTTGTTGCTCTTGCAGCGCCGTTTTCTTGGCGGTGAATTGAAAATTGTCAATGTTCGAGTGGAATAAGGGGGAGATAATGAAAAATACGTCCATACTACTTTTTGTGATGATCTTGGTTCCGACTATGCTTTTCGGTGCTGGTGAAATTGCCGTTGTCGCTAAAATAACCGGAACTGTGTCCATGCAAATTAAAGGAACTTCTGAGTGGAAACCACTGAAGATGGGTACTGTTCTCAAAAATGAAGCTACCGTGAGAACTGGTAACGACGGTTTTGCTTCTCTTGTGTATCTCGATGATAAATCGACCGTTAAGATGAGACCAAAATCGGAGCTGAAAATAGCAGGGGCAAAAGTGAGCGGGGCAATCGACAAGACCGTGAAAATGCTCTATGGAGAATCGAGTTTTGATGTCACAAAATCCGGGCGTCAGTTTCGGGTTGAAACGCCCACTTCGGTAGCATCGGTGAAAGGAACGAAGTTTTTCATAATTATCCGCCCACAAACACAAGCTACGACGGTATATGGGATTTCTGGCATTGTAGAAGTGTCGCGGTTCGATGGAAAAGGCGATTCGAAAGATATTACTACCAAGACGAAAGCCTTTGTCGCACTTGATGGCCCAGTGATTAAAGATACTGTTTCTGATGAAGAGTTTCGTTCAATAGAACAACAACTGCTTTCAGGAGATCGCGGTAAGTCGGTTGAAGGACGCGAGGTGATGTTGAGTGGTTCGGCTGGTGGAACGGTAACTCCTGATGGGGTGAATATCGCCACGGACAATATTCCCTTTGAAATTTTCGCCAAACCTGATTCGAATTATCGTTTTTCCCGTTGGGAAGTAACCAGTGGTTCTATTCAGATCGGATCAGTCACTTCGGCGAAAACGATGGTCACCGTTCGTGGCAACAATGCAACTATTCAGGCTCGTTTCGTTCGCGTCAGTGAATATGAAAAAGATGTTGAACCGACTGTGGGAAGAAAAGTTCTGGCGCAGTTGCAGTTTGAACCCAACAGTTCGGCGATACTAGTCAAAAAGGATGAATTTTTTGTGGGTAAATCTTCGCCGATTCGATGTGATCCTAAAACGGGAACCAGTTTTGTGCGGTGGGAAGTAATCGCGGGACGTGTGGCGATTGACAATCCAGAATCGCCGTATACCCAGATTACCGTGGAGTCAGCAGATCCAGCAGTTCTTCGTGCCCGTTGTGCGCCTATTTTAGAATTGGACGTGAATCTGAAAAGTAGCTTAGGGGCAACAAAACGAGTGATCATCGAATATGTTGATCTTAACCCAAAATAAGGACACACCATGAAAACATCAGTTCATTCAATAGCTGGTGCGGTGCTCTGTGCGTTGAGCATCGCATTCTCTGGAATTTTGCCCATTTACCCAGCTGATAACACAGCGTTGTTGCCGGATGAGATTTCTGCGGTTTTTACCCTCGATAACCAAATTATGGCGAATATTGATCGTTATCGTTTTAGGTTGTGGTACAATGATATCGATGTGTCGTCGCAAATTTCTATTGAAGATCATTCCCTCTTTTTTACACCGAGTGAACAGTTTCTTAAGAATCCATCTCTGATCGGTCCGGCATCGCTAAAGCTTTATATTGCTACCATCTATGATGAACGAAACGACGTTCTTGTAGACAGTTCGATCATTTCATTTTCAGTGATTGTCAAAGGTGCTGCACTAGTCGTAGATTCGACAGAACCAATTGAAAAAGTTTCTTTTGTAAATACTGGAACTCTATACACCAATCATCAACTTGACAATACTAGCAGCCTGAGCAAATATGTGGGAGAGTTAGGTGCTTCGGGAAATGGGTATAAGGATAAGTTCTTCTATAACTATAATCTCTATCTTAACAGTGATGAAGATACTCACGCTCAAACTATGCAGCGGTTTCGGGCTGTTGCTGGGTACACTCATCAGTTGAAATTGGGAGTAGGTGACATTAATCCTGTGATGAATGAATTTATTGCCAATGGTGATCGGGTTCGCGGGGTTGAACTAAACCTCTCTTCACCTTCGCGTCGTATCAACTTTGACGCAATCTATGGATTTAGCAAACGGCCGATTGATCCCTTCATCAGTGATAGTTCACTTCTCGCAAACGCTGATTCGGCGGCGCGTATTGAAGGTCGAACGCTTTCACACAACGACTCATCACTCTATCTTGCCTCGGGCACTTATCAGCGTCAGGTGATCGGTTCGCGGTTTCACGTGGGATCGGGTGAACGGTTTAAGTATGGGCTAACGGCGATGAAGGTGCGCGATTTAGTTGGGTCAATTAACCAAAAAAGTATTGTTGGAGGAACGGTAATTGGGTCTGATACGGTTCTTTCGTCGGTGATAGTCGGCGATGTTCCGCAGGACAATCTTCTTGTGGGACAGGATTTCTCTCTCGCCTTTTGGAAAAACCGGATCACTCTATTCAGCACGGCGGCGCTGAGCGTTCTTAACGAAGATATTCAGTATGGGGCACTTTCGATGAAAAACTTCAACCGTTGATCATTGTCAATCCGAATATTCGTCCACTTCCCGCAGGGAAAGGGGTGTTAAACTCTTCTGCCTTTGATGCCGGTATTCGATTGAATACACCGATCAACGCGAGTCGGGAGAAGTTTGAATTTAAGGTCTATCAAATCGGTTCAAACTACCGATCACTTCTTAATGAATCGGTTCCTTCAAATCGGCGTGGCTTTTTTGTGCGCGAAGAACTTCGCCTTTTGGATAATCGCATAATTGGTTTCGGTAAGTTTGATTATTATCAAGACAATGTGGATGAACAGAAATTGGTTCCTACAAAAACGACGAAGGTTACAGGTAATGTTAACCTGTTTATTCGTGATGATATTCCTCAGTTTGGATTTTCTGTGTCGAGCTTTCGCGATAAAAATGAATCTGCAATGGATACCAAGTTAGACAAGGATAATTCAACATTGATTTTCGACATACGTTCGAGTTATCGCAAAAAGTTTGGCGAAGTAGACAATACCTTGAGCGCCTATTTTAGTAATAGCGGTTCTGAAACGAGTTCCTTTTCAGCCGGTACCAACGAGATTCTTTCAAATGGATTCGGAGCGGATATCGTGACTAAATACCCGGTCATTCCATTGAAGTCGAGAATTGGGTACACTCAAAGTAAGGATGAAAGCGATGTTTTGTTTATGACATATGTGCCGAGAGTGGGGGTAACCTTGACCATTATTCCTGAAAAACTAGACTTAAATGGGGATCTTCGCTACTTCATTCGAAATGGTGAAGATGTTTTGAACGGAATAGAATCTGAATTTCGCCGGCTTGAAGCTTGGGGGGTGGCGACTTATCGATTCCACCCCAAACATATTGTTTCATTTAATACGTCGGGGATGAAATCGACCTTGAAAAGCGACGATTTTTCACACTATGACTATAGGATGAATCTCTATTACGAGTTTCGTTACTAAAAATACGTAGTATCGTGTAGCGCAGTGAGAGGAGCTGGGTCGGAGACGAGACAGCTCTTTTTTTCTTATTACTCCGGTGTGAAATAGACGTACTTATTTGATCCCTGAGCCTGTCGAAGGGAAGCGGTTCGACAAGCTCACCGACCAAAATCGGCAGGTGATTTAATTCACACCACATCTAAAAATGAGTGGGTTAATGTCCACCTGATTTTGAAAAGAGTTGAATTACTACCACGCCTGAGACGATCAGCACCATGCCGATAATCGCTGCAAGATCGGGGGTTTGCTTGAAAAAAAGCGCGCTAACAATAGTGATAAATAGTATGCCGCTTCCGGACCAAATTGCGTATGCGATGCTCACTGGAACAGTTTTTAATACGAGCCCAAGCAGGTAAAAGGCAATGCCGTATCCAATAATTACCACTATACTAGGAATAAGCCGAGTAAACTCTTCAGAAGCTTTGAGAGCCGTGGTGGCAATGACTTCGGCGATAATTGCTAGTATGAGCCACAGATATCCCATTAGGTTTTCCTTTTGTATTACATTGAGATGCTGTCTTCTAAGGAAATTTCGTTTGCATCGACCATGGATTCAATAAAAATGGAAACAATGCTTGGATCAAATTGACCGCCAGAACAAGCGCGCAGTCGTTTGACCGCTTCGGCACTTCCCAAACTTTTTCGGTAGGGGCGGTTTGAGGTCATCGCTTCGTAGGCATCAACTACATGGACAATCCGCGCATCGAAAGGGATCGATTCACCTTTAAGTCCTAGTGGATATCCAGTACCATCAAAGTTTTCGTGATGATAAAGAATGATAGGATTTAGCTCCTGAAGAAATGGAACATCTTTAATAATATTCGCACCCAACGTTGGATGGGTTTTCATGACACCGTTAAACTCTTCATCGGTGAGTGGTTCCGGTTTGTTCAGAATATATCCGGGAATGCCGATTTTCCCGATGTCATGCAGTAACCCGCCATTTTTGATACGTTCAATTTCATTTTCTGGAAGTTTGAGATAGCGAGCGACAATTTCTGAATAGCGCATCACATTTTCTGAATGGCCATGAGTATAGGCATCTTTTGCATCGACGGCAATAGCAAGTGCTTTAATTGTACGAAGATAGTTCTCTTTTATATCACTATAGAGTTTTGCATTAGTAAGTGCGAATCGGGTCTGATTGATGATTCCTCGAAGGAGTTTGCGTTGATTTTCGAGCTGATCTGGTTTTCGTTCCCATTTTAGAACCAATGCGCCAAATTCAAAATCCCCCCAAATGAGTGGAATCGAGTGCGAATGTTCAAACGCTGAAGGGCAGATACGCGTTGCTTGAAAATCGGGGAGAAGCGGCAAGGGCTTGACGCGACTTTCTGTAATCTGATGGGAACTGTTATCATTAAAGCACGTTACAGATTCGTGTAAGACGGACTGAATCTGATCGGAACAGTTTTCGCAGTGGCTCCAGTAGAGAAATGAATGGAACCGTTTTTTGAGGAGAAGTACGCCGAGAAAATCAACGGAAAAATAAGCGCGAATCGTATCGAGAAATGAGATGAGAACATCTTCGGGATCGACCATTCCCACGAACTGTTCCGCGTAGTCTGATATGAAATTGAGATCTGAAATCCGTTGATTTAACGTGTGATACAGTCCGGCGTGTTTGATTGCTGTTCCCGCTTGAGCGGCGAGAATTTCTAGAAGACTTCGCCCCAATTGGCCGTTGAGCTGATCCCCCGCCAATCCTTCGACGCAGATTACGCCCACTACCTGATCAGCCGCTCGTAGTGGTGTGACGATCATTGCACCGTCAATTCTCTGCGAAATTTCGGAAAGTTCAGGTATTTCGCATAAGCCATTGTGAATGTACACTGTGCGATTGTGAATACAGACCCACTTTGCTTCGGGCCACTCATCTTGATGTTCCATGGAACTGCATTCGGCACCATGGTATTCTCCAACTGCGCGAACGAGCGACAGTTTTTGCTGTTCATCATCGAACAGCATAAGATAACCATGGTGAGAGTTTACTGCTTGAAGACAGGAATGAAATACCACGTCAAGCACTTCGTTGTGATCACTGGTTGCGGCAAGTTTGCTTGAAATTGAGTGGAGTTCAAGAAGTTCCGATAGAAGTTCCGCTTTGCGGTGATGGCGAATGGTATCAAGAATTTGTTCCACTTTGAAAAAGATGTCATTGAGATTAAATGGTTTGACTATAAAATCTTGGGCTCCGTGCTGAAGGACATCAATCACCGAGTCCATGTCAGGTTCACCAGTGGTGATTATTATCGGTGTACTATTCCCTTTTGCACGCAGTTCCCGTAAAAAACCATGGCCATCGAGGTGAGGCATGTGAAGATCTACGATAGCCAATGCTGGATGCTTTTCAAAAAGCAAATCGAGTCCGTCTAATCCGTCGTGAGCCTGACACGTTGTATACCCTTGTCTCTGTAAATACGATGCGATGTTGGAACACATTGCAATGTCATCATCCAAAATAAGAATAAGATTGTTCTCTTCATGTGTCATTTCAACCCCGCGCTGCTAATTCGTGACCCAATCTATAAATGTGATGTGCTGGTTACAAATATAGTACACAATAAAAAAGGGTTTTGCCAAAAATCCTTTTAGAAAAATGAAACGACAAAAATTGACTATCTTATTTGAAAACAGCCGGTTTCTGAATCGAAACCGGCTAAATGGTGATTATCGGTTCAGAGCTCTCGTCACAATTACATCCAGCAGCTGGCCGAATGTTTTTCCTTCTGATGCGTAGGATTGCGGGAAAAGAGACTGTTTGGTAAATCCCGGAAGAGTGTTTACTTCAAGAACGTAGGGAACACCATCTTTAAGGATAACATCAGTGCGTGATAGCCCGCGGCACTCGAGGACCTTGTGTACTGCCGACGCGGCAGTGCGGATCAGATCCTGCACCTCTTTGCTGTGAGGAGGCGGGCAGATCTCTTCTGATTTGCCGAGATACTTTGCTTCGTAGTCAAAGAAATGACCTTCCGCCGGTTTGATAAAGATCGGCGTAAGCGCGCGAACCGTGCCGTCGATCTCTTCAAGGACCGGACACGAAAACTCTTCGCCGTCGATCATCGTTTCAACGAGAATAGACATTGCTTCTTTACTGAACTCTTCGATCATAGATTTAAGCTGATCCATATCGTTCGCTTTGCCCAGAAGTTTTGAACTTCCCGACTGAGGAGCCTTGACGAAACAGGGGAATCCGTGGCGTGCAGCGATCAGATCGATGTTATCGCCTTGTCTCCAGATTGAGTAAGGTGGGGTCGGAATCCCTGAATTTTCAATGATCTTTTTGGTTTGCGATTTGTGCATACCAATTGCAGAAGCGGTGACGCCGCATCCGGTATATTTTACGCCGATTGTTTCCAAATACCCTTGGAACACGCCGTCTTCGCCAAATTCACCATGAAGACCGAGGATTGCCAGGTCACATCCGTGCCAGATGGAAACCGCGCCGGCGGGGGAGAATGGTCCCTTAAATCGTTCTGCCGATTTCGGATCGGTGAGTTCTTCCGGCGTGATTCCATCGACATTTTCAGCAAAAAAGAACTGTTTCTTTTTGTCTATAACTAGCGCTGACACGGTGTACTTAGACCGGTCTAGATTTGCGATAATTTCAAATCCTGAACGAAGGGAGACTTCGTGTTCTTCCGAAGGTCCACCCATGACTACATATATGCGTTTCATTTGTTCTCCATTTTTATGATAAAAGAGGCGATCGCAGATCGCCCCAACATTTCGTTTGTGTACGGGCGATTTGCAATCGCCCACCAAATCCTATTTCCGAGATTCGCGCAGTTTGCGGATCACAAAATTAACCACTTCATCCTTGTGGATTTTCACCTGTTCACGGGTGTCGCGATCGCGAACCGTTACGATTCCATCGGTTACCGTGTCACCGTCAACGGTTACACACCACGGAGTTCCGATTTCATCGTGGCGAGCGTACCGTTTACCCACCGATCCGCTGACCGACATTTCCGAAGCGATTCCTTCGTCGAGAAGAGCGCGGTAGATTTCATCGGCGATCTCCGGCATTCCCTCTTTTT